>CAYNMC010000039.1:0-2512 GCA_964398365.1 uncultured Pseudomonadales bacterium | reverse complement strand
TGCCAGAGCTCCGGCTGTTTCTTTTTTAAGACCTGTTCCTTTAGCTTCTGCCAACTTTATCACCCCCGATCCAGAGTAAAAGAGTAAAAAGATAAAGAGGTAAAACCTCTAAGCCCTTTTAATCTCTTGCATTTTTACCTTTTTTACTCCAATATTATCTTTTCAAAAAAGTCGCCACTGGTCAATAGCCTATTTAAAACAACGCAGTTTGCCTTGCTTCTTCTTTTTTCTTCTTCTCATTTTCTCCACTCCAGATACATACCTTGCCAAAAACGCCGTCAAAGCCCGGCTCAATATGAATATCACCCAGTCTTACTCTTTTTATTCCTTCAGCAACTTTCTCTGGAAAGATTTTTCTTATTTCCTCAATCTCTGTTTTTAGAAGGACCTCAAACTCGCTACCAAAGCTTGTTATCATTTTTTCATAAGTTTCCTCCAAACCCTTTGTAGCAAGACCTAGATTTAAACTTTCGGCTAAAATTTCCTGAAGCGGAACAAGCATTACGTAAGGTGTTCGTTTTCCTTCCTTATCACAAATAAAGCGAACACCCTTTTCATTTATTTTGCTTTCTGTCTCAATCTCAATTGATGCCAGTTTTTCCACCCTTGAAGTAACGCCAACAGTCAGACTTCTTCCACAAACCGGGCAGGTTGTGCCTTTAACTTTAATGTCGTGAGGAGAATAGGCAACTTGACACTTGCGATGGCCGCTGTAATGGTACTTTCCTTCTTCTGGATAAAACTCTATGGTAAATGAAATTTGAGATCGGTGATTAGAAGGCTGAAATGAAGTTTGTTTTTTGAGGTCCGAGATCGGATTCTCCAGCTTCGGATTTCCATCTTCAAACTTCCCTATAATCGCTCTTCTTATATTCTCATAACTTAAGCCGGGAATTTCAAAAACCGTTGCCTCACGACCAAGTTTTTGGGGCGAGTGAGCGTCACCAAAAGAAACAATCTGACGTCCTAAATTTTCCTCAATCCGCCAGTTCATGCTCGGGTCGCTGGATAAGCCTGTTTCAAGCGCGTAGATATTTTTAGAAAAATTACCAAAACATTCATCAATTGAGTCAAAGCCGCTCATAGAGCCATATAAAGAAAACCAAGGAGTCCAGACATGGGCAGGAATAAGCAGACATTTTTGGCTAATCTCAAAAATAAGTTCGGCAACCTGGCTAGCGCTTAAGCCTAAAATCGGCCTGCCATCGCTTAACAAATTTACACCTCTTACTGACAAGGCTTTATTAATTTTTTCCACCACCTCAATTGAGGGTGCCAAAATAAGATTATGAATTCTTCTTTGTCTCCCGCCTTGAGAATAGATACTTGAGATTTCGGTACTTAATATAAAGAGAGGATGGCGCGTGACAATTTTCGACATCTCCACACTTACGGCTATGCCTCTACCCAATTTAGACTGCGTGCTATGACTAGATGGTAGAACCGAGGAAGACAAAGTGGGGTGAGAAAATTCGTCACCACCAGCATCTTCTCCCTTTAATCCATAAACCCCTTCTCCTACCTCCTTAAGATTAGCTTTAATTTCCCGAAGCCATAAAGGATGAGTCCAATCGCCAGTTCCTACCAAACCTATTCCCTTTTTAACCGCCCATTTAAAAATTTGGGGGATAATCATTTCTTGGGAAACGGCCCGGGAGTATTTGCTATGCAAATGTAAATCGGCGATAATCTCCATAAATTAGTTGGTTAACCCAATTCTACACTTAAATTCCACCGTTGACAATGAAGAAAACCTTGCCTATACGAATCCACGCCGTGCAAATCCACCCACGTTAAATCCCCACAAATTATTGTGGATTAACTTGGCACTCTGGGTTTTTACTTTGATTTTGACAACAAAATGCTTTGGCATTATTTTGTCAAAAAATCTCATCTTGCAAACTTATTGTAAATTTAATAAACTCCTGTTTAAGAAATATGAAATTTTGAAGAGTGAAGGTAGCAGCCACCATCTCTATTTTTCAATGGAAAGAATCATCTCTGAAAGAGAAAACCAAGATAAAAAAAATAAGCGGTGATCAAAACAGCCCCCACCAGCCTTTTTGGCAACTTTGGCAAAAAGGCAAAGGCTAAAACTAAACCGCTAAAAAGCAAAAGCGGCAGAAAATCAAAAAACAAAATTTGTTGGTTTACTCTTATTTCGCCAAAAATCGCCGCCAGGCCTAAAGCAAAAGTTAAGTTTAAAACTGTTGCTCCAGTTAAATTTCCCCAACTTACCCGCTCATGGCCAGAAACTAAGGCAGTTAAGGCAGTTATTAACTCAGGCAGAGAGGTTCCCAAAGCCACCAAAACTATGCCAATAACAATTTCCGATACCCCAAGATTTTTTGCCAGAACAACCCCACTCTCAACCAAAATTTTTGCCCCAAAAATTAAAAAGAAAGCTCCTATTAGAAATTTTAAAATTAATCTCGGATGGCCTTCAAGTTTCTCCTCAACTACCCTTAGGGTTTCTTTTGACTCCGAAAGAGCATACCGAAAAGTATAAATT
>CAYNMC010000038.1:0-110631 GCA_964398365.1 uncultured Pseudomonadales bacterium | reverse complement strand
TTTGTCAAGTTTGGGGACAAATTTTGAATTCTAGTGTTCTTTTTTTAAGACTTGAAATGCGCTAGAATAAGTTTAGGATGAGAAGAATTAAGTTTTTCTTCAGGGTCTTTTGGCGAAGTATTAGCTCTCCAGAGTATTATCAAGACATAGCCAAGGCTAAGTTTTCTTTTTCTTTGAAGTATCTTTACTTTCTTTTGGTTTTGATTTCGCTTGTCTGGGGAATAAAATTTTCAGTCGAGGCTGTATCATATTTTCCAAAAATTCCCGCATTTATAGATAAAACAAAAATTGCCCTGAAAGATTTGTACCCTCCTCACCTTGTTCTAACAGTTAAAAATGGGGAGTTATCAACTAATGTCAAAGAGCCTTTTTTTGTTAATCCTCCAAAAGAATGGCCGGAACCTGAAGAAAAATTTGTACACTTTATAGCCATTGATACCAATGCAAAGATAGAGGATTTTGAAAAATACAAAAGCGCAGTTTTACTGACAAAAAAATATATAGTTTTCTGGGATGATAATAGTGGATACAGAATAAGGCCAATAAAGGAAATTGTCTCAAACATAACAGTTGATAGGCATTATTATGATAATCTTGTTTCCAAGATTCTACCTTTTCTTGATAATTTGTCTTATTTTGTTATTCTAGCTATCTTATTTTCGGTTCTTGTCTGGCCATTTTTAGGAGGGGTAATTTCACTTCTTGGGAGACTTTTGTGGCTGGTAGTGGCGAGTGTTTTTGTTTTGCTTATTGCCAAGATTATGAAGAAAGACTTGGGTTATAAAAAACTTTACCAGCTTGGTATGCACGCAGTCACTGCACCCTTCTTGATAGCTTTGTTTTTTGATCTAATTCGCCAACCGCGACCTTTTTTATTTACGTTTTTGATTTTTCTTGCTTTTATGAGTTTTGTTTTATATAAGTATCCTTTTTCAGAAACCCCGAATAGTTGAAAAAGCTGGTTCAAGTATTTGGCCGCGAGTGGGACTCTTTTTTTCTTCCTTGTTTTTTTGTTTTTCCTCTTCGACTTTCTTAATTGTTTCAAAGTTGCAGTGGGTTTTGGGTTGATTTTCTTGCAAAAACCACTCCATTTTTATTGGACAACCTTCGCATGGAAGAGTACCGGTAAGGGCACAAATTGGTAGTTGGACAATGCCATTTGGTATTGGCCAAGGATGGTTTTCTTTCCCCTCAAGCAGAAATCTCATAACCCTATTGAAAATTGGGGCTGCTCCCGTTACCCCGGAGGCAATGCGGGCCATTGGGGAGTTATCGTTGTTTCCCACCCAGACAGCAGTCAAATATTCCTGATTAAAGCCGATAGTTAAATTATCCCTAAGGTCATTGCTGGTCCCGGTTTTAACAGCAACTTCCGGGTGGTTGGGAATGACCAAAGATGAATTAAGACCAAAAGCTGGCGCCCGGGCGGTATTATCCTTAAGAATATCAATAAGTAAAAAAGCCACTCTTTCATCGAGGACAGATTCTTTTGAACAGGTCTCTCTGATTGCACCTATTCCAATTTTTAGAGATTTTTTTTCGCCAAAGACACAACCGTTTTCCTCGATAATTTTACCCTTATAGTTTACTATTGAAAGAATAGGTGAGAGATTTACCTTCTGGCCATAGTTTGCAACAACGCCATAGGCAGTAGCCAAATCAACCAAGGTTACTTCTCCACCTCCCAGAGTAATTGAAAGACCGTAGTTTTTCGGATCTTTCCAGCTTGTTATTCCCATTTTCCTGCCCATTTCAAAAATATTGGCAACGCCGAATTTGGCAACAGTTTTGACAGCGGTTATATTTCTTGATTCAGCAAGGGCGCTTCGCAGTGTTAAGTTACCTCTAAAAGAGGCATCATAGTTGCGCGGGGTGTAGGGGGGTTGTCCGGGAACTGAAAAGGTGGTTGGTGTGTCTGAAAGTATAGTTGCCGCTGTAAAACCGTTGCTTAAAGCGTAGGCATATGTCACAATTTTAATTGAGGATCCTGGCGAGCGAGGTCGCAAGGTAACATTTACGTTACCGTCTTTCGTTGTGTCAAAATAATCCCTTGAGCCAACCATTGCAATAATTTCTCCGGTCTGGGGACGGGTAACCAGAATTGCTCCATTGGTAACGTGATAGGCGGCAAGTTTATCTATTTCCTCTTTTAAAATTTTTTCTAATTCTTCTTGAACTTTGTAATCAAGGGTGGTGGTGACTTCTAATCCACCTTTTTCTACCATTTCCTCACCATATTTTCGTGCCAGAAGATCTCTGACATAGATTACAAAATGTGGGGCCTTGATATCTATTTTTTTCGAGGCAAAAGAAAGTTTTTCATTTTGGGCACTAGCCCACTCATCTTCAGTTATAAATCCGTGTTCCAGCATAAGACGTAATATCTCTTTTTGTCGCGTCAGAGCAGGAGTGATATCCGGTCCTAAGGGAGAGTATCTGGAAGGGCTTTTGGGCAACCCCGCAAGAAGGGCAGCTTCGGCAAGAGTCAGCTTATCAACGTCTTTGGCAAAGTAAAGCTGGGATGCTTCCTGAATTCCGTAGGCTGTGCCTCCGTAGGAGACCTCGTTAAGATACATCTCCAAGATTTCGTCTTTAGTAAAAACTGACTCAACCCTGACTGCAAGGATAATCTCTCTTATTTTTCTTAAAAATGTCTTTTGCGTCGAGAGAAAAACATTCTTAACAAGTTGCTGGGTAATTGTAGAGCCGCCTGAGAGTTTTCTTTCCCGAATATTTTTGATGATTGCGCGGATAATTCCCTTGACTGAGAATCCGGGGTGGTTATAAAAGGAGGCATCCTCAGCCGCCAAGGTTGCCTTGATTACATGATCTGGAATTTTTGTCAAAGGAACTATGGTTCTGTTTTGATTTTTGTAAATTTTATAAAGAAGTACTCCATTTCTATCATAAATTTTTGTTGAAACTTCTTGTTGTCTTGTTTGTAAATTTTCAGCTGGAGGAAGGTCAGCTGTTAAAAACCACCAGACAGACCAGACGCTTAAGAGAAAAAAAACTATTGTGGAAAAAAGAAATATTTTTTGTAAAGAAAAAGAAATTCTTATTTCTGCCCGAGAAAGTCTTCTAATAAAAAAGAGAAAAACAAATTGTAAGAGTTTAAATAAAAGATGAATTAAAAAAGCTAAGGCGATAAAACCATAGACTAAGACTAAGTACAGCGGATTGCCGATGGTAAAAGTTACCCGCCTAAAAAGAGTTATATATCTTTCCCAAAACTTTCCTCCGGTCACCCTGCTATTGTAACAATTATGGGTTTTATTTTGAAGTAGAAATAGACAGGGGATATTTTATTGTGATTGGCTTTGTGGGCATGCTGCAATCCAGACAGTAAATAACACCCAGTTGGTCATAAATTACAGGATGATTTTGAATTTCGATATTCTCGGGCGAAGTGTCTGGACGGGCAATCTCGCCAGTTGTTTTGTCTATTGGGATGTCAAGCCGAAGCTCGGCAGTTTGTTGGGGTAAAAAATCTTTTAGAAAGTATTCAAAACGGACTGGACAGCCCGGGTTTTCAGGTAGGCCGGAGGGGATAGATCCGGTTGTCCAGCAAATATTTACTCCGATAACGCCCTCTGGCTGTTGGGGCCATGCGTGTCCCTTATCGCTTTTTTCGTAAAATCCATTCTCAGCTTTATCCAAAACAGCCTTCATTATTTTGTTCCAAATTGGAGATGCCCCAGAAACCCCGGAGACTGCTCCTCTCATTTGGGAGTTATCGTTATTCCCCACCCAACTGACTACCAGGGCATGTTTTGTAAAACCGATTGTCCAGTTGTCGCGTAAGTCATTTGTTGTGCCTGTTTTGACTGACACTTCTGGATGCCCTCGAACATTTAAATATGAACTTTCGCCAAAAGCAGCACTTCTGGCATTGTTATCCAAAAGAGTGTGAGAGATAAGAAAACTCACTTCAGGTGAGAGAACTCTTTCTCCTTCGGAGTTCTCTATCTTTGTTTCTTCAAGAATCTTTCCACGCCAGTCTTCTATTTTAAGGATTGATATTAGAGGTTTTTTGATTCCTCCGTTGGCAAAAACTCCAAAGGCGGTAGCCATATCAAACGGACGTACTTCACCCCCACCCAAAGTTAGAGAAAGGCCGTAATTTGAGGGATCTGAAAAAGTTGTAATGCCCATACTTCTTGAAAATTCCACAAAATTTTCAACCCCATTAAGAGCCAAGACTTTTACAGCCGGGATGTTATAGGAATTTCCCAGCGCAAAGCGTGCCTGAACTATGCCGTGATATTGGCCATCGTAATTTCCCGGACAATAAGCAGTTTGCCCCGGGACTGAAAAACAGGTCGGAATATCTGCCAATATACTCCCCAGAGTAATCTTTTTATCTCTTAGGGCAAGGGCATAATTTAGGGGTTTTATTGAAGAGCCCGGCTGGCGTTTCGCAAAGATTATATTTACTTTTCCATCCTCATCTTGGGCAAAATAATCTTTAGAACCAACCATTGCAAGTATCTCACCAGTTTTGGGCCTTGTGACAATCGCCGCGCCGTTTTTAACGTTGGATTTGGCAAGTTTTGCCACCTCGGAGGCAACTGCACTTTGGGCATATTCTTGAAGCTCAAGATCAAGAGTGGTGGTTACTCTAAGCCCTCCTTGTTCAACTAGTTTTTCGCCGTATTTTTCAGAGAGTTGTTCCTTGACCCAAAGAGAGAAATGAGGGGCCTTAGGAGCTGAAATTGAAGCAAAATGTAGTTCTTCTTCTTTGGCTTTTTGAGCTTCTTCCTGGGAAATATATCCATCCTCAAGCATTCTGGTGAGTACAATTCCCTGCCTTTCTTTGGCCAATTCCGGACGAGAACCGAAGGGAGAAAATTTACTGGGAGCCGCTAGTAGTCCAGCCAAAAGTGCGGCTTCGCCTAAGGTTAAATCTTTTGCACTTTTTCCAAAATAAAGGTTGCTTGCCGCCTCAATTCCATAGGCGGTTGATCCGTAAGGAATTTGATTTAAATACATTTCCAAAATCTCGTCCTTTGAATAAATAATCTCTATTGCCGTTGCCAGAAAAAATTCTCTGATTTTTCTTTTTATGGTTCTGTCGGGGGTTAGAAGGGTGTTTTTGACAAGTTGTTGGGTAAGAGTTGACCCTCCTTCAAGGTGTCTTTTGAAAACTGTTTTATAGGTAGCCCTAAGTATACCTATAAAAGAGAAACCGTGGTGCTTATAAAAATCTTTATCCTCAATGGCGAGAGTTGCCTTGATGACATGGTCTGGTATATCGGCAAGTTTAATAGGGGTACTTCTTTTGTCTGCGTAAATTTCGTAAATTAATTTTCCGTTCCTATCATAAAGTTTTGTAGACACAGGGAGATTGATTGAGGCGATTTGATTTGGAAGTGGGATGTCCCAAAAAAGCCAAACCAGACTGGCCATCACAACGCTTGTTATCCATAATACTATCCAGCGCTTCTTTCTACTAATTACTAGTTTCTTTTTGTATTTCTTTGTTACCTTTCTCATGAGAAACAATTATACACTCTGTGTTATTATAAAAAATTGTATGGATGAAGAAAGGTTTTTCCAAAAACCTTGGTGGAATTATCTTGAAGAGGATCTCAAAGAACTTTTTCTCGAGTCGTTTTTCTTGATAAAGGTAGTTGGTCAATGGCGGAAGAATCTGCCCCACGAAAGAAGTGAGTTTCACGATTATGCATTTGTCGTTTTTCCTGCAGCAAAGGCTTACGAAGGATTTTTAAAAAAGCTCTTTTTAGATTTAGGATTTATTTCTCTTGAGGAATATAAAGGAAGACGTTTCAGGGTGGGTAAGGCCTTAAACCCAGAGCTTGACAGGGAGAAATATGCCAATATCAGCATTTATGACAAGCTTGTTTCTTTTTGTGGTGGTGAAGGGGTGGCTAGGAAACTTTGGGATACATGGACTCGCTGCAGGAATTTAGCCTTCCACTGGTTTCCCGGGGAGAAAAATGTTCTTACTTTTGAGGAAGCAAGAAGTTGCATAACAATGATTATAGAAGCGGTGGACAACGCCTTTGAAGGTTGTAAAATAAGTCAAAGGCCACAAAATGGATAAAAAAATAAGGCTTCTTAAAAATTCTCTAACGCTTTTTGTTTTTCTTCTTATAGTCTGGGGATTTTACAGGCTTTTATTCCAGCTTCCTGAAGAGGTAGAGGAGTTTGTAATTAAACCTCTTATTTGGTTGGGGGGAGTATTCTACTTTCTCAGGAAAGAAAAGGAAGACCTTAAAAGTATAGGTATTACTTTTGAGAAGATTTTTCCAGCAATTTATTATTCTTTAGCCTTGGGGATTGTTTTTACAGTTGAGGGTCTGATACTTAATTCAATCAAATACGGCGAAATAAGTTTTTTTGCCTATGTGGGGGAAAAGCCGATTATTCTTATGTTTCTTATCTCTTTTGCTACGGCAATTTCAGAGGAAATAACCTTTCGGGGCTACCTTTTTACAAGAATTTTAAGTGTTTTTAAAAAAGAGTGGATTGCGAACCTTTCAACGAGTGTTGGCTGGGCTCTTATCCATATTCCTGTGGCTCTTTTCGACTGGAAACTTTCTTTGCTTTCAATCATCTCCTACCTTATGTTAACAGTTATATTTGGAATTGGTTCTGCTTTTTTATTCGCCCGGACAAAAAACATTTTTTCTTCAATTCTTCTTCATTTTCTTTGGGAATGGCCAGTTATTTTGTTCAGATGATTGTATAATTGTTTGATGTTAGTTAAAGTACTAACCTCTTCTTTTGCTTTTATAGTGGCTTTGGTGGTGTTACTGATTTCTGCTTTTCAAGCCGCAACGCCAAAATTCGAGTTTGGTTCTTCGTTTGGAAATATAGACACTAAAAACAAAAATAATACTGAAATCATACACTATGTTTTACCAGATACAGGCAATATTCTTCCTAATCATTTTTTCTGGCCAGTTAAAGTTGCCCGCGATAAGCTTTGGTTAACTCTTACCACCAATCCTCTCAAAAAAACCGAAATTCTTTTGCACCTAGCCGATAAACGCTTGGCGGCTTCTAAGAAACTTATTATCCAGAAAGAGTATGATCTTGGTATATCTACCCTAACAAAAGCTGAGAAATATCTTGAAGAGACAGTTAGCCAGGAGAAAATCGCACGCCAAAAAGGACTTGGGACCAAAGAGGTCTTAAGAAAACTATCCTTTGCAGTTCTTAAGCACTGGGAAGAGATTGATAAAATCTCTTTCAGTGTTCCTCCAAGTGCACGTCAAGTTGTTATAGAAACTTTAGAATATCCCAAAAGGCTTTATGAAGATGTCAGGGCTTCGTGTGTAAAAGAGGGTGTAGAAGTAGTAGAGTGCCCATTTTTTAAGTAAAAATGATTTTATTAGCATTTTTTTTGTTCATTTTTTTTTGCAAACTATTCGGAAAAATTCTAAAAAGGAGTTCTTTTGTGCCCGTTGCATACATTTGATGTAATCTTTTGACATATTAAATGCTAGTTGACTCCATATATGTGGTGGTTCATCATTTTTTCGTAAACTATAGATAGTGCTTTTGTTTACATGCGTGAAATATGAGATGTCCTTTTTGTGGAGTTATCAACAGTCAAGTCTTGGAATCAAGAATAGTGGAAGAAGGAGAAGGAATAAGAAGGAGAAGAGAATGTGGAAAATGTGGTAAGCGTTTTACTACCTATGAGAAGGTTAAAAATATTTTTCTTTGGGTTATTAAAAAAGACGGGAGACGCGAACCCTTTGATAGGGATAAGATTCAACGTGGGATTTTAAAGGCAATTGAAAAGAGGCCCGTGCCTTTTGAGAAGGTGCGAAAAGTTGTGGATGAAGTGGAGCGGGAAATGCTCAGAACCCAAAAGGAGGAGGTATCTTCCCGTCAAATAGGTAAGGCGGTAATGCGAAGGTTAAAAAAGATAGACAAAGTTGCATGGCTTAGATTTGCGAGTGTTTATTTGGAATTCAAAGATATTACCGACTTTGAGAGAGCAATCCAACAAATAGATTAAAAAAATGGCAGAATTATCTTTGAGAACCACTAGATACAAAAAGGGAGTAAAAAGCTCAAAAAACACTGGACGTAAAACTAAAAACGGGGAGTTAGAGCTTTCTTTGGAGGATTTGCAATTCCCAGAATATAACCAAGTTATCGAAAAAATTAATAAAAAGGCTGGTAATCGTCCTTCTTTTCCTCGGGATTTATCAACCGGTTATTGGTCCGAACAGGCGCTTAGGGTTTTAAGGGAAAGATATCTTCTTAGAGATTTGGAAGGAAAAGTTATTGAAACTCCTGATGAGATGTGCTGGCGTGTTGCCTGGGATATAGCCTCAGCAGAGGTTGTTTGGGGAGCAAGCCGCGAAGATGTCGTTTTGCTTGCCAAAAAATTCTATAGACTTTTGATATCCCATAAGTTTTTGCCAAATTCTCCCACTCTTATGAATGCTGGAACAGGAAATGGACTTCAGTACTCTGCGTGTTTTGTTTTGCCTGTTGATGACTCCTTGGTTGGAATTTTTGATGCTATTAAATATCAAGCTCTAATTCATCAAAGCGGTGGGGGTACGGGATTTTCTTTTAGCAGGCTTAGACCAAAAGGTTCAGTGGTTAAAAGCAGTAAAGGGACTGCCTCGGGTCCAATTTCTTTTATGAGAATTTTTGATGCCGCAACAAATGAAATTAAACAAGGGGGTAAAAGAAGGGGGGCTAATATGGGTATTTTAAGGGTAGATCACCCGGATATTATGGACTTTATTCACTGTAAAGACGATGGAGGTATTACAAACTTTAATATATCTGTTGCCATAACAGATAAATTTATGGAGGCTTACCAAAAGGGAGAAAATTATGATTTAGTTAATCCGAAGACAGGACAAAAATCAGGAGAGCTTTCTGCAAGGGAGGTTTTTGAGGAAATTTGCAAAGGTGCCCATAAAACAGGAGACCCCGGGCTTATTTTTATAGATAGAATAAACAAAAGTTTCGCAAATCCGGTTCCTTCGCTTGGACCAATTGAATCCACCAATCCTTGTGGCGAACAGCCTCTTTACCCTTTTGACTCCTGTAATCTGGGAAGTATTTTTCTGACATACTTTGTTAAAGATGACCCGGCAAGACCAGACAAAAAACAAGTTGATTGGGAGGGTTTGGTTGAAACCGTAAAAATTGCCACCCGATTTATGGACAACGTTATTGAGATGAATCCTTATCCTCTTTCCCAGATAAGGCAGACAACGCTTGCAATAAGAAGAATTGGTCTTGGGGTTGGAGGTTGGGCGGATATGTTGATTGAGTTGGGGATTCCCTATGATTGTGAAGAGGCAATTAATTTAGGGGAGCAAATTATGAAGACCATTCAAGAAACAGCCATCGAAACCTCTAGAGAATTAGCCAGAGAAAGGGGTCCTTTTCCTCTTTGGCACGCGAGTATTTATAAAAATGAAAAACCCAGGAGAAACTCAACTGTCACAACAATTGCCCCTACAGGCTCTATTTCGATTATTGCGGGAACCTCAAGTGGTATTGAGCCTCTTTTTGCAATTGCCTACAGGCATATTGTGAAAGATAAACACCTTGACAGAATCCTTACTTTTATAAATCCCATGTTTGAAGAGATAGCCAAGCAAAGGGGCTTTTGGTCCGAGGAGCTTAAAGAAAAAATTACGCAAACTGGAGTGGTCGGAGAAATTGAAGAAATTCCTCAGGATGTCAGAAGAATTTTTGTTACAGCTCACGAAATTGACCCTGTTTGGCATATCAGAACACAGGCTGCTTTTCAAAAATATACAGACAATGCTGTCAGTAAAACGATTAATTTAAAACACGAGGCAAGTATTGATGATATTAAGAAAGCTTATTTATTAGCTTGGGAAACTGGCTGTAGAGGGGTAACTGTTTTTAGGGATGGATGTAAAGACTCGCAAGTACTTAATTTAGGTGTGAAAGATAAAAAAGATACTCTACCCAAGACCTGGGAGAGGCCTCTTCAGCTTTCTGGTTCAACTTATAAGATTAAAACTCCAATTGGCACTGCTTGGATTACCGTAAATAGCGACAACAATGGTAACCCGATTGAACTGTTTATAAATGTCGGAAAGGCGGGTAGCGATATTCAGGCAATTGCTGAGGCCTTGGGCCGAGTTATTTCGAAATCTTTAAAATTTGGAGGTCCTCTGACTCCAAGGGATAAGGCACTTGTGATTATTGATCAACTCCGCGGCATTGGTGGCAGAAGGTCGGTAGGTTTTGGTCCGAATAAGATTCTTTCTCTTCCCGATGCCGTGGCCGTTGCTCTTTCGATGTATCTTGGGTTAAAGGTAAACGGCAACGGTGTCTATAACTATTCCAATTCTACTACCGAGCAAGCTGGAGCTGTTGTGGTGGCGAACTCTGCCACTATCTCAAACGAGACAGGTGGTCTAAACGACCCCACAATGGCTTCAGCTTCTCATCTTCTTTTAGATAGGCCAGGGGATATTTGTCCCTCTTGTGGAGCGGGTACGCTTGTATTTGAAGAAGGATGTGTGAAATGCCAAAGTTGTGGCTATAGCGAGTGTTAACTTTATGTCTTCAAAATTTCCTGGCATCAAAGCGGTGATTAAAGCAAATGGGAAAATAGAAGACTTTAATCCCCAAAAAATAAGTGAGGGTATCTGGAAAGCTGCTTTGGGGGTTGGAGGAAAGGACAAAGATTTGGCTTATAACATTGGTGAAGAGGTTGTTCATCTGTTAAAAAAGCGTTATAAAAACAGAGTTCCTATTCCCACTTTTGAGATAGGAGAACTTGTCGAAAAGGTTCTGATAGAAAAAGGACACGCAAAAACCGCCAAGGCATTTATCCTTTATCGAGAAAACAAAAAGCATCTTCGTCAGGATAAAAAAACACTGGGCGTCAACGATGATATAGGTCTTTCTTACAATACCTTATATATACTTCGCGAGCGCTACCTAAGAAGAAATCAATTTGGACAAATAATTGAAACGCCAAGAGGAATGATAGACAGAGTCGCAAAGTTTGTGTCAAGGGTCGAAAAAGGAAAAAAGAAAGCTTATTGGTATAAAAAATTTTATGAGATTATGATTAATTTTGACTTTTTACCAGGGACAAGAACACTGGCTAATGCTGGTAAAAAAACTCCCCAACTTGCCAACTGTTTTGTCTGGCCAATTACCGATGACATCGACGAAATTTTTGAGATTCTTCACAAATCAACCTTAATCAAAAAACACGGGGGAGGTTGTGGATTTAATTTTTCAAATATCCGTCCAGAAGGAGATGTTGTTGGTGGGGTTCCCGGGCTTGCGGCAGGACCGGTTAAGATGATTGAGATTTTTGACCTTATGACCTCAATTTTTAAACAAGAGGGCAAATATGAAAGTGGCAATATGGTAATTTTAAACGCCGACCACCCGGACATTTTTAATTTTATTGCCGCAAAGCAAAGCGATGGTTATCTAACAAAGACCAATATATCAGTAGGTATAACCGATGAGTTTATGGAGGCGGCTCTTAAGGGTAAAAATTGGAAACTTGTGAATCCAAGAAACGCTATGGTAGTCAACACTGTGAAGGCAAAGTCGATTTTGGAGCTGATGGCGCAGATGGCATGGGCCACTGGAGATCCAGGGATGATTAATCTTTCTGCAATTAACCGTGGCACAGCTTTGGCAAATCCCCTTATGCAAAAGCGCGGCCCGATTATGGCTACAAACCCTTGTGGTGAGGAACCTTTGTATCCTTTCGAATCTTGTAATTTGGGTTATTTGAATTTTACGAAATTTGTTAAGGGTAAAACTTTTGATTTTGAAAGACTGGCCGAGGTTATGAGAATTGCAGTGAGACTTATGGATGATGTAATAGATTCATCTTGGTTTCCTGTTGCCGAAGTAGGTAGCGCAGTCAAAGCTCACAGAAGAATTGGAATTGGCGGAGTGGGTTGGGCAGAGGCTTTGGCTTTAATGGAAATTGCCTATGATAGCGAAGAGGCATTTAAATTAGCCCAAAAACTGACCAAAACAATGTATGAGACGGCTTTTGATACTTCTTGCGAGATTGCCAAAGAAAAAGGCCCTTTCCCTTTGGTAAAAGATTCTATCTGGGCGAAATCCAAGAAAAAACCCAGAAATGTTGGGCTTTTGACTTTTCCACCCTCAAGCGGAAACGCAGTGATTTGCGAAACTTCTTTTGGGATTGAACCGTTTTTTGCCCTAGCTTATGAGCAAAACGTTCTCGGGGGGATGAGGTTAAAGACAGTTATTCCGATTTTTGTGAGAAAACTTAAAGAAAGGGGGCTTTATTCTGATGATCTTATCCAAAAAGTCATAGATAATAACGGGAGTGTTCAGGGTATCAAAGAAGTTCCAAAGGATCTGCAGGATATTTTTAAGGTGGCTCATGACATTTCTTGGCGCGATCATATAAGAATGCAGGCAGCTTTCCAAAAGTGGACCGACAACGCAATAACAAAAACTATTAATATGCCAGCTACTGCAACTCCTCAAGACGTCAAGGATGCTTTTGTCTTAGCATGGAGGTTGGGTTGTAAGGGTTTGACTGTCTATAGAGATAAGACAAAAGCAAGCCAGGTTTTTGAATTTGGGGGAAGCAGGGGTAGACTAGAAAAAAAGCTTTGCCCAAATTGTGACATCGAACTAGTCAAAGATAAAAAATGCTATAAATGTTTACGCTGTGGATTTTCAACTTGTGAGCTATGAATGACAAAAGATTTTTGATTCAGAAAAAAGATGGGTAGCATCCGAATCTAAAAGATATCTTGAGATTTCTGGTAAAATGGCCTCATGCCGATTTACACCAGAAAAGGTGACAAAGGGACAACTTCTACTTTTAGGAATCCGCAAACGAGGATTTCTAAGGCTTCTGCTATTTTTGAGGCAATTGGGAATATTGATGAGCTGAATAGTTTTTTGGGAATAGTTATTGCTCAAACTGAAAATAGCCTCTTGAAGGATAAACTCACCGAAGTTCAAAATAATTTATTAAAAATTGGCTCGCAACTTGCTGGATCAAAAGTTAGAATAAGCAAAAACCAAATTATTAAAATGGAAAAGGATATCGACAAGATGACTTCGACCATGCCAGTTTTGAGGAATTTTGTTTTCCCCCTTGGTACAAGAGATTCTGTAAACTTGCAGTTTGCGAGAGCTTTGTCTCGACGCGCCGAGCGTGGGGTGGTGGCCTTAAATACAAACCAGAAAAAAGGGGAAGAAATAGTGCATAGTAATGTACTTAAATATCTGAATAGACTTTCAGATTATCTTTTTACTCTTGCTCGTAAAGCAAATTTTGATATGGGTATAAAAGATAAAATTTGGAAAACTTCAAAAATCACTAAGAAATCTTAATTGACTGGTGTTAAAATGAATCTATGCCAATCTCTCCAGAGCAAGAACCTAAAAGTCCGATAGAAGAGCGACCAACAGAAATTCAGGTTCCTTCTTACCTTGAGAAGGGCGGAGTAAGTCCTATTCAGACCCAATTTACCGCAAAAGTTACCGATGATAGCGGTAAACCTCTTATTCAACCTACAGATGATACAAAAGTTATCCCGATAGTTACCCTGCCCAAAACTCAACAAGAACTTGAGAAGGTTTCAAAAGGACCGGTCACAGATTCAATGACTTGGTTTGCGGCTTTTTGGCTTAGGATGCTTAAAAAAGCGCTTCATTTTGGCTGGAAAGTGTTGGGAAGGGGTGGAACAGAAAATGTTTAATCTTGGTCTGGACATAAATTTTCTTTTTTTACTGGCATTTCTTATTTCACTGACTGTTTTGGCAACTGTTGTCGGAGGTTTTTTTGTCCTTGATTTTCTAAAGACATGGGGTAGAGAAGAAAAATCAATAGATTCGGTCCTCTTGCAAATCGCAGTCCCCAAAGACAATGAGATAAAAATTGACGCTATGGAGCAGCTTTTTGCAGCCTTGTATGCTATTAAACAAGGAGGATGGAAGCAAAAGTATTTAACTCAGCCGGCAATATCATTTGAAATTGTTGCCAAAAAGGAGGATATTCGTTTTTATATCTGGACACCTGTCAAATTTAAGGATCTTGTTGAAAAACAAGTACACGGATCATATCCAGATGCCGAGATTCAAGAGGTACCGGAGTACAATATTTTTACAGAGGAAGGGAAAGTTGCCTATAAAGCCTTGCAACTTAAAAAGGATAACTTTTATCCTATTAAAACCTATAAAGATTTAGCTGTTGATCCACTTTCTTTAATAACTTCTGCGCTTGCAAAGATGGGAGATGCCGAGGCAACGGCAATACAAATTCTTATTTCTCCATGTGGTTCAGATTGGCAGTCTTCTGGAAAGAAATTTATTTCTGAAACCAAAAAGCAGGAGAGTGATCCTGAGAAGGCAAAATATTCAGTTGCTGCTAAAACTCTTGAGGCAATTGAGGGAAAAATTAGTAAGGTTGGTTTTGAAACTTCTATCCGTTTCGTCGTGGTTTCTGAGACTCAAGAAGCAGCCAAGGCGCACCTTACCAACATTTCGAGTGCTTTCGAACAGTTTTCAGGGGATCTAAATGGATTCTCCACACGCAAGATAATAAGAAAGGAGGCGTTTATGGAGGATTTTCTTTATCGCTATCAACCACGCTTTCATCTTTTTGGCAACAGAGTTTCTATCTTAAACCCCGAGGAATTGGCAACAATTTTCCACTTCCCCAATAAACTAATAACAACTCCTCATATACACTGGCTTTATTCAAAAACTGCTCCTGCACCAGCCCAGATTCCATCTGAAGGACTTTATATCGGTATGAGTACTTACAGAGGGCTTAAACGCCCGGTTTACATGACAGATGATGATAGACGCCGCCATATTTATATCATTGGAAAAACGGGGGTTGGTAAATCCCAACTTCTTATAGACATGATTTTGCAGGATATCAAAGCTGGAAAAGGGGTTTGTTTTATCGATCCCCATGATGCGATTGAACAGCTTTTACCTAGAATTCCTCCAGAAAGGGTTGAAGATGTTATTTATTTTTACCCTGGGGATACTGAACGACCGATGGGTATGAATTTGCTTGAAGCAAAAACCGAAGACCAGAAACATTTTGTGGCAACGGCTGTTATCAATATGATGTATAAGCTTTTTGATCCTTATAAAACAGGGATTGTCGGGCCGCGTTTTGAACATTCTGTCAGAAATGCAATTTTGACCGCCCTGGTTGAAGAGGGTTCAACTTTTGTGGAGGTTATGAAACTTTTGGAAAATCCGGGTGGCCCATATCTACAAAGATTTTTGGCAAAAATTAAAGACCCGATTGTCAGAAGTTATTGGACAGAACAAATTGCCCACACCGCTGAGTACCACAAATCTGAAACTCTTGATTACATAGTTTCCAAGTTTGGTCGCTTTGTGACTAATAAAATGATGAGAAATATTATTGGTCAGTCCAAGTCCGCATTTAATTTCAGAGAGGTTATGGATCAGGGAAAAATTCTTCTTATTAACCTTGCAAAAGGTGAGATTGGTGAGGAGAACTCGGGCTTTTTGGGTCTTATCTTGGTGCCAAGAATTTTAATGGCTGCAATGAGCAGACAAGATACTCCAGAGGAAGCTCGGCGGGATTTTTATTTATATGTTGATGAGTTTCAAAATTTTGCCACCCCCGACTTTGCCCAGATTCTCTCTGAGGCAAGAAAGTTCAGATTAAACCTTTGTGTTGCTAATCAATTTATAGGCCAGATGGAGGAGGAAGTTAAAAATGCTGTTTTTGGCAATGTGGGCACTATCATTTGTTTTCGAGTGGGAGTGACAGATGCCAGCTATTTGGCACATGAGTTTTCACCTGTTTTTGGTGAAGATGATTTGCTAAATGTTGAAAAATATCACGCTTATGTTAAAACCATAGTGAACAACGAGCCCGTTCCACCTTTCTCAATTGATTTATACAAGGATATCCAAAAGCAAAAAGAGAGTGGAAATCCTAAAATTGCCGAGATTATAAAGGAGATGAGTAGACTTCGATATGGTAAGGATGCAAGGCTTGTAGAGGTGGAGATAGCCAGACGTGCAGGGCTTTGATATAATATTGCCGCGCGCCCGTAGTTCACCGGCAGAACGCGACTCTTATAAAGTCGATGTACTTGGTTCGACTCCAAGCGGGCGCACTAGAAGGGTCTTTGGATTAAAGTTCTTCTAAAGTTTGTTTTTTGCCCGGTTCCTTAACTTGTGCCAACTCCAGGTAACGTTCGGTTGTTGAAAGCCTTTTGTGACCTACCACCTGAGAGATGGTGATAAGGTCAACTTCTGCTTTCAGATTTTCAACAATGAAAGTGGTTCTCAAATCATTTACAGAGTAGCCTGTAATCTCGGCCTTCTGCATATATCTATCAATTGCAGCTCTGATATTTCTTACTGCCAAAGGTTTTCCATTTTTACTCACAAAAAGGTAGGCAGAGTTGGTTTTGGGGCGATCTTTTAGATAATTCTCAATAGCAATTCGTGCAGGTTTATTAAGAGGAATAACTCGTTGAGGTTGTGTGGCGTACGCCTCGATTGTAATCTGGTTGCTTTCTACATTCTTTAGTTTTAGATTAGCGACTTCTGAAATTCTGATTCCCGTTTGGAGGATAAGTTCAACAATTGCAGCAATTCTGGGGTCACCCCTGACAACGTCCCTTAATGCCCTGTATTGTAGTTTTGAAAGAAATTTTGGAACTGAAACCTCAATTTTTGGGTGATTAACTTCCTTCGAGGGGTCACGGACAATAAGTTTCTCTTCGAAAAGCCACCTAAAAAATGTTTTGATAGCGTTGAGTTTTCTTGAAGTGGACTTAGGGGTGTATTTCTGGGCCAGAAGAGTATCTCTAAAGCTTTCAAGATCGCTTGATAAAATCTGATCGACGACAACCTTATTCCTTTTTTTAAGAAATTCAATGAGTTGTTCTAGGTCAGCCCTATAAGCTAAAATGGTTGCAGGGGAGCGTCCTTTGCTTGCAAGATTGTCTAGAAACTTTGGAACAAGCTTGATAATTGGTTCTTGAGTCATGCCTATAAACTTAAAAAGGCTACTGTGAACTTAAACTATATGATAACACACAACTCTAAAAACTCAAATATTATAGGAAGTAAATTTCGGCTGATTTTTCAGTATGGTTTGCTGGTAATTGCGTTTGGTCTTACTCTTTCCCTTATTAGTAGTATCCTTACATTTTTACAATCAAAAGAGAAACTCAAAAAGGAGGAGCTTCGGGTTGAAGCCCTTAAAAAGGAGAATCTTGAGCTTAAAAATAAAATCTCACAAGTAGAAAGCAGGGATTTCATTGAGAAAATGGCCCGGGACAATTTGGGTTTTGCTTATAGCGGGGAGTCTATTATTATTCTTCCCGATAAGGAGATAGTTAAAAAAGTTCTAAGTTTTGAAGAAAAAAAAGAGGATACTTTGCCAGATCCAAACTGGAAAAAATGGATGCAGTTGTTTTTTTAACCCCTTGTTTTATATATGTTGCGGGGCCGGGAGTCGAACCCGGCCTGTGAGATTATGAGCCTCACGTGCAGCCGTACACTACCCCGCACGTCACTAACAAGCTGTATTATACCCCACGCTATCAAATTGCATCAAGAATCTTGTGTCAATGTATCGATACATCGATACGCTAGATCTACAAGACAGTATATACTGAATTAATGACGGATGTTTGAATGGTGTTCATGTTTTTCGTAAAGATGATTTTCAAGAATACAGCGATATGGAAGTAAGAGCTAAACCTATTGAAATAATACAGGTTAGCGCAGCAGATTTACCCGAGAACATTGAGGTTCTCAACACTCCAGTGTAATTTTTGCTATAATACATAGAGTAAAGTCAGCGCAGTTTAGCTGGTGACCTGCCCGCCATCAACTGTCGCCATGGCGACTGCAAAGTATGACAGCGGATTTGTTTTGGCAGGGTAGCTCAGTTGGCAGAGCATCGGATTCATAAACCGACGGTCGTGGGTTCGACTCCCACCCCTGTCACCAATAGTCTTCTTCCCTTTAGCCTCAAGATAAGCTAAGATATATCTATGGTAAAAAGGGTTTTATCAGGTATTCGTGCTTCGGGGAGACTGCACCTTGGAAATTATCTGGGTGCGGTCAAGGGCATGCTTGAACTTCAAGACAATCCCAACTACAAGACCTATTATATGGTTGCAGATTTACATGCAATAACAACTCCATACTTACCCGAGTCTCTTAAGAGAAACAGGATGGAAGTAGTTCTGGACTATCTTGCCGCAGGCCTTGATCCGGAAAAATCGGTAATTTTTATTCAATCGGATATTCCAGCCCATACTGAACTTGCATTTTACTTTTCGACTTTGGTTAGTGTTGCGCGCATGCAACATCTTCCCACCTTCAAAGAAAAAGTAAAAAATCAACCCCAATCAGCCTCAATGGCCCTTCTTGGTTATCCTGTTTTGATGGCAGCAGATATCTTGGCTTATAAAGCCAATGCAGTTCCTGTGGGGGATGACCAGCTTCCTCATCTTGAAGTTGCCCGTGAGATTGCTAGAAAAATAAATGCAAAGTATGGTCTTGACTTTCCCGAGCCTGTCCAGTTCAAAACCCCTGGCCATTACGTACCATCTTTGACAGGGGAGGGCAAGATGAGCAAATCGGTCAAAGGTAGTTATATTAATTTAACCGACGACTTAGATACTATAAGGGAGAGACTTGCCAAAGTTCCAACCGATCAAGGAAAAGGTAGGGTTTTCCCCCAAAAAGGAGGCGTTGCCAGCTTGTTGACCCTGGTTGAACTTTTTCAGGGCAGTGAAAAGGCAAAAGAGTATAAAAACCAATATATCAAAAGTGGTATAAAATACTCGCAATTAAAGTCTTCTTTGGCCGAGGCAATCTACAGCGAATTGGCTCCAATCCAAAAAAGAAGGAGCGAACTGGGGAAGAATCTAGATTATGTGCAAAAAATTCTTGAGAAAGGGGCAGAAAAAGCCCGCGACGTCGCAAATCAAACACTACTAAAAGTTCGCAAAGCAATGGGATTTATGATATGAATGAGGTTACAATTGAAGATTTTCAAAAGTTTGATATAAGAATTGGAACAGTTGTTAAAGCCGAAACTCCCAAGTGGAGCCATTGGGTAATTAAACTTGTGGTTGATTTTGGAGAAAAGATTGGCCTAAAAACTATTTTTGCAGGAGTTATGGGCTATTATAAAGCCGAAGAGTTACAGGGTAAACAATTCCCCTTTGTCGTCAATATCAAAGCCAAAAAAATCGGGCCAGAAGGAGACGTAAGTGAAGGAATGCTTTTGGCGGGAGATATTAATGACAAACCTATTCTTCTTATGCCACTTGACAAAGTTCCAAATGGCACTAAAGTAAGATGAGTGCTTATGAGACAGCAAAAATCAAATTTTAAAAAACCGAAGCATATTGAGTTAAAACTCAAAATAAATTTGTGGAAAGTTGTTATAGGAGTTATCATCTTTTTTATTTTCGCGCCCGTTATTCTTGCTTTTTTCCAATCACAGCTTGAGAGTGGGCAACTGGAGCTTACGCAGGCTCTTGAGGATATTAAAAATGGTCAGGTAGAAAAAGTTGTTGTTCAGGAGGAAAAGCTTATCCTGACCTACAAGGATGAAAGTATCAAGGTAACCACCAAGGAAAAAAACATAAGCTTTCCAGAACTTTTGGAAAAATCAGGAATCAAACCAGAAAAGGTTAATTATAGTGTTTCGGACCAAGCTGTTTTTAGAGTTATTGGGGATATTTTGGGTCTTGTTTTACCTCTTGTCCTTATGGCAGCTTTTTTCTTTATTTTACTTCGGGCACAAAACAAAGGTGCTCAAGATATCTTTTCTTTCGGAAGAAGTCGTGCCAAGCTTTTTGCCAAAGGCAGACAATCCGTAACCTTTGCCGACGTTGCCGGAGTTGATGATGCCAAAAAGGAACTTGAGGAAGTAGTAGATTTTCTCAAAAATCCTAAAAAATACCGCGCCATTGGTGCTCGTACCCCCAAAGGAGTTCTTCTTTTTGGTCCCAGCGGAGTTGGTAAAACACTTCTTGCCCGTGCAGTGGCGGGGGAGGCTGGGGTGCCCTTTTTTTCAATGGCGGGGAGTGAATTTATGGAGATGTTGGTTGGGGTTGGTGCCTCGCGGGTTAGGGACCTTTTTGCACAAGCCAAAGCTTCTGCACCATCAATAATCTTTATTGATGAGATTGATGCAATAGGAAGACAAAGAGGCAGGGGCGGGTTTGTTGGGGGGCATGATGAAAGAGAACAAACTCTCAATCAGATTCTGGTTGAGATGGATGGCTTTACTCCAAATGATAATGTAATTGTTATTGCGGCCACAAACAGAGGTGATCTTTTAGACCCAGCGCTTTTGAGGCCTGGAAGGTTTGATAGACGGGTAACTCTTGATATGCCGGACAAAGATGGAAGAAAGGCAATATTAAAAATCCACGCAAGAGGTAAAAGATTTGCAAAAGGGATAAACTGGGATCAAGTAGCAGACAGGACTGTAGGCTTTTCGGGAGCTGATCTTGAGAACATGCTCAATGAGGCGGCAATTCAGGCAGCCCGTGCCAACAAAAAAGAAATTGATATGGTCGATATTGAAGAGGCCGCCACAAAAGTTAAACTTGGTCCTGCTAAAAAGAGGCTTCAGAGCGAAGAGGATAAAAAGCTTACCGCTTACCACGAAGCAGGACACGCCATTGTTACCCATGCTCTTCCCAAAATGGATGCTGTTCACAGAATTTCAATAGTCGCAAGGGGAATGAGTTTGGGACACACTCTAATTCCACCCTCAGCTGACAGGACTCATGAGACGAAAACAAGAATTCTTCAACAAATAACTGCCATGCTCGGGGGAAGAGCTGCTGAGGAGATTGTTTTCAACGAGATGACTTCCGGGGCTTCCAATGATATTGAAAAGGCAACACAGCTTGCCCGGGCAATGGTAGTTGATTTTGGAATGAGTGAATTGGGTCCGATTAATTTAGGGCCACAGATAGAATTTAGCGAATTTGGCGCCCCCAACTGGATGGAGCCAAGCGAAATTTCTCAGGCAATGCAAGAAAAAGTGGATGCTGAGATAAAAAGAATCATAGACACCTGTTATAAAGAGGCTTTGGAGATTGTCAAAAAGGATAAAGATAAGCTGGATGAAGTCGTGGCAGTTTTGATAAAAAAAGAAACGATTGACAAAGATGAGTTCGAAAGAATTGTTGGCAAGAAGCCAGAAAGCAATTCTAATTAAGGATAGTTATCTTCAATCCTGATAGATTTTATGCAAATCAGGATGTCTGATTGTGTAAGATTTTAAGTTGTTTCCTCTCCTTCTTACTGCTGTTGAATTATATAAAAAATAAGAGTTAATACCATTATCTAAACCTAAGCGATAAAAACTTGAAATATGTCCCAGTGGTTTAGATCTATTTGTTTCCAAGTATTGTATTAATCCCAAACCAGATCTTTTTACAAAGACGTTCGCGTTTGAGTTTAAATCAGAAATCTT
The DNA here is from genome assembly GCA_964398365.1 of uncultured Pseudomonadales bacterium. Taxonomy (GTDB): domain Bacteria; phylum Patescibacteriota; class Microgenomatia; order UBA1400; family CAYNMC01; genus CAYNMC01. Next base: position 89,147 of record CAYNMC010000038.1, on the reverse strand, counting down.
CACAGCTATCATCGGATAGAGAAAAGATCTAAATACTTCTAGATGTAGCTGGTCGTTGACAACTGCAAATTATGACACTTTATCAGTTAAATCATCTTCAAGTTCAAATACAGAGTCGGTAACTGCATAGATATCAGGTACAAACGAGCTTGATCCCCAGACTGCACCCATGGTTCCCACACCCATCAATAGTTTGAGAAACCTTCTTCGTGTTTTTCTGGTTTCTGCACCTAGCCCCTCATTCGCCCCAGCGGCTATAAAGGCAAAAGGGGCTGGTGATAAATCAACGGCTGTTCTAATAGCCATCTTTTTAATAGGGTATTAGCTTGATCTAATGGTAAATCTAGATAGACAACGGTTCCGCCCCTGGCCAAAGTTTCATAAATAACATAGTACTGAGAGTGGTTTGGGTTGCGAAGAATTTGGTTAGTGGTGGCGACTGCATCATTCGAGATAGCAATTCCATGGCCGGCTTCGACAAAAATCAGGTTATGAATTACTTGACTTCTTGGTATGGATGTGCCTGAAGAAAAGACTATATGATAATTAAGGCCATTGATTTTTCTATCCACGCTAGTTTCGAGAGGAGGAAAACCAAGGTAATCGTTAATTGCAAGTTGGCTGCCAGCAATAGTGCAAGCTGCCACAACTAGAGAGTCTCGAAGAAACTTTTTCCTGCTCTTGCGATAACTTTCTATAGACAATGTGGGCTTAGATTAGCATATCTTGCTAAAATACATCAACTGTATGACTAAACTTGTTTTAGTTGATGATAATGTGATCTGATATAATATAAGCATGGGAATATCATTACCATTAACTATCAAGATCACAAAGGATAAAGCGTCTTCTGACGCTCCTTTTGTAGCTTACAATCCCGAACTTGACATTTCCTCTTGTGGGCCAACCGAAGAAAAGGCTCGAGAAAACCTTCGCGAAGCTGTACAGATAGTGTTAGAAGAAATAAAAAAAAAGAAAGAACTTGATAAATTTCTACGAGAGATGGGCTTTGAAAAGAAGAAAAATTTCTGGCAACCACCAAAAGTTAGTTTCGAGCCGTTTTATTTCTCATTTTCTTAGTTATGCCTCAAATAACTCCTGTTGATTGGAGAACACTTTCAAAAATTTTTGAAAAGTCTGGCTGGAAATACTCTCGAGCAAAAGGAGACCACCTCGTTTATACAAAAGAAGGATTCGTCAGACCTGTTGTTATACCAATGTATAAACAGATCCCAGAATTTATTATTTTAAACAACTTGCGAACCGCCAAAATTTCTCGAAAAGAATACTTCAAAATATTAAAATCAAAAAAATGACCAAACTCGTTTTAATTGATGGTAATGCGATTTTACATCGGGCATATCATGCCCTGCCCCCTTTGACTTCCAAGGATGGTAAACAAATCAATGCTGTTTATGGTTTTACCTTAATGCTTCTGAAGATTATTCAGGACCTAGCACCAACTCACATAGTTTGCGCTTTTGATACCCCCAAACCAACTTTTCGACACGCGGAATATGTTGGTTATCAGGCGCAGCGGCCCAGAATGTCTTCAGAACTATCCGAGCAGTTTGATCTTGTCTATCGGGTCTTGGGGGCAATTGGAATTCCAATTTTCAGACAAGAAGGTTATGAGGCTGATGATATTATAGGAACGATTGCAAAACAAGCGACTGATAACGACAAGAAAAACTTTGAGGTAGATGAAGTTGTGATAGTCACAGGAGACAGGGATATCTTGCAGCTTGTGACCGATAGAATAAGAGTTTATATGCCCATTCGGGGTTTGACGGACGCGAAACTTTTTGGAGTAAAGGAGGTTATCGAAAAAATGGGAGTTAAACCTTCACAGATAGTTGACTATAAGGCCTTGGTGGGAGATGCTTCTGATAATTACAAAGGGGTTTTGGGAATTGGTCCCAAAACAGCAGTTTCTTTAATCAAACAATTTGGCAGCCTTGAGGGTGTCTATAAACATTTGGGAGATATACCTTCCAAAATATCTCAAAAACTAGCTCAGGGAGCCGAAGAGGCTGGGCTTTCCAAAAAACTTGCGACCATAGTCACGGACGCACCTATCACTTTTCATCTTGATGAGGCTGCAGTTTGGGATATTAAAAGCGAGAAAGTTTTGAAAGTTTTTGCAAAAATTGGTTTTAAAACTTTGGCAAAAAGGGTTCAGGAAGTCGGAAAGAAGATAGAGAAGGAAAAACAGATGCAACTGTTTTAACGCCCGCGGACGCCATGAAAATTGCTCTAGTCCATGATTATCTTGGTGATTTTGGAGGAGCCGAGAGGGTCTTAAAGGCTCTTTCAGAGATCTATCCCAAAGCTCCAATTTATGCGATTTTTTTCAAAAAGAACTCTCCTTGCTGGAGGGAATTTAAAGATAAAAAAGTAATCCAGAGTTGGTTTTCGTATTTGCCTTTTTGTGATAGATTAATTTCGCCCCTGCGTTTTCTGATTCCGTTTATTTGGGCCAGTTTTGATTTCTCAAATTATGATTTGGTCATTACCTCTGCCAGTTGGGCGATAACAAAAGGTATGCCCAACGCAAAGCTGGAGATTTGCTACATTCATACTCCGCCGAGGTATTTATATGGTTATGACACATCAAGAAATTGGGAGGGTAAATGGTATTCAGGGATTATCAAAGCCTATGCCCTAATAGTTAATCACTTTATACGTATGTACGATTTTACTAAAGCCCAAAAGCCAGATTTTATTATTGCAAATTCGCTAAATGTCGCCAGGCGGGTCGAAAAATTCTACCGCCGCAAAGTCGATAAAGTTGTCTACCCGCCCGTTGAGGTTGAGAAATTTCAACCCAAGAACTCTAAATACAATATTCAAAATACTACATACTATCTGTCTGGTGGCAGATTAGTTTCTGCCAAGAACTTCGATCTAATCATCAAGGCCTGCCGTAAGGCAAAAGTCAATTTAAAAATCTATGGTGACGGAATTTTAAGGCCGGAGCTGGAAAAATTAGCGGGCAAAGAGATAGAATTTTTAGGAAGAGTGAACGACGAAAAATTAATCTCTCTTTACCAAAATGCCAAGGCTTTTATTATTGCCCAAAAGGATGAAGATTTTGGTATTACTCCAGTTGAGGCAATGGCAGCGGGTACGCCGGTAATAGCTTTCCGTGGCGGCGGCTATACCGAGACAGTAACTGATAAAACCGGTGTTTTTTTTGATGAGCTAACAGTTGATTCTCTCGTAAAAGCAATTAAAAAATTTGAGAAGAAAAAGTTTTGTAAAAAGGATTTATTAGCCTGCGCACAAAAATTCTCAAAGGAGAGGTTTAGAAAACAAATGACCAGTTTTATTGATAATTTGAAAGTTGTAAATTAAACATATGCCTGAACTACCCGAAGTAGAGTCAATCAGGGGTCAACTTGATAAATATTTAAGGGGTCATAAGATCCAGAAAGTGAGTGTTCACACTCCAAAAATTGTTTCAGGAGATGTTAATAAACTCGTAGGAGGTAAAGTCAAAAAGGTCCGCCGTTTTGGCAAAGTATTATCAGTTGATCTTGATAATAGCTATTCGTTTGTTGCTCATATTAAACTTACCGGCCAGTTTATCTATCGTGGCCCAAACTTAAAAGATCCTCCGGACCTATCAAAAAAAGTTATTGGTGGCTTAGGTGGCCGCCATACTCATTTAATATTCCATCTTGATCGCGATGGCAAACTTTTCTATAACGACGTTCGCCGCTTTGGCTGGATTAAGATAGTTGAAACCGAGAGTGTCACTGACATTGATTTTATTAAAAAACTTGGACCAGAACCCCTAAATGGCTTAACCTTGGAGCTTTTTTCTAAAATCTTAAAATCAAGTAAAAGTGCTGTAAAAATAGTAATTATGGATCAGTCCAAGATGGGTGGGGTGGGTAATATCTATGCCAATGATGCGCTGTGGCTTGCAAGTATCAATCCCACTCGTCCTGCAAACTCTCTAAAAGAATCTGAAGTAAAACTTCTTTACAATTCAATTATTAGAGTTTTAAAAGAAGGTATCAAAAGAGGCGGGGCAAGTGAGCTGGCTTTTGTTACCCCAGATGGAGGTGAGGGTAATTATCAAAATTATTTTTTAGCTTATGGTAAGGAGGGCAAGTTTTGTTCTAGGTGTAAAAAAGCTAAGTTTATAAAAATAATGTTGGGTGGCCGCGGCACCTACTTTTGCCCGAATTGTCAGAGACAAAAGACAAGTGACAGGTGACAAGATACTGTACAAAACAGGTTATAAAAAACTGATCGCTTGGGAAATAGCGGACAAGCTGGCGTGGAGTGTTTATAAACTTTCCGATAAATTTCCCCTAGATGAGCTTTTTGGATTGACTTCTCAATTAAGATATGCCGTTTTGTCTGTGCCTCTTAAGATTGTCAAAGGTCATGCAAGAAATAATCAAAATGAATTCAGAAGATTTTTGAAAATAGCCTTTGGTTGACTTGCAGAAACGGTTACCTTAGCAATAAGGAATATCAAAGAGTTAGCCATATTCGAGAAAATTATGGAAAAGTGCTCTGGAAGATTATGATCCAAAAAATCAAACTTACAGACTTTAGAAATTTCAAAGAAAAGCTAATTGAGTTTTCACCAAAAGTAACTTTGATAATTGGCCCTAACGCCAGCGGCAAAACAAACATTCTTGAGGCAATAAATTTAGTTGCAAGCGGCAAAAGTTTTAGAGCCAAGATTGAAGAGGAAATGATTAGTGAAAATGCTGAAATTGCCCGCGTAAAAGCAAAAACAGAGGAGATATTAGAGGTAGTATTGACGAGAGGTGAAATGAATTTAGGTAGAGAAGCTCATCTTTCCCCTAAAAAACATCTTGTTCGCAAAAAACTTTTGGTAAACGGGGTAAATAAAAGACTTATAGATTTTGCTGGACGCTTCAAGACGGTTATCTTCGGGCCATGGGACTTGGGATTGGTGACCCAATCACCAAGTTTAAGAAGAAGTTTTCTCGATGCTGTTTTATCTCAAAGTGATCGCGAATATCGCCGCAGCAACCTTTCTTACGAAAAAGGTCTACGTCAGCGCAACAGGCTTCTTTATCGTATCCGCGAGGAGGGTCTATCGCGCTCACAGCTTATTTTCTGGGACCAACTCTTAATAAAAAATGGAGATTTTATAAGTCGCAAAAGGGAAGAATTTATTAATTTTGTAAACCAAGAACCAAATTTTGACAATTGTAGATTCACACTCGTTTATGATAAATCTGCAATTTCGCATTCCCGTCTTGAGCAATACGCGGCAGAAGAGGTTGCAGCAGCAACCACTCTAGTTGGTCCCCACAGAGATGATATTCAGTTCAAAATTCAAAATTCAAAATTCAAAATTGAGAGAGACCTTTCTCGTTTTGGTTCCCGGGGCGAGCAGAGAATGGCAGTTTTGTGGCTCAAACTGCGGGAGCTTGAATATATTGAAAGGCAGACCGGTTACAAACCCACACTTCTTTTAGATGATATTTTTTCAGAATTAGATAAAGCTCACAGAGAGGTGGTTATGAAGGTAATCAAACACCACCAGACAGTAATTACAACCACAGAGTTACAATATGTCAAAAAATTTGCCGAGGTTAGGAAAATTATTCTATAAAAAGGAAAATTAGTATCTTCTTTTAATTAATTTTGTCAGATTATAAGTTACCAGAACTGCCAGAGCAGTAACAATCACGGCGTATAAAAACATTGATAGAACTTCTGATTTGTTTCCAACGATGGGGCTAAGAAATTTATCCATTGCCCCTTTTATAAAATCATTCCAAGCCAAAGCCGACACAAATCCAAATCCGCTGGTTGCAAGCTGAAGCATTTGCCTTATTATTTCCTCATGAAGTTGTCTTTTGGACTTTTTTGCCATAAGTATTAAATTAAGTATACAATACATCAAATGACCACAAAATTCGACCCCAAAATCCTCAAAGATTTATACAAGCCACCCCCTGCGTCAGATGGTGAAGACAATGGTCAAGTGACAATTATTGGTGGCTCCAAGCTTTTCCACGGCGCCCCACTTTTATCATTAAAAGTAGCCTCAAGAATTGTGGACATGGTTTTTTTCTCTTCACCCGAACCATCAGTTGGAAAAGTTGCGAATTATATTAAGGCAAAACTTGGCTCGTTTATCTGGGTTCCTTGGAAGGAGATTGATAAATATATTCAAAAATCCGACGCGGCTCTTTTGGGCCCAGGCTTTATGCGTTACAAGACTGAAGAAAGCCATAAAGGTGGTGATTTATCTTACTGCGACGAAGCCTGTCGAATGTCCCGCTTGATTACCAAGAGACTTCTTCTCAGACATCCTTATAAGAAGTGGGTGATTGATGCGGGAAGTTTGCAAACAATGTACCCCGAGTGGATTCCAAAAAATTCAATTCTTACACCCAACAAAAAAGAATACTCTATGCTATTTGGCAAAATGGATATTGCCGAGGCTTCTAAAGAATACAGTTGTATCATTTGCCTTAAGGGAGAAATAACCAAAGTCGCCTCACCTCAGGAAGTTGTTGAAATCTCCGGTGGCAACGCTGGACTAACCAAAGGCGGCACAGGAGACGTTCATGCCGGCTTAACTGTTGCACTTTTGGCCAAAAATGAGCCTTTTTTAGCAGCTCAAGCCGCAGCCTATATTATTAAAAAAACAGCAGAAAATTTGGCAGAAAGTGTTGGAGTTTACTTTAACGCAGACGACTTGGCAGATGACGTTCCAAAAACCTTAGCACGCCTGGGTTAGCTGTCTTGTTTTTTCCGCAAAGATTGCGTTATATTTAAAATATGTATTCTCCTCGCTTTAGTATTACCAACAAGATTCTTAAAAGCATTTGTCAAATTGAAGCGGCTAAAGAGGTAATTGAAAATGCACCCCTTATTCCATCCTACGAGAAAGACTTTGTTTCTGATGCGATAGCAAGGACTGTCTATCACGGAACTCACATTGAAGGCAATGATTTAACTTTTTCGCAGACAAAGCAAGTTCTTGAGGGGCAAGAAATTACAGCCAGGCAGCGGGATATTCAAGAGGTAATAAATTACAGGAATGTGGTTGCGCTTTTGGATGATCTTGTGAACAAGCGTGGTTGGTATGACATAAACATGTTGACAGAGATTCACGCTGTTGTCGTTTATAAAATTGTTCCCGAAGAAAAGGCAGGCAAAATAAGAAACACTCAAGTCCTTATAAGAGAGGAGGGAACGGGTAGGGTCATTTTTACTCCACCGCCTTTTGTCGAGGTACCATTTTTACTTGAAGAGTTTCTAGCTTGGCTAAATTCACCAGAAGGAAAAGAGATTCACCCAGTTTTAAGGGCTGGAATTGCCCACTACATACTAGTTGCCATTCACCCTTTTGTGGAGGGAAACGGTAGAACTGCTAGAGCTTTTGCAGTTCTTATTCTTTTAAAAGAGGGTTATGATATTAAAAGGTTTTTTTCCCTTGAGGAGCACTTTGATAAGGATTTAAGTTCTTACTATGAAGCCTTTTTTAAAGTCGACAGTCAATCTCCGAATATAGCCGATAGAGACTTAACACCTTGGCTAGAGTATTTCTCAGAGGTTTTAGCCATAGAGCTTACCAAAATTAAAGACAAGGTTAAAACATTATCTGTTGACAGTCATCTAAAAGTGCGCATAGGTGCACAGATTGCTCTTTCTGAAAGACAGGTAAAGCTTGTGGAGTTTTTGTCGGAAAAGGGTTGGGCAATAATGAAGGATTTAGCAGGAGTTTTGCCTATGATTTCAGAGGATACAATTTTGCGCGACTTGAAGGATTTAATGGCAAAAGGTATTGTCAAGAAACGTGGAAGTACGAAAGGATCGCGCTATGTTCTAGCAACTCAGGAGTAAAATTATGGCAAAAGACCCGCAATTTTTGTATATGATATTGGTTTTGCCAGCCCTTTTTGGCTTGACTTTAGTTGGAGAGGGGCTTAATAAGATTTTCCACCAAGAATGGAATGGTCTAATAAATATTGCTTTTGGACTGGCTTTTATTGGAGTGGTTGTTTTTGCCTATCTTTTCTTTTCTTCTTACTTAGCCACCCAAAGAGTATAATATACTCATGAAATTTAGGGAGTTTGCTTTTTATCTTAATAAACTGGAGAGAACTTCCTCAAGGATAGAAATCACCAAAATATTGGCCGAACTTCTTTCTAGGAGTGAGACTGATGAAATAGACAAGATAGTTTATTTATCTTTGGGCACTCTTGCTCCCAGTTTCAAGGGTATAGTTTTTAATTTGGCAGAAAGGATGATGATTTTGGTTTTGGCAAAAGCATTCAAAAAAGATGTTAAAGAAGTTAAAACTATCTATAAAAAACTCGGAGATTTGGGTGATGTTGCTGCGGATTTGGCCCAGAAGTCAAACTTAGAAACCAAAGACTATTCGGTTGAGAGGATTTATAACTGCCTTTTTGAAATTGCCGAAGACCAAGGTGAAGGAAGTCAAGAAAGAAAAATCAGCAAAATGGCTCAAATCCTATCCGAACTTGATCCGCTAAGTTGCCGCTTTGTTTCAAGAATCCCAGTAGGAAGGTTAAGGCTGGGTTTTTCAGAAAAAACAATTTTGGATGCCTTGAGTTGGATGGAGAGGGGGGATAAAAGTTTAAAGCCCACCTTGGAGGAGGCTTATCAAGTTGTTCCAGATGTTGGACTTTTGGCAAAGGAGGTAAAAAGGCGTGGAGCCGCAAGTGCCGCAAAAAATGTCAAACCAGTAATTGGGATTCCAGTTCTTCCCATGCTTGCTCAAAGACTCAAAAGTCCTCAAGAGATGATTAAAAAAATGGGCGAGGTGGTTGTTGAGCCTAAGTTTGATGGCTTGAGGGTTCTTATTCATTTTAAAAGAGGAAAGAAAAATTTTATAAAGGCTTTTACTAGGAACTTAAACGATGTGGCGGGGATGTTTCCCGAAATTTATGAGATTAAAAAATACTTAAAAGCCAAAGAGGTAATTTTGGATAGTGAAGCCGTGGGAATGGATCCTGAAATGAAGCGACTTGCCGACTTTCAGACGACAATGCAAAGAAGGCGCAAATATAAAATTGAAGAAAAGTCCAAAGAAATACCTCTTAGGTTTCAGGTGTTTGACATTATCTATAAAGATGGAAAAAATCTTATGAATCTTCCATATCTGAAAAGAAGAAAAATTTTGGAAAAACTTTTTATACCCAACCAGCTTTTTGTGGTAGATGAAAAAGCGATAACTTCCAACCCCGAGGAAATAAACAAATACTATAAACAAAAAGTGGCTGAGGGCTTGGAAGGAGTAATGGTAAAAAAAGCCAACTCAACTTATGTTCCCGGAAGAACAGGTTGGCGCTGGGTAAAGATGAAGGAACAGGAACAAGCTCAGGGAAAATTGGCAGACACAATAGATGCAATCATTATGGGTTATACCTTGGGTAAGGGTAAAAGAGCCAGCTTTGGAGTTGGGCAGTTTTTGGCTGGTATCTTGGATAAAGAGATGATAAGAACTATTACAAAGGTTGGTACTGGCCTAACGGATGAGCAGTTTAGGGAGTTGAAGAAACGTTTGCTTAAAATTCAAATTAAAGAAAAACCGAAAAACTACGAAGTTCATAAGGACCTTTATCCTGATTTTTGGGTAGCTCCAAAGGTAGTTGTAGAAATTGCAGCCGATGAGTTGACAGTTAGTCCCAAACATACGACGGGTTTTGCTCTGAGATTTCCTCGGCTAATTCGTTTTCGTGATGATAAATCGGCGGAAGAGGCAACAACTTTAGATGAGATTAAAAAACTTTTTAAACTTCAGGGAGTTTAATGTGTTAGGATATTGTTTATAATGTTTATTATCAAAGAATTCTCTAAAGTTTTTTTAAAAAAGTTTAGACAATGATAATCATTACCCTTTTTTTATCACTTTTTATTTTTTCCTTTTTTCTGATTAAATCTTCAGACCTTGTAATTCTTGCCATAAGAAGGATAAGTAAAAAAGTTGGAGCTAAGGTTTTTGTTTTGTCTGCAATAATTTTGGCGGTTGGAACTTCGCTTCCGGAATTTTTTGTAGGAATTACCTCGGCTCTAGAGGGTAGTCCGAACTTAAGCTTGGGTAATGTTTTGGGAGCTAATATTGCCAATATTTCACTTGTGGCAGGGCTAAGTGCCTTTATTCTCGGTAAGGTAAATATAAAAGGCGAGGCAATCAAGAAAGATCTTTTTTTTGCCTTTTTGGCAGGACTTTTACCTCTTCTTCTAATAATAGACAGAGAACTTTCAAGAGTTGATGGCCTTATCCTTTTGGCTGTCTATGCTGGCTATGCGTCAAGCTTTTTTAAAAACCGGTTTGTGCAAATCGCTCAGGAAAATCTGGATCAGAAATTTGTGCATCGTTTTTTGCGGGAGTTCGTTCATACTGAAACAGTCTTATCAAAGGATTTGGGCAGTCTTTTTATCGGTATTGCTCTTTTGCTTTTTTCAGCCGATGTAATTGTGCGAGTGGGTACCTTTTTGGCTTCTCTGGCCGGTGTACCAGTTTTTATTGTGGGTCTTGTTATTTTGTCGATGGGCACGACTCTTCCTGAACTTGCTTTCTCATTCAAATCACTTGGGAATAAAGAACCCAGTATGTTTTTGGGCAATCTTTTTGGATCAATAATTGCCAACTCTACTCTTATTCTGGGGACAGTTTCCGTCATATCCCCGGTTAGCTTGATGACAGTTGAGAAATATTCGTTGGCGGCAGTCGCGTTTATCATCATTTTTATCACTTTTTGGTTTTTTATAAGAAGCAAACACCGGCTTGATAGGTGGGAGGCGGGAGTACTTCTTGTGATGTATCTTCTCTTTCTGGTTGCCGAGTTTAGCTAGGTGGGTTAAAATACCTTCACCATGAAGGTTACTGCTGATCTTCATTTGCATTCGCGCTTTTCCAGAGCTGTTTCTTCGCAGATGAATGTTTCGACTATCGCCAACTGGGCGGTAAAGAAGGGTATTGACCTTGTGGCAACAGGAGATTGGACGCATCCTTTATGGCTTCGCGAGCTTGAAGCAAATCTCAAAGAGAATGAGGAGGGAATCTACAGGCTGAAAGGTTCGGATAAAAATTCGCCGGGATTTATTCTTTCAACTGAGATTAGTTCTGTCTATTTACAATCAGGTAAAAGCCACAGAATACACTATCTTGTCTTTGCCCCCAATTTTGAAGTTATCGAAAAGGTAAATAAAGAATTAACAAAAAAGGGAGTTAATTTACTAAGTGACGGAAGACCGATTCTGGGTATGTCAGTAAAAGTGGTAGCAGAAGTCCTTTGGAATATTGACAAAAGAATAATTATTATCCCGGCCCATGCTTGGACTCCATGGTTTTCTTTATATGGCAGTATTTCTGGTTTTGAGAGTATCAGGGAGTGTTTTGGTGAGTTTGCCGAAAATATTTTTGCAATAGAAACTGGCCTTTCAAGTGATCCGGCTATGAATTGGAGAATTGGAGAGCTTAATAGTAAGAATATCGTTTCTTTCTCTGATGCGCACTCACCCGCAAAACTGGGGCGCGAGATGACCATTTTTAATCTAGAAAGCTTAAGTTTTGAAAACTTAAGGAACTCTCTTATGAATCCTCAAGGTATTTCTCATACCATAGAGTTTTATCCTGAGGAAGGGAAATACCACTACACTGGTCATAGAAATTGCAAAATAGTTTATTCCCCAAACGATACGCGCAAGAGAGGAATCACCTGCCCGGTTTGTGGGAAACCCTTGACAGTGGGTGTTATGAGCAGGGTGGAGCATCTTGCCAAAAAAGAAATTGAGACAGAAAGTTTTATTGATGAGTTTGGGGTTCGTTGGATAAAATCAAAAGACCAAAATCGTGCGCCATATGTAATGATGGTTCCTCTTTTGGAGATTATTTCCGAGTCTTTAGCCAGTGGTGAAACAAGTCAAAAAGTTCTGCAAATTTATGACCAACTTGTTAATAATTTTGGGAGCGAATATAAGGTCTTACTTGAAACTGCCTTGTCTGAATTGGAAAAGGCTACTTATCCAAAAGTGGTTGAGGGAATCAAAAAAGTTCGCTTGGGAGATATTCAAATTTTACCGGGATATGATGGAGTTTATGGAGTTGTCAAGATTTGGCGCGAGGAAGAACATGTGTCCGTACCTTTCGACCAAGGACACCTTTTTGATTAGTCTTTGATTGCCATTTTTTCTTGACAAAATCCAGTCTAATTGAAATTATGTATATAAGGGAGTATAAGGAGGTGAGAAATTATGCCAGTTAGTTCTGGAACTGGACTTAGTAAAAACACGGCGGCAGCACTATCTTATGTTTTGGGTCCTATCACAGGAGTGATTTTTCTAATTTTGGAAAAAGATTCCTATGTGCGTTTCCATGCAATGCAGTCAATAGTGGTATTTTTGGGTTTGTTTGTTTTACAGATGATTATGGGCTTTACAATAATTCTTGTTGCTCTGGTGCCTTTGGTAGGGATTGTAGGTTTTATTCTTTGGCTTTTTCTTATTTACAAAGCCTGGCAGGGTGAAGAGTGGGAGGTTCCTATTGTTGGTAAGTTTGTAAGGCAATTATTGGGAAAGTTATAGGTTCAACCATGACAGACGCAGAGAGGATGGTTTGGGAGATTAAAACAAAGTATGCTTTAAATTCTCCCAAAGTCCTCTCAGCAATGCTTTTGGTTCCGCGAGATAAATTTGCCCCTTCTAAATTTCGTCATCTTTCTTATGATGACCGGCCGGTGCCAATTGGTTTTGGCCAGACAATGTCTCAGCCTTATACAGTTGCCATTATGACACACCTTCTGGGTCTTAAAGGGGGGGAGAAGGTTTTGGAAATTGGAACGGGGTCGGGCTATCAGGCTGCTATCTTATCTATTTTGGCAAAGAGAGTTTTTACGATAGAGATAATTAGTCAGCTTGCCAAACAAGCTAGAGAAAAATTAAAGAAACTGGGTTACAAAAATGTAAAAGTTAAGTGGGGAAGAGGAGAGCTGGGCTGGAAAAGCAAGGCACCTTTTGATGCAATTTTGATTACAGCCGGAGTTTCCAAAAAAGTTCCAGCGAGTTTGTTTGAGCAACTTAAAATGGGAGGAGTTTTGGTTGCGCCGGTAGGGGAAGGTTATGACAAGACAATGACAAAATATAAAAAGACAAAAAAAGGCATAAGAAAGTCTGAGCACGGCATCTTCAACTTCGTCCCGTTTGTTTCATGAAGTAGGGGTTTACTGATAGAATTGTTTCTATGAAGCTTGTTATCGGTCTTGGGAATCCCGGTGAGGAATATAAAAAAACCCGCCACAATGTTGGCTACCTTTTTGTTGATAAGCTTCTTTCCACCAAGCTCCCAAAAGATCTAATAGTCAAAAAAACAGGCGTATTCATGAACTCCTCTGGCGATGCAGTTAGAAAATTCACTAGTATCTACTCCCTGGTGCCTAGTGACTTATATGTAGTTCATGATGATCTTGATATAAAATTGGGCAAATATAAAATTCAGTTTGGAGTAGGCCCCAAGGAGCACAAGGGCCTAAACTCTATTTATGAGGCTTTGGGCACTAAAGATTTTTGGCATTTAAGGATAGGAGTAGATAACAGAATAGCAGATAAAGAAAAACGAATAAAAGGCGAGGAGTATGTGCTTCAAGACTTTGACGACGAAGAGTTACTGGTAATTACTAATGTAATCAAAAAGGCAGTTAAAGATTTAGTCTTGAGGATTAAAAAATAACGGGCGATGGTGTTTTAATTATTTTATGGATAAACAACTGGGTTTCTCAAAAGTTGGGGATATATTAAAAAAATTCAACTCTGACAAAGATAAATACATTTCGCGTGAATTTCAAAAATATGGCTATGAATTGGCAAAAGAACTGGATGACCTAAAACATAAAGCTTTATACATAAAACTAGCCAAAGAGACCCCAAGGGGTTTATTGGAGGCAGCTCGCAATTTTGTCAAAGACGCTGCAAGCGTCAAATCCCCGGCGCGCCTTTTTATGTGGAAATTAAGGCAGCTTAAAGAGCAGAGTAAGTTAACACCCAAAAAGAGTCGAACGAAGTGAGAGTCTCTTGTTAGGTACAACCACTTTTTGAATATCTTCTTGAACTTTCTTCTTAAATAGTGCAAAAATGTTATAGTCTACAATGAGAAAGTATCTTTACACCCACCTTATTTTTCTGATAGTAGTTTTTGCTGTTGTAACTCTTATTAAAAGATGGTTTTCACTGGGCTATCTTGCTTTTTGGGCTGGAGGTATTTTGGGTACTTTTCTTCCTTTTCTGGATCAGCTTGTCTATGTTTTTTTCTTGCGTCCCCAAGATTTAGATTCTTTAAGGGTTCGAGAGATTTTAGCTAAAAAGCAAGTTTATAAGGCTATTGAGTTTATTTTTGCAACAAGTAAAGAAAGAGATAATTTGATATTTCACACAGCTTTCATGCAGATATTTTTTTTGATTTTTGCCTTTTGGGTGGTAAGCTCCTCTGGTAATCTTTTTGGGAAGGGGCTTGTTGTTGGATTAGTCCTTTCTTTATCTACCGATCAATTCAGGGATCTTTTAGAAAAAGGTCAGATTAACAGCTGGTTTAGTGACTTTAAAATTAGTTTGTCCCGCGAAAAAGCGCTTTTTTATTGGCTTTTAACATTTTTGTTTGTGTTATATCTGGCATTTATGGCCTAAGACAGTAAAATGCTGACCTAATCTAAAAGATTATGAGGGTTTTAATGTTTGGATGGGAGTTTCCCCCACACAACAGTGGGGGTTTGGGTGTTGCCTGTTATGGGCTGGCGCGAGCTTTGGCAAATCAAAACGTTGAAATCATATTTGTTCTTCCTAAAAAGCTTGATATCCGGGCAGATTTTCTCAGGTTAGTTTTTGCGGGTTTACCAAACGTAGATGTAAAAGGCGTAAACTCCCTTCTTTACCCCTATATCACCTCGGCTTCCTACTTAAAGCACGCAAGAGACTGTTTTCAAGGTATTTATGGTGCAAGCCTTTTGGAAGAGGTAGCCCGTTACGCGAGACTGGCGGCTGAGATTGCCAAAACTGAAACATTTGACATTATTCACGCACATGATTGGTTAAGTTTTGGCGCTGGGGTAGAGGCTAAAAAAGTCAGTGGCAAGCCCTTGGTTGTGCACTTTCATGCAACTGAATTTGACAGGTCTGGGGGTAACAATGTTAACCCAGATGTCTATGAGATAGAGCGAGAGGGAATTGAAAACGCGGATAAGGTTATTGCCGTTAGTAGCTTTACCAAAAATCTTCTATCAGAGAAATATTTTGCCGATTCAAACAAAGTTGAAGTTGTCCACAATGGAGTTGAGGCTAATACTCTTTATGATTCGGGTTCAGACAAAAACAACCTTAAAAGTCTGAAGAAGGCAGGCTATAAAATAGTTTTGTATTTGGGTAGAATCACTTTGCAAAAGGGACCTGATTATTTTGTAAAAATGGCCAAAAAGGTATTGGAGTATTATCCCAAGGTTATTTTTGTGGTTGTGGGAAGTGGTGATATGGAAAGACAGATGATAGAAGAAACTGCCTGGCTTGGAATTTCAGACAAATTTATCTTTACAGGCTGGCTAAAAGATCATGAGAAAGGAAAAGTTTATGAAGCGGCTGATCTTGTGGTTATGCCCTCTGTTTCCGAGCCTTTTGGAATAGTTCCTCTTGAATCTCTTTTGAAGGGAACTCCTGTTCTTGTTTCAAAACAGTCGGGAGTCTCCGAGGTCTTATCTCACGCCTTAAAAACCGATTTTTGGGATGTTGATGATATGGCGGATAAGGTTTTGGGGGTCTTAAATCATAAAAGTTTGCATGATACCCTAAGAGACAACGGTCAGCTTGAAGCAAGGCAGTGCACTTGGGATAAAGCTGCCAAAAAGGTAATTGATATTTATAATGTTTTAGTGCGGCCTGCTTTTGCTTTTGTATAAGGTACTTTTATGATGTCGATTTGTTTTTATTTCCACGTCCATCAACCATATAGAATTAAGAAGTACCGCATCTGGAATGTGGGGACTGATCCTTTTTATTTTAACGACGACGGAGAAGGCAACCTTAATAATAAAAAAGTACTTACAAAGGTAGCGAAAAAAAGTTATCTACCCACCAATAAAGTGCTTTTTGAACTACTTAAAAAATACCCGAAATTCAAAGTTAGTTTTTCTTTTACTGGAGTTCTTTTGGACCAGTTAGAAGAATTTTGTCCCGAAGCCTTAAAATCTTTTCAAAAATTGGTTGATACAGGACGGGTTGAAATTTTGGCCGAGACTTACTATCACTCACTGTCGTTTCTTTTTTCAAAAGAGGAATTTAGAAGGCAAATTGCCCTGCATTGCAAGAAAATTAAAAAACTTTTTGGATTAAGACCAAAAGTTTTTAGAAATACTGAGCTTATTTACAACAACGACCTGGCGGTTGAAGTAGAAAAGTTGGGTTATCTGGGAATTTTGGCAGAGGGAGCAAGCCATATACTTGGCTGGAGAAGTCCAAATTATGTTTATAAACCCAGGGGTACTAAAAAAATAAAGCTTCTTCTAAAAAACTACAAACTCTCAGATGATATCGCGTTTCGTTTTTCGGCTAAATGGTGGGAAGAATATCCTCTGACTGCAGATAAATTTGCCAGTTGGATATCGGCTATTCACGGATCTGGACAAGTTGTCAACCTTTTTATGGATTTTGAGACCTTTGGTGAACATCAGTGGGAAGATACGGGAATTTTTGAATTCTTAAGGCATCTGCCGGGCAAAATTTTAGCGCATCCTGACAGCACTTTTGTTACTCCTTCAGAGGCAGTGAGACTTTATGAACCAGTTTCAGAACTTGACGTTCCCGACTTTATTTCCTGGGCAGATGTCGAGCGGGATCTTTCCGCTTGGCTTTCCAACCCCATGCAACACGAGGCGATAAATAAACTCTATGAACTGGAAGAAAAGGTACTACATTCCAAAGATAAATCTCTGATTGAAGATTGGCGGCGTCTTCAAGAGTCTGACCATTTTTACTACATGTGCACTAAGTGGTTTGCAGACGGAGATGTTCATAAATATTTTAATCCCTATAATTCTCCCTATGATGCATTTATTTATTACATGAATGTTTTGAATGATTTAAAACTTAGAATTGATAATCGAGTAAAGGAGGTGGTAAAAGAAAGTGCCTAGAAGAAAGATTGTCAGAGAGTATTTCGATGCTCCAGAAGATAAATATTTTTATGTTAAGGATGGTCCAACTCTTAGAAACCTTCGTGATTTAAGGGACGCGCTTGCCAATATTACAGATGAGCAGTTTAGGCAACACGTAAATGAGGGGCGAAATGATTTTGCTGACTGGGTTTGGAATATTTTTAAGGATTATGAACTTCAGGATAAATTAAGACGCCGTTGGACAAGAAAACAAGCACTGGATACAGTTGTCAGGCACCTTGCTGCCTACTACGATAAGTGGTTAAACCAAAATGCCTAAAGCTCTAGTTGTCGGCAATGGAAGCGTTTTGATCTGTCTGGATCAACACGGACAGGTTAAAGATTTCTACTACGACTATGTGGGATTGGAAAATCACATGACCCATCCGGCGGTAAATAAAGTCGGAGTTTGGGTTGACAGTTCTTTTGTTTGGCTTGATGACCCTTCCTGGGAAGTAAGTATTGATTATATGGAGGAGACTTTAAGTGGAGTGATAACAGCAGAGAATAAAAATAAGCAGCTAAAGCTTATTTTCAACGACGTTGTCTACAACGAAAAGAATATCTTTGTAAGAAAAGTTACAGTTCAAAATCAGGCTAACAGGAAAAGAGAGATAAGAATATTTTTCAATCACCAATTTGGGATGTATGGAATACCAAAAGGAGACACGGCCTATTTTGATCCCGAAGACAAAACTATCGTCCATTATAAAGGTCGACGCATTGCCGTCATCGGAGGAATTTTGGATGGTGAGTCTTTTGGCGATTACTCGGTGGGTCTTTTGCGCATTGAAGGAAAAGAAGGTTCATGGAAGGATGCCGAGGATGGAGTTTTATCTAAAAACCCCATTGAACACGGATCTGTCGATTCGACTATCGCTTTTATAAAAACCCCGGACGCGGGTGAGGAGTACTCTTTTGCCCAGTGGGTTTGTTTTGGCAAGACGATAAATGAGGTCAAAGATCTTCATAAATATATTCTTGAGAGGAGACCAGAGCATATTATTGAAACGACTCAGGATTTTTGGCACGCTTGGGTTAATAAACTTAATTTCAGTTTTTTCGGACTTGACGCGGCAGTTACCCGGCTTTTTAAAAAATCTCTTCTTATTATGCGTACCCACTTTGATAACACAGGCGCTGTAATTGCCTCTGGGGATTCCGATATGCTCCAGTACGGTCGGGATACTTATGGTTATGTCTGGCCAAGAGATGCCTCTTTTGTTGCTATGGCCCTGGATCAGGCGGGATATTTTGAAGTGGCTGAAAAGTTTTTTGAGTTTTGTAATGAGACCATAAGTGAAGAAGGTTATTTTTTCCATAAATATCGCTGCGACAAATCCATGGGCAGTTCCTGGCATCCCTGGGTGGATGATAAAGGCAACAAGAAATTGCCAATTCAGGAAGACGAAACAGCACTTCCTATATATGCTCTCTGGCAGCATTATGAATTGGCGAAAGATTTGGAGTTTATTGAAAGAAATTACAATTCTTTGATTAAAAAGGCTGCCGATTTTTTACTTACCTATAAAGACCAGTCGACCCATCTCCCTAAACCCAGTTTTGATATTTGGGAAATGAAGTACGGTATCTCCACCTTTACCGCCTCAGCTGTCTATGGAGCCCTCGTGGCTTCGTCCAAGTTTGCTAAACTTCTTGGTAAGGAAGATGATGAAGTAAGATTCGCAAGCGGGGCAAATGAGGTCAAAGAGGCGATAGCAAACTATCTTTACAACAGTGAAGAAAATTATTTCTACAAGCTTGTGGATTTAAAAGAAGACAAAATTTTGCACGATAAAACAATTGACGCAAGCAGTTTCTATGGGCCTGTTCTTTTTGAAGTGTTTAATATTGATGATGAGAGAATTGAGCGCTCTTTTAAAACCCTGGAAGAAAAGCTTGTAAACAAAAATCAGGTTGGAGGAGTAATTCGTTTTGAAGGAGATATTTACCACCAAGAGACAAGCAATCTGAGTAACCCATGGTTTGTAACAACTCTTTGGCTGGCGCAGTATTTTATCTTTAAAGCCAAAAAACCAGAAGAAATGGAAAAAGTAAAAGAGATACTAAATTGGGTTGTCAAATATGCAACACCCTCGGGAATGCTTTCCGAACAAATCAGTGCCTTGGATGGCCGGCAACTTTCGGCAAGTCCTTTGTCTTGGAGTCATGCCCAATTTGTGATAACTCTTGTTGGCTACCTAAATAAACTTGAGGATTTTGGAGTTTGTGTTGCTTGCAATCCAGTAAAATGAGAGCGTTTCTTTTTGATATCGGTGGAACAAATACCAGAATAGCAGTTTCAGATAGAAGTGGGAGTTTGGGGAAGATAAAGACTTTTGCCACTCCCCAAGATTACAGTCAAGGAATTGAAACTCTTGTTAAAGAAGCTTCTGGTCTTTTGGAATCTAACCAGGTGGATATAGTTTTTGGCGGAGTTCCCGGTCCTTTGAATAAAGAAAAAGAAAGCTTAATTGGGGCTCCAAATCTGCCCGGCTGGAGTAATAAACCTCTTAAAAAGAATTTAGAGAGTGTTTTTAAGACAAAAGTTTTTCTTGAAAACGATGCTGCCTTGGCCGGGGTAGGGGAGGCGGTCTGGGGGGCGGGTAAGGGTTTTTCGATTGTTGCCTATTTAACCGTAAGTACCGGAGTTGGGGGTGCAAGAATTGTAAATGGCAAGATTGATAATAATGCCTTGGGGTTTGAGCCGGGACACCAGATTATTGACAAGTTTACTACTTTGGAAGATTTAGTTTCAGGAAAGGCTTTGGAAAAAAGGTTTTCTCAAAAACCGGAAGAAATTGCAAAAGAAGAAGTCTGGGAAGAGGTTGCCAGATATCTAGCAATTGGAGTAAACAACATCATTGTCACATGGTCACCCGAGGTGGTTATCTTGGGTGGAGCAGTGATGAATAAAATTTCCCTTGGAAAAATTAGATTTTATCTTGGACAGTTTCTTAAAATTTTTTCTCAATACCCAGCTGTTACCACAACATCACTAAAAGGATTAGGTGGTCTTTATGGAGCCCTTGCTTTGTCTTTCGGTTCTTGACTTGGTGTAGGTGGAGTAGGTATAGTGAAAAACGTATAAAGATTATGGCTTTATCTGTAGTTACTGATCAGGATTTTGAGGAGAAGGTGTTAAAATCGCAATTGCCGGTTTTGGTTGATTTCTGGGCTCCTTGGTGTGGTCCTTGCAGGATGGCGGAACCAATTTTGGAAGAACTCTCAAACGAATATCAGGGAAAAGTTACAGTTGCCAAAGTTAATGTTGACGAAAATTCCCAGACAGCAGCAAAATATCAAATAATGTCAATCCCAACAACAATTCTTTTTAAGTCCGGAAAGGAAGTGGGAAGACAAATTGGCTTTGCGGGAAAAAATGCATTTGAAGATATTATTAAAAAAGGATTATAAAGGAGGTGATAAATTTTGGATCCAGATGATACTAACAAAATGACGGGGAGTGGCACAATGCCCCAACCTCCAATGGATGAGACAACTGCTTCCGTTGGAGTTTCTACGCCAACTACCCCCCTATCAACACCCCCAGTCTCGACAGTTCCTCCTGCTCCTAAACCACCCCAAGCTGGAGTTGGTATAGCCGGGGTAGAAGAACCAGAAGAACCGGAGACAATGGCCCAGCCCGAAGAGCCTCAGGGAAAAGAAGAGCCACAAACAATGGCCAGTCAGCCTCGGGAGGAAACTGAAGAGATGGGTGGAGGAACAGGCGGGTTTTCAGGAGGAGGTGCAACATAGTGAGTTTTGAAGCAAAACCAGTTGCCGAGGTTGGACTTTGGGATGTTATCCTAATTGGTTCGGGACCAGCATCTTTGACGGCTGCAATTTATACCAGCCGGGGCGCAGCCTCAACTTTGATTCTTGCCGGAGAAAAGTGGGGAGGACAGCTGATGTTAACCACTGTGGTTGATAATTACCCTGGAATGCCGGGTATTATGGGCCCAGAACTCATGCAAAAAATGAAAGACCACGCGCTTTCATTTGGCGCAAGCTGGATAGAAAAAAACGTAACCGGGGTTGATTTCAAGAAAAGACCTTTTGAGGTTAGAACTGACACAAAAACTTTTCTTACCAAAAGTGTTATCGTTGCAACCGGAGCTGAAACTTTGTGGCTAAATGTTCCCGGAGAACAAAAACTTATTGGCCGTGGAGTTTCCTCGTGTGCTCCTTGTGACGCACCTTTTTTTAAAGAAAAAAAAGTTGCGGTTATCGGCGGAGGAGATTCGGCAATGGAAGAAGCTTTGGTTTTGAGCAAATATGCCCTTGAGGTTACAGTTATCCACAGAAGAGATGAATTTCGAGCTTCAGCAATCATGCAAGAGAAAGTTTTTGCCAACCCCAAGATAAAAGTTCTTTGGAATACTGAGGTGGTAGAGGTGGTGGGGGAGACAAAATTGGAAAAGATTTTGCTTAGAAACAATAAAAACGGTTCAACTAGTGAGCTGGTTGTGGATGGAGTATTTATTGCCATTGGACATTCGCCATCCTCTAAGATATTTGCAGGGCAATTAGAGCTAGATGAAAAAGGGTATATCAAAAAATTTTCAAATTCGGATTCAGGTTTCTCGATGGCCACAAGCGTTAATGGGGTCTTTGTAGCAGGGGATGTTCATGATTATCACTACAGACAGGCGATAACGGCAGCCGGTTTTGGTTGCATGGCAGCACTTGATGTATTAAAGTACCTTGATGAACTCAGAGAGCTCCAAAAAACAAATTAAAAATTTCAGAACGTTTGATTTATACTCCTTCTCAAAGTGATTCGAGAATTTTATAGGCAATCACCGCTGCCGATCCCCAGACATTGAAGGATTTATTTACACCAAACATTGGTAGTTCAACAATAAGCTCTGCGTTGTCAAGAACGTCTTTTCCAATTCCTTCTGTCTCATTGCCAACTACGATAGCGCAGGGAAATTTCAACCTTTCGGCAGTTAATAACTTGTAGTCAATTGCCCTTTTGTCTTGCTCAACGGCCAGAATCTGAAAACCTTTGGATTTTAGTTCAAGTACAAGTTCCAAAGTGGAGTCTTTTTTTTCCCAGGGTACCCAGTTTTCTGTTCCAACTGCGGCTTTATGAATTCTTGAGGATGGGGGATATTCCATCTTTCCACAAAGATAAATCTTAGCTGCTGCCACTGCATCCGCCAGCCTGAATAAAGACCCAATATTATAAGTGTCAATAACATTGTCTAAAACAAAATAAATAGGATTTCGTTTGATATTATTAAGCTCTTTTGGAGTAGGCTGGGAAACTCTGAGGTCTTTTGATCCAAGTTTAATCATCTCAAGGCTTTTTCACTCTCTTTTGGCTGCGGGGCAGGGATTCGAACCCCGATTAATGGATCCAAAGTCCACTGTCCTACCCTTAGACGACCCCGCAACAGGAATTAGGTTGTATTTTAGCAAAAAATTGGATTTTAAGGAATTATTCTGACTTATAATGTCAAAAGAAAAGTTTATAGTATCAACAATATACCCCTGCTGTTCTAGTTCATCTAATGATGATCGTTAAAAAATTTTAGAAGGATGAAGATAACTGTAAATTTCCACCAGGGGTTTCTATTATCTAGACCAAGATTGCATTACCCTGTTGATTCAATTAAAATATCAGTGTTTGCGGTCCCGTAGCTCAATGGCAGAGCAATCCCGACTTAGTCGGGAATGGTTAAGGTAAAATGTACCTTTATATCTTATTTAACAAGGAAGCTGATAAATACTATATTGGAATATCCGAAGATCCAAACCGAAGACTGAAAGAACACAACAGTGCGCAATCACGCTTTACTGGCAGGGTTAAAGGAGATTGGATATTAGTATATTTAAAATTGTATAATTCTAAATCCGAAGCGAGAAAAGAGGAAATTCGGTTAAAAAAGGCAAAAAATAAGAAGTATATTCGGTGGTATATTGACCACAAATAATCTTGGTCCCGTAGCTCAATGGCAGAGCAACAGCCTTTTAAGCTGATGGTTGAAGGTTCGAGTCCTTCCGGGATCACCAGAAAGGCTTGTTATCACCCCCAATTACTTTTTGGACACGCTGCCATTTCGGCTATCTTTTTTATTTCTTACAAAATAGACCAGCCAAGTGGTTCTTTCGCTCATTGGTATTACCCTTTTTTCAATCAGCTCAAAATTATTCCTTTTTAAAACTTTTTGAAACTTCCTATCTTGCCAATAAACAAAGAGTCTTGGGAGTTTTTGGGGCTCGTATTCTTCAAATTTTTGACCCTTACCCTGCTTTATTGAAATAAATCCAATGCCACCATTTCTAACAACACGATGTAAATTGCTCAAAACCTCATCAATTCTGTCTCTGGGAACATGAAGTAAAACTGCTGAGGCCCAAAAACCATCAAAGGTATCTTCAGGAAAATCTAAGTCATAAACTGATTTCTGTAAAAAAGTGGCTTTTGGATTAACCTTTTTAGCTACCTTCAGCAAAGCTTGTGAGACATCTATGCCTGTATAGTCATAACCCTTGGCAATTAATTCCTTTACATCTCTAACACCACCCGCACCAGTTTCAAGGACATTACCATTGGGGAGTAGCTCCTCAAACCGATCCATCTCGTTACCCCAGAATCTTTGGGAAGAGTGTTTTGAAGCCCAATCAGAAGCAATAATATCGTATGTCTTTATGGTCTGTTTTTCCAGTTTAGTAAGTTTTATGTCTTTTTAGAAGTCTGAAAAAATGTGTAGTCTCGCAAGCGAGTGAGCTACAGTTGTCTTGTTTCGAACTTAGTTGTAGATAAGTTTACTAAGTCTTTGATAGATTTTGTTGATGTTTTTTGTTTTTAAAATTTAGTATTTTTGAACATCTTTTTTTTATTAATTTGATTTTTTTAAGTAGAATAATGTTATAATTTTTATTATAGCATCGATGACTTCTGAAAATCCTAATCAAAGAATAGTTGAATATTGGGAAACGCAAAGATTACCTCAAATGCATAAAACTTCACCGGAATTTAGGAATAGGTTAGATTTATCTTATAATGAAGGAGTTTTGACACAATTATTTCAAGAACCTTTTTTATCACCTGAAGAAATAGAAAGAAAACAATTCGAAAGAATCAGACAGCTTTTATTTTTAGCTTATGAAATACCAGTTTATAGAGAAAAATACGAGCAAGTTGGATTTCATCCTAAAGATTTTAAAAGTTGGGATGATTATTATAAATTACCAGTAATTACTAAGGATGAATTAATAACTGCTTTTCCTGATTATTGTTTAAATCCAAACTATCAAATAACCGATTTATTTCCAACCAGGTCTAGTGGTTCATCAGGAAAAACCTTAAGAATTATTATTAATACCTTACTATTAGACAATTTTGGTTGCAGATGGGGGGCAATACACTAAAAATCACGTGGTTGCCCATGTATATACGGTACCATGGTGGGTTGATTCATTAGGTAGTGGTGATTATCAAAGTATTTTTATAAGTAGTTTGATTGAGTCCAAAGAAATTGCTAAGATTTTGGAGGAAGTTAAACCAGATATCTTATCTTTATATCCGACCAATCTTCAGTCACTGCTTCCTTTTCTTCCAGAAGAAGTAAAAAATAAAATTATCTTAGCTGTAGTACACTCAGAAATGTCTTCTTTAGAAGAAAGAAGAGAAATGTCACAGCGGTTAGGGGTACCAGTTTTAGATGAATATAGTTCGGAGGAATTAACAAGAATAGCGTTAGAATTACCATGCGGTCATTATCACCTTTGTGAAGATACAGCTAGGATAGATGTTGTTGATTCACAAACTTTAAGACTTATTCAAAAAGGAACAGGATTGGTAATTGGTACAAATCTTCTTAATACCGCAATGCCTTTTATAAAATACGTTCAAGGTGATTATGTTACTTTGGGAGAACCTAATGATTGTGTGGTAAAATGGCGCCAAATTCAAAAAATTGAAGGCAGGCAGAATGATGCTTTTATTAAAGAAGATGGAAGCGCTGTTCCCGCAGGAACAATTTTAGATATCACTTATCGTTGGATGTTTGATGTTGGAGTTAATATTCAAGAATTCGAGATAATTCAAACTGGAATTAATAAATTTGAGGTAAGATTAAAAGAACCATCTTTATTTAGTGATTTAGAAAAACAAAAAATTTCTTTTGGTCATCTAAGAGAATTATTACAAATTGTATTTGGAGAAAATATAAACATAGTTTTTAAACCATTAGAGGAGCTTAAAAGCAAATCAAAAACACAAAGAAAGAGGAAGCCAATTAGAAGAGAATTTTAATAATTTATGAAAATCATTTATTTTAAAAAACTATCAAAAGAAGATCAAAATCTGATTAATGAAGCGGAAAGAATAACTTCTTATGCCTATGATCCTTATTCTCAGTTTTATGTCGCCTCAACTATTTTAACAACAAAAGGAAATATCTATAAAGGTGTTAATATCAATACTTGCGCATATGGAGGAATTTGTGCGGAAAGAGCCGCTTTGTCATCAATGGTAAGTCAGGGAGAGTATGGTATTAAAAAAATCGCAATCATCTCCAAAAGTGATCATTTTAAAGTAAAAATTCACTCGGGTCCTTGCGGGATTTGTCGACAAATGCTTTGGGAATTTGCCGAGCTTTATAAAACAAATTTTGAAATCCTTGTATCTGACTCAGAGAAGAAAAAAGTAATGATTACAACCATTGAAGAACTTCATCCAAAAGGTTTTGGTCCCCGGCTTTGTTTTGGTAGATATAAAAGATATTTAAAATAAGATAAGTTATTATTTCTAAACTTTTACCTTTGAACCCTTAGGGTTGTTTTATACTTGAATCTTTAATTTAAGGTTTAAAAGTTTGTCAAGTACCCCTTTTGGTAGACACGAATTCTAATACAAGTGTTTGTGTTTGAAAGATATTGGTGACATTTTTAGGGTGGTGTGGATTCTTTGCTTGTTGTAGTAATTAATGGTTTGGTGTACTCCTTCAATAAGCTCTCCGGAGGTATTAAATCTCTCAAACTCAAGTCCCAAGTCAGTCTTGAAATTATTGTAGAAACTTTCCTGATATCCATTCTCCCAAGGAGAGCTTTTCTTGCTCATTGAGATTTGGATATTTAGGGTATTCATAAGCTCTGAGTATTCTCTTGAGCAGTATTCAGTCCCTTGGTCTGTATGAACTATTTGAAGGATTCCTGCTGTAAGGACTGCGTCCCAGAAAGCCTCAAGTACAAACCTCTTTAGTATGTTTTGTTGAAATGCTCCAGCCAACTATTTCTCTTGTATATAAATCCATAAAAGTGGCCAAATAAACAAACCTTCCTCTCCACCTCAAGTAAGTGAAGTCACCAACAAAAACAACTCCTGCCCTCAATGGACAGATCCCTTTAATAAGGTTTTGGTACTGGGATTCTGGCCTACGTTCATCTCTCCTTTTTCTCCACCTGGCTTTTCTTTTGTAAGGCTTGATGTCATACAATTTCATCACCCTTCTAACTCTTTTCTTGCCAACTTTAAGCTCCAAAGCTATTCTTCTGTGGCCATAGCTTGGGTGGGTTGATAACACAGACAGTATTTGAAGCTTCAAGAGCTCATCTTTTGAAGCAAGATTGTTTGAAGCCTTGTAAACCCCGGCCCTCGATGCTCCAATAACACTGCTCAATTTCTTCTTGTCAAAAGCAAGAAACCTCACAATAAGACTTTTTAGAATATCTGGCTTCTTTGTAGAGACTCCATAATCTTTGGAAACATCCATAACCTTTGCTCCACCTTTGATTTTAGATAAGATCTCCTCTTTAACTTCTTTTGATATTCCTGCCAAATTAATCACCCCCTAAACAGTAAGATTCATTTTAGAATCTGTGTCTACTTTAAGGGGTACCTGTCAAAATAAATTTTCAGAAATTTTTGGTAGAGAGATAGGAGAAGTTTTTAAAGAACAAATCCAAACTTTAACTTCCTTGGGATGGCTTTTAGAAAAAGAAGAAAATTATGAAATTACGAGAGAGGGACTTTATTTTATTGATAACATTTCAAAATTTTTCTATACAGAGGAGAATCAAGGTACAACACAGCCGTGGCTTAAAAACCTTTACAATTTTATACCAGAGAAGTATTATAGCAAAAGAGTATCTCGATAATAAAAACAATATTGAAAAAGAAATGTCTCGTAAGATTAAAGTACTACTAGACGGATGGTGAGAAACAAGAGCTTTAACTCTTGATTGGATAAACGAGCTTCCTCTCGAACTATTGAACCGGCGATTACCCAGGCCAGGACTTAATACCTTTTCTAAACACATTGAGGAGTTGGGAGATGTCCAAAGAGTTTACACCAACGTTTTAAAAGGAAAAGAACTTGATTTCTCGAGTGTTACGGATGGTTCTGAAGATATAATTGTGAAAAAAAAAAGAATTGTTGGATCGTTTAGAAGCAGTAAACAATCAATTTTTTAAAGTTGTTGAAAGCATAACCGATTGGGATCGGGAGGTACCACTTTTTGGCAAAAAGCTGCCGAAATATGCAATCATTGAGATAATGATAAGGCATGAAACCTTGCATCATGGACAATTCATTGCTTTTGGGTATCTTCTGGGCGTTAGCTTTCCGCAGAGTTGGATTGAAGCATGGGCTCTACCTAACAATAGTCGCAATGCAAAATGAAAGAGTTTGAACATGAGGATAAGAAAGCTTTAGAAAAAGCTGTATACTCTGGAGATTCCCTAAAATAGAAATTTGCTTGGGATGTTTTTAACACCCAGTTTTTTGATTATAAAGGAGATGCTGAAACAATTGACAGGTGGATTAGAGAAAAAGCTGCAGGAGTAAGAAACGTATTAGAATTAGGTTGTGGAGCAGGGCGTTACTTAATGCTATTGAGAGAATATGGCTATGATTGTATGGGTTTAGATAAAGACGGGGAAGTTATAGATTATGCAAAAAAGTTAACCAGTGGGGTTGATATAAAATTTATAGTAGCCGATATTTTAGGTGAGTTTCCTGAGGGAATCAGAAATCGTTTTGATTTAGTTATGGTTAAACATTTAAGCTTGTCCTTGACGGATACTGAAAAAGCTTTAATTTATGCGCGAAGCTCCTTGAAGGATGATGGTCCAAAACTAATAATAATTGATTTTCTTATAAAGAGGACAGAAAAGCCGAAGGAAAGTATATCTAGCGTAGATAGCTACGCTGAAGATAGCCTCCAAATAGTCAGATTAAATCAAATGGAACGATCAGTAGATTTAGATAAATATAATTGGCAAGAGGTATATTTCTTAAAACAAGGGGGTACAGGACCAGATGTGAAAGTAAATAACCGAACTTTATGGTTTTTTGCTCCGGGAAGCGTAGAGGAATTATTAGATAAAGTTGGAATATCTGTTATGAAAACTTCATCGGAAGAGGTAGGAATAAATGGATTATCGGGGCTAACTATCTATGGTAAATTTAGAAAATAAAGTTTCCGTTTATATATATAATAGATTAAAAGAGGCAAGCAATCTAAACTTTGCAAAAAGCAGGAATAAGGTTTTGGGAGACAACTATAATTCTTTAGGGGTTGCGACCAGGGCAATTAGGAATATCGTAAAGGAAACTTATAAAGAGAATCCGACCCTCAAAAATCCCTATCTGTGACCCCACCGGGAATCGAACCCGAATTTACACCTTGAAGGGGTGTCGTCCTAACCGTTAGACGATGGGGCCATAATTTAAGTACTTCTTCACTGCTTCAAATACAGCGACTCTTTGTATTATACACTAGATTAATGCCAAAAGAGTACTTTTTGAGGTATCTCTCAAACGGAGATTGTAAAGTGAAGGGTAAAACCACACAACAAAAAGTTGAAAAGAGGATACTAACCAACAAGCTTAATATACTACCTGCTATCAATGAAACCTTGATACTACAAAATAGAGTTGACATTTTTTGGTTATCTGCTATCTTAAAAAAGAACTTTATTATATGAGTCAGGAACAGAGTCAGGAACAAGGAGGACATAGTAGTAATGTGGGGTATTGGATGATGGTTTTGAGTAGCCATGGTAGCGATCTTAACTCAATCCAAGAAATTTATCGTTTTTTAAGTAAAAGTTTTCATCCTGATGCAGGAGGGGATGAAAGGGTAATGAGAGCTATTAATGCGGCTTACGACAATTTGAAGAGACAATTTATTAGAAGACCCCCAGTAGGTTGTCGAAATTTTTCCAGAGAAGTTCCACAGGAAGATGAAGGAGGTTTTACAGAGGGAATTATTAATCCTGAACCAGAAGGTCAAGCCGAACCAGATAGTGACTGGGTATTTCGTCAAGGATTCAGTCTATTTTAATCCCAACCCCTAAGAAAAGATTACCAAACACTTAAACCCTGCCTGTCATACAAGGACTTTTTTTATAGATATCTAAAGAGAAGATATAATGATTTAGAAACAATTACATCCACACTTGAGAAGAATTCTTTTTCAGATTCAGGAATTACCCAAAACTAAGATGTATAGAAGAGGTTGTTTATTGCTTGAATACAACTTTTTCAAACTTCACTTAGGAATAGATTTAAAAACACCATATGAAGCTGTCGCAAATATCCTCGACGGTTGACCTTTTGCTTTCATTTGATATAATGATATCTGCCTCCGAGATATTCAAGGAGAGCATATGGATTAGAAAAATTACCAGATGTGTGATTTGGAAGGCCACCATCTGGTGGCCATTTTGGTAAGTTCACAGGCACCTTGACAATTTTAAGCCGGAAAACAGAAAATTTCGAAGTTTTCTAGGGGAAGCGTTTCCCGATGCAGAATCGGGAGCATTTTTGAGGGTTTGATCCTGGCCCAGGATGAACGCTGGCGGCGCGCCTTAGGCATGCAAGTGGAGCGAGCGTAGCTCACAACATTCAGCCTCCAACAAACAACACACAACTTTCTGCTATGATTAGATTATAAGTTTCCGTTTTTTGAACTTTAAGGTATATAAGGACTCAAAGAATCTACATCGAAAAATAGTAAGATTGTCTGCCAAATTTCCAAAAGACTTCTATTATCTAAAAGATCAGATAAGAAGAAGTTCTTTATCGATAGTCTTAAATATAGCAGAAGGTTCAGCAAAAACTTCAGACAAAGATTTCAACAGATATCTCGAAAATTCGATGGGTTCAGCAAATGAAACAGCATCCGCGTTAGATGTTGCTTTTAGTGAAAAGCTGATTAACTCTAAAGAATTTGACGAGTCAATTGAACTTTGTGAAAGCGTTGTAAATCAACTTGGCGGTTTTTCTAAAAAGTTGAAAGTTGGTAGTTGAGTGTTGTGAGTTGCGCTAGCCGCGAACGGCTGAGTAACACGTAGGAATCTACCCCTTGGTGGGGAATAGCTCGCCGAAAGGCGGGGTAATACCGCATAATCCCGATTTAATCGGGAAAAGGACGTAACTGTCCGCCGAGGGATGAGCCTGCGGCCCATCAGCTTGTTGGTAGGGTAATGGCCTACCAAGGCTACGACGGGTACCCGCCCTGAGAGGGGATACGGGCAGAATGGGACTGAGACACGGCCCATACACCTACGGGTGGCAGCAACCGGGAATCGTGCGCAATGGAGGCAACTCTGACGCCGCGACGCCGCGTGTGGGATGAAGGCCTTCGGGTTGTAAACCACTTTTCCCCGATGGGAGACCATCGGGGGAATAAGCACCCGCTAACTACGTGCCAGCAGCTGCGGTAAGACGTAGGGTGCAAGCGTTATCCGGATTTACTGGGCGTAAAGAGTCTCGTAGGCGGTTTTTCAAGTCAGTCGTTAAAGCCTCCGACTTCATCGGAGAAAGGCGATTGATACTGAAAAACTTGTGTTGGATCGGAGGTGCTGGAATTCCCAGTGGAGGAGTGAAATCCGTTGAGATTGGGAAGAACACCGAGAGCGAAGGCAGGCACCTAGGTCCTTCAGACGCTGATGAACGAAAGCTAAGGGAGCAAAAGGGATTAGAGACCCCTGTAGTCTTAGCCGTAAACGATGCCTACTAGTTGTCTCCGTTTTTCGCGGGGGTGACGTAAGCTAACGCGTTAAGTAGGCCGCCTGGGAACTACGGCCGCAAGGCTAAAACTCAAAAGAATTGACGGGGGAGCGCACAACCAGTGGAGCATGTGGTTCAATTCGATACGAAGCGATGAACCTTACCTGGGTTTGACATCCTAGTGACATCTTCGGGAAACCGAGGCTTCCGCAAGGACACTAGGACAGCTGCTGCATGGCTGTCGTCAGCTCGTGTCGTGAGACGTACGCTTAAGTGCGGTAACGAGCGCAACCCTTACCCTAAGTTAGAAGTTCTTAGGGAACTGCTCCGCCAACTGGCGGGGAGGAAGGAGAGGATGACGTCAAGTCAGCACGGCGCTTATGCCCAGGGCCACACACATCCTACAATGGGAAGGACAATGGGTTGCCAAGCCGTAAGGCGGAGCTAATCCCATCAAACCTTCCCTCAGTTGGGATTGAGGGCTGCAACTCGCCCTCATGAACGCGGAATTGGTAGTAATCGCGGGTCAGCAGACCGCGGTGAATACGTTCTCGCTCCTTGTACACACTGCCCGTCAACTGAGGAAAGTCGGGAGTGCCCGAAGCCCCGCCCTTTAGGCGGGGTGAAGGCAAGCTCGGTAATCAGCGGTAAGTCGTAACAAGGTATCCGTTCTGGAAGGAGCGGATGGATCACCTCCTTTCTTAAGGATAAAAGGTTTACCCACTCACAGGGTTTTTACCTCTTTGGCGCAAGTCAAAGGAAAAACATGACTGTAAATCGTCACAGTCGGGTGTGCCGCCGACACCTTAGAAAATCGGGGATTCCTATCACTTATTCAGATTGATATCATCCTTTAGCCCCTACCAATAGAGGGTAATTTTTAGGCAAGGAAAACTAACAGGGAAGGGGCGAGTGGCTCAGTGGTAGAGCGTCGTCCTGATAAGACGAAGGTCGATGGTTCGATCCCATCCTCGCCCACAGAAATGGACCGACTGCTGAGCCTAAAAGTTCCTTTGAAGAAATAAATATATTTCCTTTATTCCTACCCAACTTTAAACTGGGTTGTAAAAGCGTTTTTCAAAAATCGCCGTCACGAGAAAAAAATCAGCGGTAAGACCCTCTTTAAAAAATTTCTCAAATCGTTAAAATAAGATTGTTATGTACTGGCCAAAGTTTACGATAAGTGAGGAAATCTTAAGAAATATTGCCCAGATCGAAGCCGCTAAAGCTTTAATCGATAACGCGCCGCTTTTACCAGCTTGGGAGAATCAATTTCGGGAAGAAGCGACCGCCAGAACCGTTCATCATGGCACTCATCTTGAAGGAAATGATTTAAGTTTCAATCAGGCCAAAAAGGTAATTGAGGGAGAAAAAGTAGTTGGCCGTCCCCGTGATATTCAAGAAGTGCTCAATTACCGCAAGGTTT
Organism: uncultured Pseudomonadales bacterium; assembly: GCA_964398365.1. Classification (GTDB taxonomy): domain Bacteria; phylum Patescibacteriota; class Microgenomatia; order UBA1400; family CAYNMC01; genus CAYNMC01. The sequence goes on along the minus strand of CAYNMC010000038.1, from coordinate 56,573 downwards.
TGGATTACCTAGATAAGCTCTCAAGTAGCGAAAACAAAGATTTTGTTTATAAGGAAGAACATTTAAAAAAAATTCACAGTCTTACCGTAGAAAAAATTTTGTCTCCTGAAGAATGTGGTCATTATCGGAAGCTTAAAGTTGTTGTTAAAGATAGTGAGACTCAAGAGGTAAAATTCATTCCGCCACCACCAATTGAGGTTCCCTATCAAATTAAAGAATTCTTTGCTTGGTTATCTCATGAACCACGATCAAAGAATATTCACCCAGTTTTGCGAGCAGGAATTGCTCATTATGAAATTGTGAGGATTCATCCCTTTATTGATGGTAATGGTCGCGTAGCTCGTGCTTTTGCAACTTTGATTCTTTTCCGTGAAGGTTATGACATTAAACGCTTCTTTTCTTTAGAAGAATATTATGATCAAGATGCCGCCGCTTATTATCAGCATCTTCAAAGCGTTAGCCTTAATAATGATCTTACAAATTGGTTAGAATATTTTACTTATGGCTTGGCTGTAGAATTGCAAAAAGTCAAAGAAAAAGTTGAGAGTTTATCTTTGGATAGTAGTTTAAAGGATCGTTTGGGTAAACAGATAATTCTTTCTTCAAGACAAATAAAGTTAGTAAAGTTTCTAAAAGAACATAAGTCCTTAGAAATGGCTCAAGCCAAACAAATTTTAAAAATGGTTTCCGAAGACACAATTTTAAGAGATTTAAGAGATTTATTGAAAAAAGGCTTAATTGTTAGGGAGGGTAAGACTAAAGGCGTCAAATACCGTTTAGTTCAATAATAACTACCCATGGATTTTAGAGAACTTTCTCAATTTTTAAATCTTTTAGAAAAGACCGCTTCACGCTTAGAGATGACCCGGATATTAGCTGAGGTTTTTAAAAAATCAACGGTGGCTGAGATTGATAAAATTTGTTACTTGGTTTTAGGTCGTTTGGCTCCCAAATATCTTGGTATTGAGCTGATGTTGGCAGAGAAGATGATGATTCGTGTTCTGGCTACTGCTCTTCAAGTGACACCAACAATTATTGCAAAGACTTACAAAGAAATGGGCGATCTTGGTGAGGTCGCTTTTAAGATAAAAAAACAAAAATTAAAAATTAAAAATGCTCATCAAAATTTGCAAATTAACGTCAAGGAAGTTTATCAAAAATTAGTGGAAATTGCTCAGGAATCAGGTGAAGGTTCACAAGAAAGAAAAATTAATAAAATGGCAGAACTTTTGAGGAATATTGATCCTTTATCGGCAAAATACTTGGTACGGATTTCGTTGCAGAAATTACGTCTTGGTTTTTCCGATATGACAGTTTTGGATGCACTTTCTTGGAGTCAGACTGGTAATAAGAGTCTTCGGCAGCCTTTAGAAGCAGCTTTTAATGTTTTGGCAGATATTGGTAAAATTGCCAGCATTTTTAAAAAAGAGGGCCTTAAGGGAATTAGGAAAATTAAAAGCGAAGTGGGAATTCCTATTTTGCCGGCTAAGGCAGAAAGATTAAAAAACCCAGAGGAAATTTTAGAAAAAATGGGGGGGCGTTGCGCTCTTGAACCCAAATATGATGGTTTGCGTTGCGAGGTACATCTTGATAAAAAAAGAAAATTTAGTCCACAAGAGGAGACAAGTTTAAATTTATTCGATAGTCAAAAACAGTACTTTGTGAGAATTTTTTCCAGAAATTTGGATAATTTAACCTCAATGTTTCCCGATATCGTTAAAGAAGCCCAGAAATTACCCGTAGAGTCAGTAATTTTAGACGGAGAGGCGATTGCTTATCATCCCAAAACCGGTCAGTTTCTCCCTTTTCAGGAGACCATTCAACGGAAGCGTAAACATGGCGTTCGAGCGAAGGCAGCAGCCCTGCCCCTGAAAGTTTTTTGTTTTGACATTTTGAACTATCAAAATCGATCTTTGTTAAATTTGCCTTTTCAGGAACGCCGAAAAATTCTGACCGAGATCTTTCAAAAAAGTCAAACGAAAAATATTGTTTTAACCGAACAGAAAATCGTAGACAAGGCTGAAGATTTTGAAAAATTTTTTCAGGAAGTCGTTAGTGAAGGCTTGGAGGGTTTGATGGCAAAAAAACTCGAGGCGGGATATCAGGCAGGAGCGAGAAATTATAATTGGGTGAAGTACAAAGCCGGTATGAAATCAGAATTGGCGGACACGATTGATTGTGTGGTGATGGGTTATTATAAAGGTCGGGGAAAAAGAGCGAGTTTTGGTATTGGTGCTTTTTTGGTAGGAATTCCTGATAAAAATAAAATTTTAACTGTTTCCAAAATCGGTACAGGTTTGACAGATAAACAATGGCAAGAGATGTATCAACGTTGTGAAAAACTCAAAATAAACCAAAAACCAAAAGAATATTTTGTTCATAAAAATCTCTTTCCTGATGTTTGGTGTCGTTCCAGCTTAGTAGTTGAAATTGAAGCCGACAATATTACTTATTCACCCATTCATACTGCTGGTTTGGCTTTGCGCTTCCCACGTTTGAAGCGCTTTCGGGATGACAAGAAGCCTTATGAAGCTACTTCTCTAAAAGAACTCCAAAGTTTAAAATCTAATGATTCGAATCATTAGATTTAAAGAGGCGGAGGAATTTTTTAATTTCTCTAATAATTGCTTGGTTATCTAAATTAAATTTTTTGATGAGTTCGGTTTCTTTCCTTGCTGACTCGCCAAAGCGGTCCTCAACAGCCAAAATTTTTAAAGGTATGGGGTAATTTTGCGCTAAGAACATGGCAATACTAGCGCCTAAACCTCCAAAGACTTGATGATCTTCAAGGGTTAGACAAGCTCTTGTTTTTTTTACAGAATTTAGGATGGTTTTTTTATCCAAAGGTTTTAAGGTATGACAATTAATTAATTCAATGTCTAGATTAGATAACTGCTTGATTGCTTTAATGGCTTCAAAGATTATCGGCCCGCAGCTAATGATCGTTAAATCTTTACCTTCTTTAAGGATTTGGCACTTACCGATTTGAAATTTGTGAGGTTTGAGAGAAAGATTAGTTTTTTTAAAAGAAAAATCAATTAACTGTTCTGTATCCGGCCGCGTTAATCTTAAATATAAAGGTCCATTAATTTTGGCAGCGGCTAAGGTAGCGGTATAAGCTTGATTGAAATCTGCGGGAACCACCACGGTCATTTTAGGTAATACTTGCATGAGCGCCAGGTCTTCCAGGGCTTGATGGCTGGCACCATCCGCGCCGGTAAGTAAACCGGCATGTGAAGAAACAATTTTGACGTTGGCTTGATTAAGACAAACGCTTTGACGAATTACCGCCCAATTGATAGCCGGAGAAAAAGCGGCAAAAGAACAGGCAAAAGGAATTTTACCAGCAAGAGCTAAGCCCGCAGCCACCCCTAACATATTATTTTCTGCCACACCACACTCAAAGAAGCGTTCGGGGTAGTTTTTAGCGAAATTACTGAGTTTTAAACTACTGGCTAAGTCAGCAGAAACCACAACAACATTAGGGTTGATTTCCCCTAATTTGTTTAGGGCTTCACCAAAGCCAGCGCGCGTCGCTTTTAGACTGTTCATTTTTATGAACTTTTTAATTCTTCGATAGCCTTCTTGGCTTCTTCCTCGGTTGGTGTTTTACCATGCCACTCTGCCTTATTTTCCATAAAGGAAACGCCTTTTCCTGGGATAGTTTTAGCAATAATCACTGTGGGTTTATTCTTGTTTTTTTTAGCTTCTTGATAAGCGTTAATGATTTGCCCGAAGTTATGACCGTTAATTTCAATCACCCGCCAGTTAAAAGCCTTATATTTCTCTCTTAGCGGTTCAAGAGGCATAATTATTTCGGTTTGGCCATCAATCTGGATATGATTGCGATCGACGATATTAAGAAGATTATTTAGTTTATATTTAGCAGCAAACATTACTGCTTCCCAAAGCTGACCTTCATCATGTTCACCATCGGAAGTTAAACAAACAACTTGATAGTTATGCTTATCCATTTTTGCCGCCAAAGCCATACCGCAAGCCATGGATAAACCTTGGCCCAAAGACCCGGCACTAATTTCAACCCCTGGTGGTGTTTGACGATGAGTGTGGCCTTGGAGACGGCTACCAAGCTGGCGCAAAGTTGACAGCTCTTCTTGAGCAAAATAACCAGCCTTGGCTAAAATGGCATATAAAGCTGGACATAAATGACCAGCGGAAAGTAAAAAACGATCACGTTGAGGCCATTGGGGATTTTTAGGCCGATATTTTAATAAATTACCAAAATAAAGGGCAGTTAAAATTTCGACAATACCCAAAGAACCGGCCGGATGTCCAGAACCAGCCGCAGCCAACATTTTAATAAGATTAAGGCGGATTTCTTGAGCCAGTGCCTTAAGTTTGTTAAGCTTCATGATTTGTTTAATTATATCCTTTCGTAAGCTTGGGCACAATCCTGTTGAATAACAATCACCTTAAATAAATTATCTGAGAATTTAAAGTCAGGATTCAGCTAAAATTTATAATTTCTAAAATGATTAACAACTGATTAAGTTTTAGTGAGGCTTAAGCTTAATTACTTGAAAAATGATAAAAATTTCGCCCTTGACGGAAGCAAATTATTTCATTATCTTTAAAACAGTCCATGGAAGAAAATCTGAATTTTACACCAGCAAATACTCCACCACCTGCTTCTTCACCGGAAGTACCTTTACGCCCTTCTCTTTCTCAACCTTTACCGCCTTCATCAATAAAACCAGCCTCTTCCTTAAGAAAATTTTTGGTGATTGGTGTTCTTTGTTTCTTTGTTTTGACTGGTGCCATCTTGGGATTTTTTTACTTTCAAAAAAAATTGGAATTAGCGGTTGTCCCCTCGCCGTCACCTTCGGCTTCGGCAAAGATTGGTTTAACTTTACCTCTTCCTTCTCCTTCGCCTTCGCCAATTTCGGAAACAGGCGATCCGGTTTTTGACTATTATTTAAAAGGTATCGATGAAGGCTTGAATCAGTTAGCAAAAGATGAAGAGGAAGCGAGACAGGGTTTAAATGATCAGCAAATTGAGATTTTAGAAGGTATTTAAAATGAAAAAATTTTTAAAATTATTTTTTTTGAGTTGGTTGATTTTGCTTTTTTTGGCCCCTTTAAAAGCGTGGGCACAAGAAGTTAATTTTTTTGGGGCAACGTCAGGAGCAGAAAGACGTCCAGAAAGAGAATTAATGAGAACTCAAAATCAGGAACAGATAATGAATCGTCTTCGGCAACGAGCTCTTCAAGAAATTGAACGCAGAATTCAATCTTTAAATAAGTTGCGTGAACGCCTTCAGACTTTTAAAAAATTAAGCGAGACACAGAAAACCAGTTTAATTAATCAGGTAGAAGCAGAGATTGAAAAACTTCAAGACTTAAAAAATAAAATTAACGCGGATACAGATTTAGCGACGCTTAAAACCGACAGTCAATCAATCATTAAGGCTTATCGTATTTATGCTTTGTTTATACCTAAAATTCATCTTTTAGCCGCTAGCGACACCGCCTTGGATCTTCTAGAAACAAAAATTAAAGACACGATCGCTAAATTACAAAGTAAGCTTGAGGAAGCCAAGACTGCAGGTAAAGATGTAAAATCTTTGGAGGACGCTCTTTTAACTATTCAAAATAAAATTGCTAATCTTAAGTCCCAAATTCAAAGCCTTCAGGCAAGTTTAATGGCCCTCACGCCAGAGGGTTATCCTGATAATAAAACCACTCTACAAAATGCCCGAGCCACTCTACAAACGATTCATAAAGAAATTCAAGCTTTACGGCAGGAATTAAAAAGGATAATTCAAGAGTTAAGGGATTTAAGACTTCAAGCTTCACCTAAAGCTTCACCTTCTTTGCCCGCCAATTTTTCACCTTCGCCAATTTCCACGTTCAGTGCGACGCCATCACCAGCCTTATAACCAGCTTTAGTCAATGATTTTATAATTTAAGGCAACTTGGGAAAACAAGTTTATCTTGGGAGTTTTTATTACTTTGTTCTTTTTAAATCTTTTTATTTTAAATATAGGGAAGAATTTCTTTAGTTTTAGGGATTTTAGAAATTTTGACTGTCTCTCTTTATTTGTTTAACCGCTTTAATTGTCAAGTTTACACTTTGCGAAAATATTCAGACTGAACTTCAAGGGTAGTGCGATGAGTAACTTCAGTCATTTGCCGCACCATTTTCAAACTTGATTTTCAAGCTCGTAAAAAATCGGACGCCCCATGAAAGTGGGTTCAAAAAACGCAAAAATTTAAAGAAGGGAAACTTAAATGACGCAAGCTCTGGGATGCAGAAAGAATTACTTCTTCTGTCAGATTGCGCCATCAAAAAGCACTCCCCTTAAATCTGTTTCCGATAAAAACATAACAATTTCGTTAGATGAAAAAACAAAGCCGTTTTTTAGCCTTTCTGTGAAAAATTTGATATACTTCAACCATCATTAAGTCCCAAAATATGCCCAGTGTTGAACAAGGTATACCAAAATTAAATCATTTTGTGGATAAATTACATCAACTCAATCCAATTGAGAAGTTGCGGTTAGAACTAATGACTAAACAGCACCCTTATGGATTGCTTTTGATGTTGGTACCTTTAATTTCTGTTGGTGACAGATCAACAACTTATCAGCTCGACGCCTCAGGAATGGTTTCGTCTTCGTTGCTAATTAATAGTTCCTTCGATACTTCTCCAGGTAAACTTGGAAAATTAATAGGGGATGTTAGTAGTGCCGGCGCGCTTGGCTTGTCCTTTTCCGGTCAAACCCAAGCAGCTTCGTTAAGTTCTGCAGGACTTGCTTTGTCGCTGATGAGCGATAAGAAGGATCGATTCCATATGCCCATCGCAGTTTTATCCTCTGTTTTGGGAGTTTCGGCTGGAGCCAATCCGAGTTTAGCAAACATTTTACGTAACTCATGTGAATTTACACTATCCCAAACAGAAGCGATGGTTGTTCCTCTTTTAGCTTCTGTTAAACAAACAGAATTTAACTCTTTTTCTGGCGACAGAACGGAAATAGGAGTTAATAGATTAAGAGTTGGGAGTGTGGTTGCGAAGGTATGCGTTTATATTGGGCGAGAGCCATACATAATTAGCAGTGGGGCGCTACCTGAACCTTATACGGTTAACCCAGGAGATAAAATTTTAGTGCTTCATGTTAACCAAGGGGGAGAAGAATATGCCAAGATGGAGCCTTTGGGTCGTATCAAAAAAATCAAACACCACTTTCAACAATTATGTAAGCTTTTGGAAAAACCAAATCAGTTTGACTTGACAGAGGAGCAAAGACAACAAATAGAAGTATTAAGAGAAGCGCCGCTAATAGGCTTAAGTCATCTTGTGAGATTGCTTGCTGCACGAGGATTGCCAACTTGGGATATTAAGCTATTGCCTTCATGGCTTCAAAAACTTCATGCTTTTGATTCTCAACTCGTATCTAGATTATTTGGTGGTGTACGGAGCATAGATTTGAGGGACATTAGACTGATGTTTCTTCCTGCGTCAATGCGCAATCAGGTAATGGCTTAACCTAATTACTTCGGCGGAGCCGAGCAAAAATCGGGCGCGCGAAACATAGTGATGGAAGTTAGTCATTCTTTTTCAAAAGATTTGACTTGGACTTCCCTATATTTAATTAATATTTAATTAATATTTAGCGGCTTTTCTATCTAAAAAGGGCTTTACCGCTTTTAAACAGGGTGGGCGCCATCGCCGATGGTTTTTTCTTCAAAAGTGTGGGCTGGGATGGATTCGAACCATCGACACCTACTTTATAAGAGTAGTGCTCTGCCACTGAGCTACCAGCCCAATTTTAAACTGAAACAAAAGCCTTTTAAAAGAAAATTTTTTTATTTTTCTAAGCTTAATTTTAGCAGATTTTAATCCAGATTTCTGGCATAAATTTTGTTATAATCAAGAAGAAAGTTTTTTATGGGAAAAAAATTCTACATTACTACTACCTTGCCATATGTTAATGCCGAACCTCATTTGGGTTTTGCCCTTGAATTAATTCAGGCAGATGTCCTTGCCAGATATCACCGCTTGCTTGGTGATGAGGTTTTTTTTAATACGGGAACAGATGAGCATGGTTTAAAAATTTATCAAAAAGCAAAAGAGGCAAAAAAACCACCCCAAGTTTATGTTGATGAACTGGCGACAAAATTTAATAGACTCAAAGGGGCTTTAAACTTAAGCTACAACAGCTTTATTAGAACTACAGAAAAACGCCATCTTAAGGCTGCACAAGAATTCTGGCGGCGTTGTGTTCAAAAGGGCGATATTTATAAAGCCAAATATAAAATTAAATATTGTGTTGGTTGTGAACTCGCAAAAACCGATTCGGAATTAATTGAAGGTCGTTGCCCTTTACATCCCCAGCGTAATTTGGAAATGATCGAAGAGGAGAATTACTTTTTTAAATTTTCTAAATATCAGGAACCTCTTTTGAAATTTTATACCCAACACCCTAATTTTATAATCCCCTCCAGCCGCTTTAAGGAGATTCAAAATTTCGTGGCTAGCGGTTTGCAAGATTTTAGTATTTCAAGAATTAAGGAAAAGATGCCTTGGGGAGTGCCGGTGCCCGGCGACCCTGAGCAAGTGATGTATGTTTGGTTTGACGCTTTGGTTAATTATGTAACTGCTGTTGGTTGGCCAACAGAAGCAAGAAATTTTAAGAAATGGTGGCCAGCCGTTCAGATAGCTGGTAAAGATAACTTAAGACAACAAGCAGCCATGTGGCAGGCAATGCTGATGTCTGCAGGCTTGCCTAATTCAAGGCAGATTTTAATTCATGGTTTTATTACCATTGATGGTCAGAAGATTTCCAAATCTTTAGGAAACGTGATTGATCCTTTTGTTTTAGTGGAGAATTACGGTGTTGATGCTCTTCGTTATTATTTACTGAAAGAATTTCCTCCTTTTAATGATGCCGATTTTAATCTTAAACATTTTCAAGAAGTTTATAATGCTGATTTAGCCAACGGTCTTGGCAATTTGGTTCAACGATTGGCAAAACTTGCCGAGAGAGCCAATTTTAGCGTTCAAATTTCAAACTTAGCCTTTAAGATTCAAAATTATCCAAAAATTAAGAATTTATTAGCGGCTTATAAGTTTAATGAGGTACTTATTTTGCTCTGGGAGAAACTTGCCAAAATAGATAAATATCTTAACGAAGAAAAACCCTGGACGAAAACTGACGAGGATTTAAGGAGAGTTTTACAAAAACCAGTGAGGGAATTACAGGAAGTGGTCTTTTTGCTCCAGCCCTTTTTACCAAAAACGGCAAAAAAAATAGACTCACTGTTTAAACAAAAGAAAATTACCATGCCAGTTAAACCGCTTTTTCCAAGAATTAAATAAAAATCAGGTTACTTTTTTGCGATGTTAATTGATAGTCATTGTCATTTAAATTTTAAGGCTTTTAGAAAAAATTTAGATGATGTGTTGTGGAGAGCCAGAGAGGAGGGTGTGCAAAAAATTATTGTTCCCGGCGCTGATTTGGTTTCTTCAAAAAGAGCCGTGGAGCTGGCCAGGAGTTATGAAAACATTTACGCGGCCGTCGGTATTCACCCTCATCATTGTCAGGAAGAAGAGCAAAAGCTAAAAATTATTAAAAATGAGTTGAGGAAATTGGCGGAAAATAACAAAGTCGTAGCGATTGGCGAGTGCGGTTTAGACTATCATCAAAACGAAAAGATAAAGTCTCAAAATTGCCAAATTGACCAAAAACTTAAAAACCTTCAGCAAGAAATTTTTTTACTTCAGCTTGAATTAGCCCGCGAAATGAAACTGCCAATAATTTTTCATTGTCGAGAAGCTCAGCAAGAGATAAAAAAAGTTTTAAAAAATTTTAAAAATTTAAAGGGAGTTTTTCATTGTTTTTCCGGAGATGAAAAATTTTTAACTTGGGTTTTAAAAAAAGGTTTTTATGTAGGTTTTGATGGCAATATTACCTATCAGCCTCAGTGGCAAAAAATTATCAAGATAGTACCAAAGCAGAAAATCCTTTTGGAAACCGATGCTCCTTTTTTAACGCCAGAACCCCTCAGAAGTCAAAAAATTTTTCCCAACCGGCCTCAAAATCTTAAAATTATCACTCAGTTTGTTGCCCAAATAAAAGGTGACTCCTTTGCTGAAATAGCTAAATGTACCAGTCAAAACACTACTAGATTATTTAAGCTTGATTAAAAATGTTTAAATGGTTATTTAAAAATAAAAAAACCATTTTTCGTTTATTAGAGATCCTGCCCGGTTTTTTTTCTTGGTCTTTGATTCTTTTTCCTTTTTGGGGTTCTTTTATTATTCCGGAAATCGTGGCTTATTATATTATTGCTTTTGATGTTTATTGGTTTTACCGTTCAACTTCAATCGCCTTTTTGGCGCTACTTGGTCATTACAAAGTTAAAGCTTACCAGAGTTTTGACTGGTTGGGGGATGTGAAAATTTTTCCTGATTGGCAAAAAATTTATCATTTAATTATTATTCCTACTTATAAAGAGCCTCTTCATATTTTGAAACGTACTTTAAATGGTTTGCGGCAGCAAACTTATCCTCAAAAGAAACTTTGCGTCGTGCTTTCTTTTGAAGAAAGAGAAGGTTCAGCTGGTAGAAAAAAGGCAAGGATTTTAAAAAAAGAATTTGGTGAGAGCTTTGGCTTTTTTTATACCACTTTTCATCCTGATTTACCGGGTGAAGTTAAGGGTAAATCTTCCAATACCGCTTGGGCTGCCAAATTTGCCAGCCGGGAGCTGGTTGATAAGAAAAAATTAGACCCTGATTATTTTACTGTTACAAGCAATGACGCCGATGCAATTTTACATCCCAATTATTTTGCCTGTTTGACCTACAAATTTCTTGATGATCCCAAAAGACACTTAAAAATTTTCCAACCAGCAATTAATTTTTATAACAATATCTGGCGGGTGCCTATTTTAATTCGGGTTTTTAATACCAGTGCTTCGGTAGTTCACTTAGGGCTTTTGTTGCGGAAAGACAGACTCATCAATTTCTCCACTTATTCGCTATCTTTAAATCTCCTCAGAAAAATTGGGTTTTGGGATACAGACGTGATTCCTGAAGATTATCGGTTGTTTTTTAAAGCCTTTTTTAAACTTAAAGGCAAAGTCCAGGTTGAGCCAATTTTTTTACCAGTTTATCAAGATGCTGCCGAGTCAACAACTTTTATGAAAACCATTATTAATCAGTATGAACAGGTGAAACGTTGGGCCTGGGGGGTTTCCGATGATGCTTATATCATTTGGCATTGGTTGGTTAGCAAAGAGATTAATTTTTGGCAAAAAACCCTTAGGGTTTTTAAAGTGATTGAGGATCATTTTTTGTGGCCGGTTAATTGGTTTGCGATTACCATTGGCGCGGCCTTGCCACCGCTTTTAAACAAGGAATTTAGCCGAACCATTTTAGGAAAAACCCTACCTCAAGTTTCTTCGGCAATTTTAACTGTTTCTTTAATTTCAATTTTAATTTTAATTATCATTGATTGGCAACAGCGACCAAAAAGACCTACGGAGGTTTCCCGTTGGCGCCAGTTATTGTCACCATTAGAATTCATTTTTTTACCAGTTGTCGGCTTTTTATTTGGGGCTTTACCAGGTCTAGATGCTCATACACGTTTAATGCTTGGTAAATATATCGAATATCGGGTTACCGAAAAAGTTTGATTGCCAATTTAAATCTTGTTAAACTCAAGTCATATGAATCAATTTAATGTAAGTCTGTGGGGTGATGAAGCCTTTGCGGCGGTTTTGGCTAGTCATGAAAGCTTGAGAGAGATTGTTAAAATTGTTGCCCATGACACCTCACCACCGCTTTATTATTTCCTCCTTCATTTTTGGTTGAAACTTTTTGGTGCCAGCGAAGTAGCCATTCGTTTTTTATCATTTAGTTTTCATCTGGGAACGGTAGTGACGCTTTTTCTCTTAGGTCGTTATTTATGGGGAAAGCGAACCGGTTTTCTGGTAGCGGTTTTAACCTTTTTAAATCCATTTTTATTTAGCTATGCCTTTGAAGGAAGGATGTATGCCTTGTTGGCTTTCACCACCAGCCTTTCCTTTTATTTCTTTTTAAAAAAACAATGGCCGGCCTATATTTTTACGGCGACTACCGCTTTATATACTCACCACTTTTCTCTTTTTGCCTTGATTTTGCAATTTACTTGGAATTTTTTTCAATTTATTCAGCGCCCTAAGAAAAATTTCTTCTTGATTTTACCCTTCCTTTTTATTTTTCTTTTTTATCTGCCTTGGTTATTTCCTTTATATTATCAAACAATGCTTGTGAAAAGTGGTTTTTGGCTGGCAAAACCGAATTTAAGCTCGCTTTTTAATTTAGGAAAGAGTTTTTTAACCCAAAATTTAACGGAAAATTTTAAAACTCTCGTTTTACTCTTAACAAGCCTGCTTTTATTTTTGCGTCGCTGGCAGAAGGCAAAAAGAAAAATTGATTATTTTTTACTTTTATGGTTTTTTTTGCCAATTTTTTTTACTTTTATTATTTCCCAGCTGATGAGTTCTATTTTTTTTGACCGCTATTTACTTTATACCTTGCCAGCTTTGTTGCTTTTATTGGCTTCGGAAAGAAGAAAAATTAGCTTGGTCCTGATTTCTGCGCTGATTTTAATTTGGCTTTGGTTTGATCTTCAGTATTTTTTTTATCCTACCCGCAGACCTTTCTCTCAATTAGCTCAATATATTAAAACCCAGATTCAGGCAAACGATGTTTTGATTAATTATCCGGGGAAAGCCCATCATTTATGGGAAGCAAAATACTATGGTTTGAGGGCGCCGCTTTATGTGCCCAGCGGCGACTTACCCTTTTTTGTGGGTACTGCTCAAATGAAGCCAGAGGATATAATTAAATCTTTAGGAGAAATTAAAAAAATTGGCGTGATTAGCAGTGAAGAACCTCAAGATGTCAAAATTGAAAATTTTGTGGTCAGTTTTAGTCAAAAATTTGATGGTTTAGTGTTTTTATGGATGGTCAGAAAAGATTAAATATTTCCAAAGGTTTAGGCATAGCCATTTTTTTGGCATTTTGTTTGCAATTACCTTCACTTTTCGAACCTTATCGTTATGGTGATGAAGGTATTTATTTAACTTTGGGTTTAGGTTTGCGTCAGGGACTGGTTCTTTATAGAGATATTTATGATAATAAGCCGCCTCTTATTTACTTGGTTGCTGCTTTAGTCGGTAATCAATTTTGGTTTCGTTATTTTTTACTTTTTTGGCACTTAATTAATGTCTGGCTAATTTTTATTTTGGCAAAAAAAATTTTTAAAAATGAACTGAGCGCTTTTGCTGCGGCTTTATTTTTTACCATTTTTAGTGTGACTCAGGAAGGGAATATTGCCAATGGTGAAATTTTTATGATTATGCCCACCACGGCCGCCATGTTGTTTTTGATTTCCAAATTTAAAACTAAAAACTATTTTTTAATTGGGGTTTTGTTTAGTTTAGGTTTTCTTTTTAAAGTTCCAGCCGGTTTTACTTTTTTAGCTGCTTTCACTTTTTTAATTTTTAAAACCCCAAAGTTAAAACTTACAAGTGCCAAGCTTAAAAATTTTTTCTTTTTAATCACGGGATTTTCTTTCTTGCCTTTATTAACGGTGGTTTACTACTGGTGGCAAAGGGCTTTGGCTATTTATTTAAAAGCAATTTTTTTTCAAAACCTTGGTTATCTTTCTGCGTGGGCTGGTGAGTGGCAGAAGCCTTTATTTTCTTTAAGTTCAGGGTTTAGCCATCGAGGCATAATTTTAACTTTAATCCTTATCCTGATTTTTTTGACACGGCAACATTTAGCTAAACACTTTCTTTTTTTAATTTTGTGGTTCTTCTTTGATTTATTTGCTGCCCTGCTTTCTGGTAGACCATACCCGCATTATTTACTCCAAGTTGGTCCGGCTCTTTCGCTTTTAATAATTTGGTTTTTTAAGGGGAGAAAAATTTTGGAAAAAGTCTGGATTATGGGTGCAATTTTTTTACTGATTTTCGCCTTTTGGCATTACCAATTTTGGTCTTATCCAGTTTGGCCCTACTATCAAAATTTTTATCAATTTTTAACCGGCCAAAAAAGCAAGGAAGCTTATTTTGCCTTTTTTGGTGAGCAGGTGAATGAACTTTATCAAGTAGCTAAAATCATCAAAAGTTTGAGTTATCCTTATGAAAACATTTTTATTTGGGGAGATGAGCCTTGTTTGTATATCATGAGTGAACGTCTACCACCGGGTCGCTACACGGTTGCTTATCACGTCGTAGATTTTAAGGGATGGCAGGAAACCCTCCTTGCGCTTAAAGAAAACCAGCCGCGCTTAATTGTTAAAATCAAAAACAGTCCTAATTTTGAGGAATTAGACGAATTTATTAAGCTTGATTATTTTAAAGTGACTGAATTGGCAAGAACCACAATTTTTTTAAAAAAGGGGTAAAATTAGAGAAGGTGATTAAATTAATTTTATTTGCCCTTTTTACCTAAAGCCTTTTTGTGGCAAAAGCACGACTATGAAGTGGACAGAGTTTTTTAAAGACAAACTTTTTATTTGGAGCAGTTACAGCTTATTAGCGGCAGTTTTTTTAATTTTATTGATTTTAGTTTTGCTCTGGCAACATTTACCCCCATTGGTGCCACTTTTTTACAGCCGACCATGGGGGAAAGAACAGTTAGCTGACAAAAAAAATCTCTTTTTATTGCCAAGTCTACTTTTATTTCTAGGATTATTTAATATCTTTTTAGCCTATCGACAAACTGAAAAAGAAAAATTGCTAAGCAAGATTTTTTTAGCGACGAATATCTTGCTGACATTTTTGTTAATTACCACCTTTTTCAAGATTTTATTTTTGCTGGCGATTTAAATTATTTTTATGGATTTGCTGCAACTGATTAAAGTTTTTTTACTTTCTTCACTTTTGGCCTTCCTTTTTACGCCACTTATAATAAAAATTTACCGTCGCTTTGGTTGGTTAGATGACCCTTCTGGGAAAAAACATCCAAAAGTAATTCATCGGTATCCAGTTCCTCGAGGAGGCGGCTTGGTCATCTTTTTGGCCATTTTTTTAAGCAGTCTATTTTTTTTACCGACAGATAAACATTTATGGGCAATTTTATTGGGACTTTTGATGCTGGCGGTGATTGGTTTCTTTGACGATCTTTTTGATCTTAATCCTTATCTTCGTCTTTTTTTGGGATTTCTGGCTTGCTTGTGTGTCGTTGGTGGCGGTATTGGCATTCCTTTTATCACCAATCCTTTAGGCGGGATTATTCGCTTAGATCAGCCCCAGTTATCAATTTTTCTTTTTGGGAAGGTGCGCCATCTTTGGCTTTTAGCTGACCTTTTTGCCGTAATTTGGTTATTAGCTTGTATGAATTTTGTTAACTGGGCCAAGGGCGTTGATGGTCAACTGCCAGGGATTGTTGTGATTGCTTCGGTGACCGTGGGCATCGCCAGTTTTCGCTATTCGGCTGACATTACGCAATGGCCGGTTGCGGTTTTGGCTTTTATTACCGCCGGCGCCTACTTTGGTTTTTTACCTTTTAATTTTTATCCCCAGAAAATTATGCCGGGCTATGGTGGTGGGACAATTGCGGGTTTTATGTTAGCCGTGCTTTCGATTCTCGCCACCACTAAAGTAGGGACCGCAATCATGGTTTTAAGTTTACCCTTAGTGGATGCTTTTTTTGTGGTCCTTTATCGATTGTTTACCGGTCGCTCGCCGGTTTGGGGAGATGCCCAGCATTTACACCATCATCTTTTGCGGGCAGGCTGGAGTAAGAGAAAAGTGGCAATTTTTTACTGGCTAACTACCCTTATTTTAGGAATTTTGGCCCTTAGTTTGAGTTCTAGGGGGAAATTGTATACAATCATGATGCTAATGGTGATTCTGGGAAGTTTTTTAATATGGATAAAGTTTTTAAAGCAATTCTCATCTCAGCTCGACCAAAGCAATGGGTTAAAAACCTAAGTTTATTTGTAGGCTTAACCCTTTCCGGTTGGTTGTTCATCCCCGAAAAGCTTTTGGCAGCAATTGCCGCTTTTGCCATTTTTTGTTTAGCTGCCTCCACTGTTTATTTTTTTAATGATTTAGTTGATGCCCCACAAGATAGGTTGCATCCTGTTAAGTGTCGTCGGCCAATTGCTGCTGGTACCTTACCTTTCCCCATGGCAATTTTTTTAGCTGTTTCTGGTTTTTTTATAACTTTACTTTTAGCCTTCAATCTTTCTTTTTTCTTTTTTATGATTTGTTTTTGTTATTTTCTTTTGCATTTAAGCTATAACTTTTATTTTAAACAAAAAGCCATTTTAGATGTTTTAGTGATTGCTGTTGGTTTTATTTTAAGGGTTTGGGCTGGAGCGGTTGCCGTTAATGCCCATATCGGGGTTTGGCTTTTACTTTGTGTAACTTCCTTTTCTTTATTCTTGGCAGTAGGGAAAAGACGTTGTGAATTGACCTTATTGGCAGGTCTGGCAGCTAAACACCGTAAAGCCCTACTTTTTTATTCGGAGAAATTACTGGACGTTTATACTTCAATTTTTGCTACCGCGACTTGGTTGACTTACGCTTTGTTTACCTTTTCTCAACCGACAGCTTTAGAATTGGGTAAAACATTGCCGATTATGGCTGATTTACCACGGGCTTTAGTTGCTCAAAAATGGACAATGTTGACCATTCCCTTTGTTATTTATGGTGTGATGCGCTATGTGCAACTTATTTATGAGGGTAAAGGTGAATCACCGGAAGAGGTTTTCTTTTCAGATAAACCGCTTATTGTGACGATAATTATTTGGATTTTCCTTTTAATTTTGACAATTTATTGGTAGGTTTAAATCAATTTTTTAAACCCACTTTTAGAATTAAATAAAGAAAAGCAGGTTTCTTTTAAGTTTATAAGGGTTTGCGCAATTTTAGTTTTGGTTTGTAAAGTTAAAGGAAGTTTAAAATTTAGCCTTAGTTTACTTTAGTCTAATTTTTAGCTTAAGCGACTCGCTATTTATTTATATAATTCCGCGTATTTGCCAGAAATCCAGCCTTCTTTACCCTCTTCATATTCGATCTTATACCACCCGGCACTGGTTGCCAGCCATTTATATTGTTCACCGTCATTCACCTTTGTTAATTCTTGGCTTTGGGTATTCGGTTCGCTTCTAACCCTTACCCAACCGAAGTTTGGGCTTTTGATCACAACGTAAGGTCTGGGGAAAGATTCATCAATTTCTTTAGGACTGGCGCTGGGCGAAGCGCTGCTTTTAGGACTTGGGCTGGGACTGGTTTTGGGCGTTGGTGAGGCCTGGGCCGAGGCGGTTGCTTCTTTTTCTTCTTCCACTTTTGGTTGTTCTTCAGGCATTTTGGCAAGTTGGGCGTCAACCAGTAGTTTATAACCTTTGATAAATTTAGCTTTAAAACTTTTCTCAATATAACCTGGTGAAGAGATGACTAACGATTCTTCTCCTTCGTTTAAATTATCCACACTTAAAGGGGCAAATCCCTTAGGTTCATTATTTAAAGAAATGACGGCACCATCGGGAATGGTACGGACTACCATGCTTGCAGTTTTTTTATTGGTCTGGGGTTCTAATGATAAGACATAACCACTGCTTTTTTCTTCATTTTCTCCGAGATCCCGGTTAATCACGGTGAGAACACCACCAATAAGGTTAACTCTACCTTCCCAAACTAAAGGCGGTTGACTACTTTCGGTGACCAGTTTGACTTTATAATCCGCAGGTTTAATTTTATCGTCAAAAAATGGGGTAGTGCCAACCCGTTCATCATTGAGAAAAACCGCCGCTGTCGGGTTAGCAAGCACTTGAATGGCCGCTTTTTTTGGCTTTAGAAAAGGCAGGTTACAGCCCCCTAAACCTAAAGACAAAAAAAAGATGATAATAAATCCTAAAAACTTGTGCATCACGAGCTTTCATTAAACTAAACTAAAATTATATTTTAAATCCCCTTCAATTTCAAGGTATCGAGGAGGAAGTTAAGAGGAATGATTATTTCATTTCTTCCAGCTTATTTTTGGCGAATTGGCCCACAAAAGGTAATAAAAATTCCTCCCCTTGGTAAGCCTTGACAATGCAGATAAGCCAAACAACAAAACCCAAAATCCACCAAATGGGTAACCAGCCTAAAAAGGGAACCATGGTGATAATAGTTAAACCGCCAAAAAAGATAAGCGATTGGAGGGCATGAAACCTAACAAATTTATCTTCTTTTTCCCATAAAAAAAAGATAAGTCCGGTTATCCAAATTCCGGCATAGCTTAAAGCCGCAGCCAGATTCCGGTTTAAACCTGATGAGAGTTTATGAGAGGTAGCCATAGCCCCTCCTTTTTTAAATTTTATTAAACAATTTAATTAAAACAGACTCATCTGCTCTTTGACAAGTGGCGTTTTTTCATTCCTTTCCGGCCAAATTTTTACCAAGCCAAAAAGACCATCAAAACCAGGCTTGATAACAATTTTTCCATGTCTGACTTTATCTATCCCCTCCGCAACTCTCTCACCCGCTACTTTAGCGATTTGTTCAATGGGTGTTTTGATCAAGACCGTTAATTCAGACTGGAAATTTTGAATCAAATTTTCGTAAGCTTTGAGGAGTTTTTGATGACTGCTGGTTTTCAAGGCTTCAGTTAAAATTTCCAAAAGGGGGACTAACATAATATAAGGGGGGCGGTTAGGTGAAAGCGCAGAATAATTGACAATGACTCCATAATGACTTTCTTTTTTTAAAATTTGGGAATTGAAGCTGGCAAGTTCTTCTACTCGGGACATCACCCCTACAGTTAGGGGTTTACCACAAACCGGACAGATGAAACCCTTAGTTTTGGTTTGCTGCGGTGATTGACTAATCTGGCAATGGCGATGGCCAGTGTAATGATATTTACCTTCTTCGGGATAAAACTCAATTGTGTGACTGATTTCCCAAACTGCTTCTTTTTCTTGTTTGATGGCTGCTGCCAAATCTTTAAAAGAGAAATTAACTTGATTTTTCAGGCTTTTATTTTTAATTTTAAAAACCGTGGCTTCTCGACCAAGTTTTGTTGGTGAGTGGGCATCGGAAAATGATAAAATTGAACGATTTTTAAGTTCTTCAATGCGCCAATTCATGGCCGGATCAGACGATAAACCAGTTTCAATGGCGTAAATTTTATTCTGAAAATTACCAAAGCATTCTTCAAGAGAATCAAAACCTGATTTTGAACCATACAAAGAAAACCATGGTGTCCAGACATGAGCGGGGATAATTAAACAATTTTCATCCAACGACCAAATTAACTCTGCTAAGTGGATGGCAGATAAACCAAGGGTTGGTCGACCATCAGCCAGAAGATTAACCCCTCTTCTGGTTAATTCTTGATTAATTTTTTTTGCCGTAGCCAGAGAAGGTGCGAAAACAAGATTGTGAATACGTCTTAAGCGGCCACCTTGAGAATAAATTGAACTTAGCTCGCAAGTTAAAACAAAATTTACCGCCGCCGAAGAATGATCTTTTAAGACATAAATACCTTCAGAAACCTCTTTTAGCTTTGTTTCAAGTTCACTAAACCACAAGGGATGGGTAAAATCGCCGGTACCCAGCAAGTCAATCCCCTTTTTTTTAGCCCATTCTTCAAGATAAAAAAGATCCATTTGTTGAGAGACGGCGCGGGAATATTTAGAATGGAGATGAAGATCGGCGACAATTTTCATAAAGTTAATTATACTTTACTTAATGATTGAAAATAAAATTAATTTCAGCTTATTGATCATTTTTTTAGGGATTATCAGCTGGTGTTTGATTTCTAAAAATCAAGATTTTAGAAAGGTTTTGGGTTTAATGACTGCCTTGGAAGAATCAGAAAAAAAAGCCGGTAAAATTTGCTTTAATGAAGATTCCCTAAACATCGCGGTGACCAAATATACGAGTATCGATCCTTCTTATCAACCTCAAGATTTAGTTTTGTTTCAAGAAGAAAATTTTGCCGTCTTTGGTCGGCAATATTTAAGGGCGGAGGCGGCCCAACAGCTTAAATTGCTCTTAAGTGCTTTACATCAAGATTTAGGGAGCTCAGTTTATGTTTTGTCTGCTTACCGTTCCGCTGATCAACAGCGTTTTTTAAAAGAAAAAATTTTAAAGTTGCTAGGTCAGCAGGGTCACCGGCAAGTTGCCGAAGTTGGTTACAGCGAACATCAGTTGGGAACCGCGGTGGATTTGGCTTTTTCTGACAAAAGAACAATTAAGGAAGGAGATAAAGAATGGCAGTGGTTGCAAGAAAATGCCTATAAATATGGCTTTGTGATGTCTCATGGTAAAGAGGATCAAGTTTTGACCGGCTATAATTTTGAACCTTGGCACTGGCGTTATGTGGGTTTGGCTCTAGCCCAGAAAATTCATGATTCCCAAAAACCACCCTTTATCTTTTATATTAAAAAAGGTTGTTATTAAATCCTGATTCTTGAAATTTATGGTCTTTCTCGTTTCTTTTTATCCTCTTGACAACTCTTAGCAGTCTTGTTAGGATAGTGCTAATTAAAGGGAGGTTTAAAACTCATGAATGAAGAGCTGACACCTCGACAATTAAAAATTTTAAAAACCATCATTGAAGAAAATATTCAAAGCGGTGAGGCAGTGGGAAGTGAGATGTTGGATAAAAAATATAATTTAGGGGTTTCACCCGCCACGATTCGCAATGAAATGGCTCAACTAGAAAAGAAAGGTTTTTTGCATAAAGCTCATATTTCCGGCGGGCGGTTACCCACGACTGCTGCTTTGAGGTTTTACCTCAAACAATTGATGGAAGAAAAGCAGCTTTCGGTAGCCGACGAAGTCGCCGTCAAGGAAAAAATTTGGGATGCGCGGACAAAGATAGAAAAACTTCTAAGTCAAACTACGCAGGTTTTAGCTCAAAAAACCGATGCCCTAGCGGTGGCTTTAACCAGCGAAGGGGATCTTTATCATGCCGGCTATGCGAATATTTTAGATCTTCCTGAATTTTTTGATATCGATGTTACCAAAACCGTTCTGGGTTTAATTGAGGATTTTTCGGCAATTCATAAAGTTTTTGCGAAGGCTGCTGAAGAAGAAAGTGTTCATGTTCTACTGGGTGAAGATTGGGGTTTGGAAGTTCTTAATTCCTGTGCTTTAGTGTTTACTGACTTTCAAGCTTCAAGTCTTAAGGGTTCGCTGGGTGTTATTGGTTCGTGCCGGTTTAATTTTGCTTATGTAATTCCGACGGTGAGATATTTTGGCACTTTACTTAATGATATTCTTAAAGAGTGGTAGAGAAAACAGGAGATAAAAATGCAAAAATCAAAAATCAAAATTAAAAACCAAAAGGAAAATTCAGAAATTGAGAAATTAAAAACTGAAGTGGCAGATTTAACCAATAAATGGAAACGGGCTTTAGCAGATTATCAAAATTTAGAAAAAAAGACGGCTGAACAAAAAAAAGAATGGCTGGAGTGGGCAAACAGCGATTTGATTTTAAAGTTATTACCTTTATTTTCTAATTTAGAAAAGACTGCAGCCCACTTAAAAGACCAAGGATTAGATTTAAGCGTTAATCAGTTTAAAAAAATTTTAAACGAAGAAGGAGTTGAAGTAATTCCTATTGAAGCAGGAAAGACAAAATTTGACGCCCACTTGATGGAGTGTGTTGAAACTCAAGCTGGTCAAGAAAATCAAATCTTAAAAGTTGTGGAAAATGGTTATAAGCTGAAAGGACGATTGTTGAGACCCGCCAAAGTGGTGGTAGGTAAAAAGGCTTAGAAAATAATTTAAATTTTGGAATTTTATAGGAGGTGTTTATGAATAAAATTGTTGGTATTGATCTTGGAACAACCAATTCTTGTGTGGCCGTGATGGAAGGTGGTAAAGCCAAAGTTATTCATTCGGCCGAAGGTCGCAATGTTATTCCTTCGGTGGTTGAGCCAGTCAAAAACTTAGTTGGTGACGTAGCCAAACGTCAAATGGTTTTAAATCCCAAAAATACCATTTTTAGTATTAAAAGGTTGATGGGTAAAAGATTTAAAGACCCAAGTGTTCAGGAAGATATTAAGTGGTTACCTTATAAGATTGTTGCTAACAATAAAGGTTTGGCCTGTGTCGAGGTAGCAGGAAAAGTTTATACCCCTCAAGAAATTTCTGCCAAAATTCTTCAAAAAGCCAAGGCTGATGCCGAAGCTTATTTGGGTGAAAAGGTAACTGAAGCAGTGATCACAGTACCGGCTTATTTTGATGATTCCCAACGTAATGCCACCAAAGAAGCAGGAGAAATCGCAGGTTTAAAAGTAAAACGGATTATCAATGAACCCACGGCAGCGGCTTTAGCCTACGGACTGGATAAAAAGGGTGCAAAAACTATTGCTGTTTATGATTTAGGTGGGGGGACTTTTGACATTTCTATTTTAGAGCTAGGAGAAGGCGTTTATGAAGTAAAGGCAACCAACGGCAATACCCATTTGGGCGGTGATGATTTTGATAAGCGCTTAGTTGATTATATTGCTGATGAGTTTAAAAAAGAGCAAGGGATTGATTTAAGAAAAGACTCTCAGGCTTTGCAAAGAATTAGAGATGCAGCGGAAAAAGCAAAAATTGAACTTTCTTCTTCGATGGAAACGGAAATTAATCAACCTTTTATTACTCAGGGCCGAGAAGGACCTTTACATTTAACCATGAAATTGACTCGCTCTAAATTGGAGCAACTGGTAGATGATTTAATTGAGAAAACCATTTTACCTGTTAAGGCTTGTCTAAAAGATGCCAAGATTACCATTAAAGATGTTGATGAGGTGGTTATGGTAGGTGGTATGACACGCATGCCTAAAGTTTATCAAACGGTTAAGGATTTTTTTGGCAAAGAACCAAATCGAAGTGTCAATCCTGATGAAGTGGTGGCGGTGGGTGCCGCTATTCAGGGAGGAGTTTTAACAGGCGAGGTTAAGGATATTCTTCTTTTGGATGTGACACCGCTTACTTTATCTATTGAGACTTTGGGAGGGGTAGCTACTCCGATGATTAGTCGCAATACTACCATTCCGACGGCCAAAAGCCAAATTTTTTCTACCGCGGCCGATAATCAAACTCAGGTAGAAATTAATGTTTTACAGGGTGAGCGGCCGATGGCAGCGGATAACAAATCATTGGGCCGGTTTATTTTGGATGGGATTCCCCCGGCGCCGAGAGGGGTACCCCAGATTGAAGTAACTTTTGATTTAGATGCCAACGGGATTTT
This sequence comes from uncultured Pseudomonadales bacterium, assembly GCA_964398365.1. Taxonomy (GTDB): domain Bacteria; phylum Patescibacteriota; class Microgenomatia; order UBA1400; family CAYNMC01; genus CAYNMC01. The sequence continues at coordinate 33,373 of CAYNMC010000038.1, read as the reverse complement.
AAACGTTACCGCCAAAGATAAAGCAACAGGTAAGGAACAAAAAATTACCATTCAGGGTTCTACTGGTTTATCCAAAGAGGAAGTAGCGCGGATGACTGCCGAAGCAGAGAAACATCTTGAAGAAGATAGAATTAAAAAAGAAACCATTGAAGCCAAAAATCAAGCCGACAACCTATGTTTTGTGGCAGAAAAAACCCTGAAAGAAGCAGGCGATAAGATCCAAGAGGAAGAAAAAAAAGAAGTTGAAGAGGAGGTAAAAAAAGTAAGAGAGTTACTGAAAAAAGAGGATGTGACTAAAGAAACAATTGAAGTGGCGACGAAAGATCTTTCCGAAAAACTACAAAAGATTGGCGAAAAGCTCTATCAGCAGGCTGGAACCACTCCAGAACAAGGGAAAACAGAAGATTCAAAGGAGAAAGCGGCAAAGCATAAGAAAAAAACCGAAGACAAAAGTAAAGCCGAAGAAGGAGAAGTCGTCGAATAAAATTAAGACTGGCAGTTAAAATTTTAAGATTGGCCTCGCTTTGGCAGCGAGGCCTTTAAGCTTAGACGATTTTAGCTTACAATAAAGAAAATTATGGCAATTAAAAGGGATTATTATGATATTTTGGGAGTGAACAGGAATGCTTCGCCTGCGGAACTAAAGCAGGCTTATCGTCGGCTGGCTTTACGTTGGCATCCTGATCGAAATAAAAGTCCTGAAGCGACAGAGAAATTTAAGGAAATTAACCAAGCTTACGAAGTTTTATCTGACCCCAAGAAGCGAGAAGCTTATGATCAATTTGGTCATGCCGCTTTTGAAGCCGGCGCCGCTGGTTTTGGGGGCTTTGAGGGTGGACCTTTTACACGGACTTATCGGCAGGGACCTTTTACTTATACCTACACTCATGTTGGCGGCGGTTCACCCTTTGAAGACTTGGGTTTTGATTTTGGCGGCTTTTCTGATCCTTTTGAGGTTTTTGAATCCTTTTTTGGCGGCGCCTCACCCTTTCGTCAGCGTCAGCGACTTACCCGTTATTCGCTTAAATTATCTTTTATGGAAGCCGCTAAGGGTTGTACGAAAACCATTGTTCATCAAGGAAAAGCAAGAAAAATCAAGATTCCTGCCGGCGTGGATGACGGCACCAGAATTAAATTTTCTGATTTTTATGTTTCTATTGAAGTAGCCAACGATGAAACTTTCCGACGAGATGGTCAAGATATCCTTGTTGATAAAAGAATCCCCTTTACCTTGGCAGCACTGGGAGGGGAAACAGAAGTGCCAACTTTAGACGGCGTTTTAAAAATCAAGATTAGACCAGGGACTCAACCTGGCACCTTGATTAGACTTAGAGGCAAGGGGCTTCCCCGTCCTAACACCCCTTATAAAGGTGATCAATACATTCGTCTTCTGATTCAGATTCCCGAGAAATTAACTGGCCAACAACGGCGGCTTCTGGAAGAATTTGAAAAGATTAGCGGTGCTAAGGCTAATTTTTAAATAAATTCACCGTTGACTTTTCTCAAAAATTTGCTAGGATAATAAGAGTCTAAGAATTTTAATAAAATGGAAAGGTGGGCGGAATTCCCACCTTTTTCATTAAAGAGATGAAAATGCCAAGTTTAACTTTGCGTACCGAATTTGCCGTAGCCTTAAATCAAATTTGTAACGAAAGGGGGATTTCAGCGGAATCGGTAATGGAGACGATCAAAGCTGCCATTCTTGCGGCTTATCGTAAAGATAAGGGATTAGAAGAAGATGCCGAATATGAGGTAGAAGTTTCTCCTGAAAGCGGCAGTGCGAAAATTTTTAAAATTATCGAGGGGAAAAAGGAAGAAGTAACACCGCCGGGTTTTGGGCGCATTGCTGCTCAAACTGCGAAACAAGTAATTATTCAAAAAATTAGGGAAGCAGAAAAAGCAGTGATTCTGGCGGAGTACGAAAAAAAAGTTGGTGGCGTAGTTAATGGTATGATTTTGCGTTTCGATGGTCAAGATATCATTTGTGATATTGGTAGAGGTCAGGGGGTGATGCCGCCCCACGAACAAATTCCACATGAGAAATATCGTTTGAATAGTCGGTTAAGTTTTTATATTTCAGGAATTCGGGAGACAAATAAAGGGAAACAAGTGATTATTTCCCGAGCGGCACCGGAATTAGTGAGCGCTTTATTTAAGCGTGAAGTGCCCGAAGTGGCTTCAGGGGCGGTGGAGATTAAGGTGGTGGCGCGCGAACCGGGAATTCGCGCCAAAGTCGCCGTTGCCTCTAAACAACCAGGTGTAGATCCGGTAGGTTCTTGTGTTGGTCAAAAAGGAGTAAGAGTGGGTGCGGTCATTGAAGAGTTAGGGGGTGAGAAACTTGACATTGTGCCTTATAGCGAAGATCCGGTGAAGTTTATTACGGCTGCCTTATCACCAGCAGAGCACCTTAAAGTTAATGTAGATAAAGAGAAAAAAACAGCTCTAGTGACAGCTGACGAGGATCAACTTTCTTTGGCAATTGGTAAAGAAGGCCAAAACGTTCGTTTGGCGGCTAAACTAACGGGTTACAAAATTGATATCATTGGTCCGGAAGGAAAAAAAACTCAGGTTGAAACGCAAAAGGAAAAGGTTAAGAGCAAAAAGACAAAAGAGAAAAAAGTGATTCAGAAAACAAGCAACAAGAACAAAACTAAAGCTAAAGAAGCAAAATGAGCTTGCATTTACAAATATGGTTAAAAGCAATAAGCGTGAGCTTAAATCTTTTCTTATTTCTCGGCCCCCAGTGGTTTGTGTCTTGGGCCATGTTGACCATGGGAAAACTACCCTTTTGGATTATATCCGCAAAACCCATGTGGCTGCAGCGGAAACAGGAGGGATTACCCAACATATTGGTGCTTACCAAATCAAACTCAAAAGCCAGGGAAAAACAATCACCTTCATTGATACTCCCGGTCACGCGGCTTTTAATAAAATTAGGTGTCGCGGTGTAAAAGTTGCGGATTTAGCAGTTTTGGTAGTTGATGCCAGCGAAGGAGTTAAACCTCAAACTCTTGAATCACTCCAGATTCTTGAAGAAGCCAAAATTCCTTTTATTGTGGCTGCTAACAAGATTGATTTACCCGGGACTTCTGTTGACAAAGTTAAAGCTCAGTTGGCAGAAAGAGGCGTTTTGGTAGAAGGTTACGGTGGTCAGGTAGTTTTAGTACCCATCTCGGCAAAGACAGGCAAGGGCGTTGACGAGCTTTTGGAAATGATTATTTTACAGGCAGAAATTCAAGAGTTGAAGGCAGAGTTAAATGTTCAGCCCGAAGCCGTGGTGATCGAGACTAAACTTGATTGCCGCCGTGGCCCGCTGGCAACGGTCATTGTCAAAAAAGGTGTAATTCATCTCGGAGATTTTATTGTGAGCGGTAGTGGTGGTAAAGTCAAAAGCATGCTTGATGAAAACGGTTATTTAGTGAGCGAAGCCGAACCAGCAAAACCAGTGGAAATTTTGGGTTTTAAAGAATTACCTGAAGTAGGCAGTTTGATTAAATTTTCCAACTCAATGATTATTAACCGAAAGAAAGTTACTTTTACGCACAAGAAACTTAAGCCGGTTATCGAGGAGATTAAAGAAAAAAACAAATGTTTCAAGTTAATTTTAAAAGCAGATGTTAACGGCAGTTTAGAAGCCATCAAAAGCTCTCTTCCTCAAGAAGTAGTTTTGATTTCCGAGGGGCTTGGCGATGTGAGCGAATCTGATGTGTTGATGGCTGCTTCAGCAAAGGCTTCGATTTTAGCCTTTAGGGTTAATTTCCCCCAAGCGGTAAAGAAGTTGGCGGAGTTTGAAAAGGTAAATGTCAAAACTTATCAAGTTATTTATCAACTTTTGGAAGATATTGAGAAAGAGGTTTTACATTTAATTGAACCGACGGTTGAAGAAACAATTTTAGGTGAAGCCACGGTGATTGCAGAGTTTAAAATTAAAGGGGCGCACATTGCTGGTTGTCGGGTTGTTAAGGGAAGTTTAAATCTTGGTGATCAGGTACGTTTTAAGCGTACAGAAAATTTTATTGGTGAGGCAAAGATTAAAAATATGCAGAAAAATCGACAAGATGTAAAAACAGTTAAAGCCGGCGATGAGGTTGGTTTAGTTTTTGTTCCTGACGTTGATTTTAAGATAGGAGATGATATAATATCATTTCATAAAGTTATTTATGAATGAAAATGGATCCTCAAATTTTTAGCAAAGTTGGCAAGCTTTTGGTTAAAAGTAAACAGATTTTGATTTTTCTGCCGGTAAATCCCTCGGTTGATGTTACCGCTGCCGGTTTGGCTCTTTATTTTTCTTTAAAAGCTAGTGGTAAAAGAGCGGCGATTGTCTGTTCAGAGCCCATTCCTGTAGCCTTAAATAGACTGATTGGTGTTGATAAAATCCAAAATCAAATTGGCGGTCAGAATTTGGTTATTTCTTTTGAATATCTTGAAGATTCTATTGAGAAAGTTAGTTACAACATCAACAACGGAAAATTTAACTTAGTGATTCAACCGAAAGAGGGTTATCCACCTCTAGACTATCAAAAACTTTCCTATAAATATAGCGGAGCAGTGGCTGATATGCTGATAATCATTGGTTGTCAACGTCCCGAAGAAGTTGGCCGGCTTTATTTAGAAGAAAAAAAACTTTTTGCCGAGACGGAAAGCCTCAATCTTGATATCAGTCGTTTTAATAGCGGTTATGGTAAGACCAATTTTATTGATCCTCAAAGTTCTTCTTGTAGCGAATTGGCGGGTTTGGTGATCAAGAATTTAAATATGACAGTTAATCCTGATATTGCTACCAATATTCTGGCAGGCATGGAAACAGCCACCAATAATTTTAATTTTAGAACGCGGGCGGAGACTTTTGATTTAATTGCCTGGGCAATGCATGCCGGCGGCCGACGCTTACAGATGCAACCTGTTTCCTCTCCTCAAGTTTTAAAGAAAAAACCTTTTAGTTATCCTTCTTCAAGTGAAATGTCTGGTCAGGATCCAACCTTTAGCGGCGCTACTTATCAACCAATAAACATACCCCTACCATCTTATTATTTTCCTCAGGCAAATTATTCTTCGGCAAACAGCCAAACTTCAGCAAGCTTAGCCGAGGATTCAGGAGTGACGAGTAATTTACCACCATTTACTTTTGAGAATAAACCTTCTTCTTCAAAGGCTTTTAGCGGTGAAACTGGAGGGTCGGTGGTTAATCAAGCTGGAAAACAAGTTGTTAAAAGCGCGGTGCCCCCAAAAGATACTGTCGAAGAGTCAGAACCAGCACCGCCGGATTGGCTCAAGCCCAAAATTTATAAAGGCTCAAGTCAGGTATAAAAATAAATTTAAAATGAAGAAAACCAAAAAGCAGAAACAACATGGCTGTGAGGCAGCAGTGGTTGCTTGTATTGATTTTCGTTTTCAAAAATATATTCGTTCGTGGCTCGATAAAAATCTGAAAGGAAAGAAATACGACTATATTGGTTATGCCGGTGCCACTAGAGACTTAGACGTAATTTTAAAACAAATTGAAATTTCCAAAAAACTCCATCAGATTAAGAAGGTGATTTTAATTCATCATGAGGAATGTGGTGCTTATGGTAAGGAAGACAGTTTTGCACGTCATCTTCAGGATTTGAAAAAGGCGCGGAATAAAATTTTGTCCTTGTTCCCCGATTTAAAAATCAATCTTTATTATCTTCATTTAGACGGAATATTTAAAAAAGTTAATTAATTATCCTTGTAGTTTGTTAGTAAATCTGATAAAATCAAATTTAATTTATGTCTTTAAGCGTTGCAGAAAAGAAAAAAATTATTGAAGAATACGCAATCTGCAAAAATGATACCGGCAGCCCGGAAGTGCAGACGGCTTTGTTGACAGCACAAATCAAAAAATTGGCAGAACACTTAAAAAGCCATAAAAAGGATACCCATTCTCGTCGAGGTTTATTGGGTATGGTGGCAAAAAGACGAAGACTTTTAAATTATTTAGCAGAGAAAGATAAAAAACGTTATCAAAATTTAATTAAAAAATTAAAATTAAAAAAGTAATAAGAGGCTATCTTTTTCTTTCTACTTCTTTAATAAATTGATTTATATGGATGGGTTGAGACCAGAGATTATTACTGAAAGAGTTACGGTTGACGGTAAAACCTTTACTTTCCAAAGCGGTAGATTGGCAACTCAAGCCAATGGGGCGGTTGAAGTACGTTTAGGTGATACGATTGTTTTAGCGACGGCCGTTTCTTCAAAAAGAGAGACGTCGTTGGATTATTTTCCTTTAAGTGTGGAGTATCAAGAAAAGCTGTATGCCGGTGGTAAGATTAAAGGCAGTCGTTGGGTTAAAAGAGAGGGTAGACCTTCTGACGAGGCAATTTTAACAGCCCGTTTGATTGATCGTTCTTTGCGTCCTCTTTTCCCCAAAGATTATCGCAGGGAAGTGCAAATTATTGTGACGGTTTTATCGGTTGATGGTGAGAATGATCCGGATATTCCGGCCTTACTGGCTGCTTCGGCGGCCTTGGCCATTTCTGATATTCCTTGGCAGGGACCGGTAGCGGCTTTAAGAGTGGGCTTAAAAGATGGTCATTTATTTGCCAACCCTGTTTATGCCGAACGTGAGTTTTCAGACTTGGATTTGATAATTTCTGGGAAGAAAAACACGGTAGTGATGGTTGAAGCTGGTGCTAAGGAAGTAAGTGAGGAAGCAATGAGTAAAGCCTTTGGTTTTGCTCAAGAGAGAATCAGCAAGATTATTGAAACAATTGAAATTTTGGTAAAAAAAGCGGGTAAGCCTAAACAAAAATATTTACCCAAAACAGCCAGTCCACAATTTATTAAGGCGATCCAAAAAGAAGCAAAGCCGGTGATCGAAAAAATTCTTAAGGAAGGGCGACAGGGAAAATTAGATGCCAGTCCGCTTTGGGAACTTGAAGCAGTTTTAAAAGAAAAACACGAGGAAGGTAGCAGTTTAATTGGCGAGATTATTTTTGAACTTTGGCATAAGCTGAGCCGGGAGCAGATCTTAAAGCAGGCCAGACGGCCTGATGGCCGAAGGCCCGAAGAGATCCGACCACTTAAAATTGAAGTGGGAATTTTACCGCGTACTCATGGTTCAGCCATTTTTCAACGTGGTTCTACTCAAGCTTTAACAATTACCACGCTTGGTTCACCCTCTGAAGAACAATTACTGGAGACCATGGAAGGCGAGGCAAGTAAACGTTACATTCATCACTATTTTATGCCGCCTTATTCCGTAGGAGAGACCGGCCGTTTGGGTTGGCCTTCAAGGCGCGAAGTCGGTCATGGAGCTTTGGCTGAAAGAGCTTTGGAGCCAATGATTCCCCCAGAAGATAAATTTCCTTATACAATCAGAGTAGTTTCCGAGATTACCTCTTCCAATGGTTCAACCTCGATGGCTAGTGTTTGTGGTTCAACCCTTTCTTTAATGGACGCTGGTGTGCCAATTAAGAAACCGGTGGCCGGTATTGCCATGGGTTTAATTATTAATCAAAACGCCAAAAATAAAAAAGAAGAAAATGAAAAAGAATTTGTGATTTTAACCGATATTTTAGGCGAAGAAGATCATCTTGGCGATATGGATTTTAAGGTGGCTGGCACCGCCGATGGCATTACTGCCTTACAAATGGATATTAAGGTTGCAGGAATTAACCAAGAAATTTTGACCGAAGCCTTAAGTGAGGCTAAAAAAGCGCGTTTATTTATTTTGGGAGAGATGCTAAAAGTCATTGGTAAGCCGAGACCGGCGCTTTCCAAATACGCTCCGAGGATCGCTGTACTCCACATTGATCCTGCAAAAATTGGTGAGGTTATTGGTTCAGGTGGCAAAACCATCCGTCATATTATTAACACCACGGGTTGTTCCGTAGATGTTGAAGATGATGGTTCAGTGACGATTGCTGGTAATGATCCTGTGGCTGTTAATAAAGCCTTAACCTGGATTGACAGTCTTACCCGCGAGTTGCAACCAGGAGAAATTTTTGAAGGCACGGTCAAAAGGTTATTACCTTTCGGTGCCTTCGTTGAAGTTTTACCGGGAAGAGAAGGCTTGGTACATCTTTCCCACATTCCAGGTTATCCTGCTAGGCCTGAACAAGTTTTAACTCTTGGACAAAAGGTTAAAGTAAGAGTGCGTGAGATTGATGAGCAAGGGCGGGTGAACTTATCGATGCTTTTTGGGCAAGAAGCAAGAACAAGATCGCAATTTGAGAGAACTTCATTCAATCAACCCAGACGACCTCGCCGGCATGACTTTATTCCTGGTTTTAAGGGTCGTTTGGAGAATCAAAAAAGAAGACATTAACTTGTGGAGATGCCGGGTAGTGAGCCCGGATCCGGAAAAAACTTTCTAAAAACTTCTACAAGCTTAGTCAGTTTGATAACATTAATGAATTAAACTGACAAATTTTCATTAATGTTGATTGACATTTTTCTCCAAATCAGCCAAGCCAATCAATTAACCGATTTTGACGCCCTAAGTGGGTTGTCACCTTAGTCAATCCCTTAGGGAAGACTGGCTAAGATGCCGGCATTACGCGTAAGCGTAAGCCGGAGCTCGGAATAAATCTGCCACCGAAGCGACGAAATTCCGAACTTGCTGTCTTAAAGAATTGACAGTTATTTTTTCGGATCTGTTTAATGCCTTTGATCCAAAGGCAGCTTGCCGCTTTTAAAGAGCTTTTCCCGTCGAGTCAAAACATCCCCATTTCTCGTTCCAAATCTCGTTTTTTAATTTGTTCCCGTTTTTCCCACTGTTTTTTACCCCGGCCGATACCTACTTCCAGTTTGATTTTCTGGCCTTTATTATAGCAGGAAAGAGGGACTAAGGTCAAATTTTTTCCTTCAATTTTTTTCTGAAGGGAAAGAATTTCTTGGCGATGAAGTAGTAATTTACGGGAGCGATTGGGATCATAATGACGACTGTCGGCAAATTGATAAGGAGGAATGTGGGCATTTATCAGCCAGAGTTCACCGTTAATATTTTTGATAAAGGCATCATCTAGTTTGAGTCGGTTAGCCTTGATGGCTTTTACCTCCATGCCCGTAAGAACCAAACCGGCTTCTAAGCGGTCACTAATTTCGTAAAGATAGCGGGCTTTCCGATTTACGATTCTCATAAAGAAATTGTATCATTTTTACAGCATGTCGATTTTAGACCTTCTTTTTCCTAAAATTTGTTATGGTTGTGGTAGACTTGGTGCTTATCTTTGTAGCGACTGTCTTAATAAAATTAAACTTAATGAAAAAAGTCTTTGTCCGGTTTGTGGGAAACCAGCCATCGGCGGCAAAACTCATCCAAGATGCTTCTCTACTTTAAAATTAGACGGCTTGACTACTGTTTTTGTTTATCAGGGCTTATTAAAAAAAATTATTAAAAGATTAAAGTATCATTTTGTTTTTGATGTTGGTCAGACACTTGTTGATTTAATTTTGAGCATTTTAGGCGAGGATGAGACTTTTGTTTGGGTTTGCCGCCGCCAGCCGTTCTTTATTCCTGTACCTTTACATGTGAGCCGCGAACGTTGGCGGGGTTTTAATCAGGCAAAACTTTTAGGCAAACCGATTGCCGAGAACCTCCATCTTAAATTTATTCCTGATTTTTTAATTAGAATCAAAAACACCTCAACGCAAACCCTTTTAGACAAAGAACAGCGCCGAAAAAATATTAAAAATGCCTTTAAATTAAATGAGCAATTTAATAATTTAAAAATGAAAGAATTAAGTTTTTTGCTTTTTGATGATATTTGGACAACCGGCGCTACCCTCCAGGAATGTGCCAAAGTTTTAAAAAAATCAGGAGCAAGATTTGTTTGGGCTTTGACTTTAGCCAGCTAAGAAGATTTTGTTTATTCCTCATCATGAAATAAATTTTTGAAGAAGCCTGGCAGTTGTCGCTTTAATTTTTTCATTTACCCGAATTTTGACAATCCCTTGTTGAGGCTGGCCGTAGAAAACCAAAGTGTCTAAAGGCGCCATTAAAACGACGGGTAGTACGGTTAAATCTTCCTCTCCTAAAATTTTTAAAATTTGCCTTTGTTTTGTGAAGACAATTTCTAAAAGTAATGCCTGCAATTTTTTAATTAAAGTTAAATTTAAACTTCCGGCTTGATTATTAACCGTTTTAAGGCAGGCAAAATTTTTACAGAGATTTTTATGGAAATTTGCAGGAAGGGGTTGACGCTGACTGCGTTCATCAATAATCGCTAAAGAAATTGGTAGTTTTAAATTTTCAAAAGTTTGGGTGACGATGTCACCAATGGTAATGACAAGTGGCGTGGTTTGCTTTAATGTTAAAGTGACAAGAGATCTTATTTTTTTCAATTGGTGAATTTTTATTGGCAAGAGTTGCCCGAAAGGTTTTTGAAAGTGGCGACGCTGCGAGGTAGGCAAAAAAATTCTTTTAGCTTTAAAAATTTGGCTGAAGACTTGACCGCCACGGCTAATTTCACCTAATCTAATTCTTGAAGAGGAAATTTTTTGATGATCTTGGGCATCTGATAAATTTACATAAATAGGATATAAGGGTTTTAAATTTTTAATAATTCTTAGAGAATTTATTTTTACTACTTTAGCTTGATTTTCCCACCCAGCAATAATTGCTTCAAAATGATTGTTTTCAACAGCTGGACCAAAAGGATCAATTAAGGGAAAAATCTGAAGTCTCTTTGCGTAACTTTTGAGGGTATTTTTTCTTACCGAATAACTTTGAATCGTTTCTGCTAAAATTTTATCTTTGTTCATCTCCGGTACTGTCAAACCACACCAAACTTTCTTACCCCACCGCAAAGCTGTTTTTAGCAACTGCTGATGACCGCGATGCAATCGATCAAAAGTACCGGCAACAACAACTTCCTTAAATTGATAGCTCACCAAAGTTAATTTTAAAAAGAGAGGAAACTCATTGCAAATAAATGTTATAATTTTTAATAACCGTTGGTTATAAGGCTAAATAAAAGTGTAATATAAGATCAAAATTAAAACGGAGGCGTCGCATAGTGGTCTAGTGCAGCGGTTTGCTAAACCGCGCCCCAATTTTGGGGCTCGTGAGTTCGAATCTCACCGCCTCCGCCCCCTATTTAATAATTAAACCAAAAAAGAAAAATTGCCAGATGTTCAATTTAAAATATAAAAAGGAGGTAGAGTTATGAAAAAAACTTTAGAGAATTTAACTAAAGCCTTTATTGGTGAAAGTCAAGCAAGAAATAGATATACCTTTTATGCCAAAATCGCCAGAAAAGAAGGTTTTGAACAGCTTGCTGAGATTTTTTTGATTACTGCCGAGAATGAAAAAGAACATGCCAGCTGGCTTTTTAAGTTAATTAATGAATTAAAAAAGAAAAATGGAAAAAAACTTGAGGAGTTGAAGGTTGAAGCAAGTGCCCCTCTTACTTTGGGTAAGACTGCAGAAAATTTAAAAGCCGCCATTGCGGGAGAAAATTACGAGTATACCCAAATGTATCCAGAGTTTGCTGAGGTTGCGGAAAAAGAAGGCTATCCTGAGATTGGTAAAAGATTGAGGGCAATTGCTTTGGCGGAAAAGCATCATGAGGAAAGATATCAGAAAATTTTGAAAGAAGTTAAAGCCGGGACGGTCTTTAAGAAAAAAGAGAAAGTCTGGTGGGTTTGTCGAGAATGTGGGTATGTTCATTTTGGCTTTGAGCCACCGGAAAAATGTCCTTCCTGTGATCATTTAAAAAGTTTTTATCAGGTTAAATGTGAGGTTTATTAAAAACTTAATGATTGTCTTCAGAGAAGATTTAGAAAGCAGTATTGCCTGAAGCTTGGTAGTCTTTCGTTAAGGCTTGAGGCAAAAAGGAGAATAAGCTTGTTGGTGCTGACCGGAAAGGGATTGCTTTAAGAAAAAAAGAATAAGGAAAAAAGATAAGCTCAAATAGCGGCTAATAATTCCTGAGAATATAAGCCTTAGGAAAGTTTTTAAAACTCAAAGAGGAAGCGAAAGCAGAAAGGATTTATAAAGGCAAATAAGAAAAACTTTATGGTTTAAGGAGAGGAAAAACGTTAAAAAGAGAAAGTTTCTTTCGAATATTTAAAATAAAGATTGATTTTATTTCAAAAATTAGATTATGATAAAACTAAATGGCCGTTAAAATTGAAAAAAAATCACCGGCGCCGGTAACGGTGGTGCCTGAACCATTTAAAGAGCTTTTGGTTTGGCAGGCCTTTGCCAGGCCATTTAAAACCAGAAATCGAGAATATTACAGCACGTTGGGAGCGATCGTGCTTTTATTAGCAATAATTCTTTTGTTTTTAAAAGAATGGCTGTTGATCGGTGTGATTATTTCTTTATCCTTTTTAACTTACGTTTTATCGTCGGTGCCACCAGAAAAAATAGAGCATAAGCTCACCACCAGGGGAGTGATTAGCGGTGGTAAACGTTATGACTGGAATTTATTATCTCGTTTTTGGTTTTCTCAAAAATGGGGTTATGAGATTCTCAATATTGAAACCCGCTTAACTTTCCCTCGCCGTCTAATGCTTTTGTTAGGAAAAATGGAAAAAGAAAAACTTAAAAGCGTGATTGAGCGATATTTACCTTTTGAAAAACCGGAAAAAACCTTCTTTGATAAAGCCAGTCTTTGGCTTCAAGAGAAATTCCCATTGGAGACAGAATGAATCTTTCTTCTCTTTATAAAAGAAGTTGGTTGGTTTAGTATAGAGGAGTAAAGAGTTGTTTGTTTTGGTTTAAAGAGAGATTCCAAGAAAAAATGATAAAATAACTTTTGAGTGAGTCCCCGTAGCTTAACGGATAGAGCGCGGCCCTGCGGAGGCTGAAATGTGAGTTCAATTCTCACCGGGGACACCCAAGGAGGGTGGGCAGGACGGTAATGCGCCCCGCTCGAGACGGGGTGTCCTTTAGGACTAACAGGTTCGACTCCTGTACCCTCCGCTTTTAATCTCTTAATTTCAGCTTATCATTTAGCTGCCAATAGTCGAAGTATCTTTATAAGTTTAAAATTAAAATTTTTTAAAAGCTAGAGTTTTAGAAGAAAGCGAAGTTTTAATGAGTTTCTTTAACTTGATAAAAGAGGATTAAGAATGCAAATTAAAATTTATTGGTTTTGGGAAGCATCAAGATTAATCTCTTCACCAATCGTCGTGATTGATGCTTGGGCGGCGACCACCAACCTTTCTCTTATTTTAAGCAAGAAGCCAAAAAGACTAATTTTGGTCAATGAAAAAAATTACCAGAAGGCTTTAAAGATTTATAAAGGTTCTTTCTTAATGGGTGAAAGTTTTCAGCTACCGCCAACTAAATTTAATTTCACTAATTACCCTTCAGATCTTTATCAGGCCGATTTAAAAAATCAATCATTATTATATATGACTGCCAACGGCACCCGCGTTTTTGAGAAATTTAAAGATAAAAAAATGGTGATTGGCGCTGCCTTTAACAATTTAGCAGCGGTAGTTTCTTTTCTTAAGAAATATTCAAAAATATCTTTAGTGCTGGCTGGTGATTATCCTCATAAAGTCTTGGAAGATAAAATTTGCGCCCAAATTTACCTTTGTGAATTGAGAAATAAAAAATATAACTGGCAAGCCATCAAAAAGCGTTTAAGTGAAATAATTGTAAATTATTATACTTGGCCAGCAACGCAGGAAAAAGAGGGACTGAGGCATATTTTTGAAAAATCGCGTTATAATATTATTCCGACAGCAAAAGTTAATAAAGAGGGTTTTGTGGAAATTAAAGATTTGCTCTCGTAGCTCAATGGATAGAGCGTCGGCCTCCGGAGCCGGAAATGCCAGTTCGATTCTGGCCGGGAGCACCAAGTTTTGACTTTAATTCTTTTTTCGCGGTTTGCAATTTTTATCTTAAAATGTTAAATTTTTTCCATGAGTTTAATTAAACATATTTCCTTTTTTGGTTATTCTGAGGCTAAACCCGGAGAAAAACTCTATGAAGAAGCGTTTACAGTGGCAAAACTTCTGGCTAAAAAGGGTTATGTGATTGTTAACGGTGGGGGGCCAGGTGTGATGGATGCTTCTACTCAAGGCGCAAGGGCAGCTGGCGGTGAAACGCTTTCAATTACTTTTTATCCCAAGGACGCTCCGGGTTTTGAAGGTCGTTATGTGGGCAACGTTACCACCGAAGAAATAAAAACTGGCAATTATGTAGAGCGGATGTTTAAACTTTTGGAACATGGTGATGTTTATATAATTTTTAAAGGCGGCACAGGGACTTTTTCTGAATTTGCCACCGCTTGGTGTTTAGCTAGGCTTTATTTTGGTCATCATAAACCTTTCCTTCTTTATGGTGATTTTTGGCAGGAGATTATTGATTGTTTCAAGAAGAATATGTTTTTTAGAGGTGGCGAGGATAAAATTTTCAAAATTGTTAATTCTCCCCAAGAAGTGATTAAAGCAATGATTGAGTTTGAAGCGGAGTTTGCCAAAAGATTAGGCCAGTTTAAGCTGACTACCTAAATAAAAACAATGGTAAAAGTTGTTTATTTAGCCACCGATCATGCCGGTTTTAATCTTAAAGAGAAAATTTCCTTATTTTTAAAGAAAAAATTTTATCAAGTGATTGATTTAGGTCCCTTAAAATTTGCGCAAAATGATGACTATCCAGATTATGGTTTTAAGTTAGCCAAACAAGTGGCACAAAGACCGGGGAGTTTTGGCGTGCTCTTGTGCCGGAGTGGTATTGGGATGAGCATTGTCGCCAATAAAGTTAAAGGTATCAGGGCAGCTCTTTGTCTTTCGGGATTACAAGCGCAAAAAGCCCGTGAACATAACGATGCCAACGTTTTGGTTTTGGCCGCTGATTTTAGCAGTTTGGCAACTATGAAAAAAATTATTGATAAGTTTTTAAAAACAAATTTTAGTGGCGAAGAACGTCATTTAAGAAGATTAAAAAAGATTAAAGAATTTGAGAGGGCACATTTTAAACTTTCTTGAAAACTTCTTTTCAAAAGCTTAATTTTTGATTAAGATAAAAAAAGGAGGAAAAATGCTGAAAGTTGGGATTAATGGTTTTGGTCGCATTGGCCGGCTGGCTCTGCGCGTCATTTTACAAAAGCATCGGCAAGAACTTTTGCCAGTTTTAATCAATACTTCAGGGAAAATTGACATTAAGGGCTGGGCTCACTTATTTAAGTGGGATAGTCTTTATGGCGTTTATCAGGGTGAGATTAAAGTTGAAAACGAAAATCTTATTATTGATGGTTTAAAAATTGCCGTGACTGGTCAAAAAGAACCAAAGTTGATTCCCTGGGAAGCCTATGGAACCGAAGTGGTAATTGAAGCTACCGGCGTCTTTTTAAAAACAGAAGAAGTGCAAGCTCACCTGCGAGGAAGCGTTCAAAAATTAATTTTGGCAGCACCGCCAAAAGACGAGATTATTCCGATGTTTGTGATTGGTGTTAACGAAGATAAGATAGCAGAGGAGAAAATTATTTCTTGTGCTTCTTGTACCACTAATTGTTTAGCTCCGCTTATTAAGGTGATGGAGAAAAATTTTGGTATCAAAAAAGCCCTCATGAGCACCATTCATGCTTACACTTCTGATCAAGAATTACTAGATGGTTCACACCGGGATTTAAGGCGGGCGAGAGCGGCAGCGCTAAACATTGTGCCGACGACGACGGGTGCGGCCAGATCGGTAGCTAAAATTATCGGTGAGCTTGCCAGTAAATTTGATGGTTTAGCTTTTCGGGTGCCAGTGGCAGTTGGTTCACTTTGCGATTTGGTTTTTTTGGCCGGCCGGCCGGTAAGCAGAGAGGAAGTGAATCGGGCTTTAAAGACGGCCGCTGAGACTGATTTGAAAAACATTTTAGGAGTAACCGAAGAGCCTTTAGTTTCTAGAGATATTGTTGGTACTACCTTTTCTGCCCTCGTTGATTTATCTTTAACTCAAGTGGTTGACGCTGATTTAGTGAAATTAGTGGCTTGGTATGACAATGAATGGGCTTATGCCTCTCGGTTGGTTGAAGAGGTGATTTTAATAGGTGCTAAATTGGGATGATTAATGGAGAGATAAATAAATATCGCCTTGGCAGTGACAGGACATTAAGAGATGGTAGTTTAAAAGAAACTCATCCCGAAAGAAAAATAAGCTTACTGATTTTAGTCTTAAGCCTCATTTTTAGTGGTTTTTTTTGGTTAAAGACAGAATTAAAAAATAATCCCCAGAATCTTTTTAGGAGTTATTCTTTTGAATTCAGTAAAGGTGAACCCGCCTCAACTCTCAAGAATAGCGGCGAAGTTCTTAACCAGATTCAGAAATTAATTAGCCAGTTAAGAGGTCAATACGCGGTTTATATTTATGCTTTTAACCGCCAGGAGGCTTATGGTTTAAATCAGGATAAAATTTTTCCGGCAGCTTCGCTTAATAAAGTCCCAATTATGCTGGCTTTTTATAAAGAAATTGAAAAAGGGAGTTTTTCAGAAGAGACAGAATATAGACTCAAAGAAGAGGATATTCAAGATTATGGTACCGGTAGCATGCGCTATGAAGAACCGGGTAAAATTTACACTTATAGAGAACTTTTAAGACTAGCGGGAAAACAAAGCGACAATACCGCAGCCTATGTTATTGGTAAAATCGTCGGTTTAACTAAGATTCAAGAATTTGTTGACCAGTTAGGTTTAAAACAGACCTCAATTGAAAAGAATGAGACTAGCGCAGAAGATTTAGGAAAGCTATTTATCAGTGTTTATAAAAATGAACTTTTTAGAAAAGAAATTTATAAAAATAATTTTTTTGCTGATTTAAAGAAAACAGATTTTGAAGATCGTTTGCCGGCCGGTTTTCCCTCAGGAACGACGGTTATTCACAAAATCGGCAATGGTGAACGGGCTTATCATGATTGCGGTTTGGTTTTGGCGAAAAACCCCTTTATTATTTGTGTTCTTTCTCAAGAAGCGGCAGAAGATGAAGCCCAAGAAGTGATTCCCAAAATTGCCAAAATAGTGTGGGATTTTGAAGAAAAATAGTGATATTTTATCTTTAGTTTAAAAAACCATTTAAAATTTGGGCTTGAGGATTCTTTTTTTCTGCCTCTTCTTTTTGACGTTTTTCTTCCTCTTCTTGAGCCTTTTTGATAGCTTGAGGATCGCAATGGGTTTTAGGTTCGGTACCTGGCAAAAAATATTCGGTTTTAGTGGGACAGCCTTCACAGGGTAAAAGACCATTAAAGGCACAGATTTGCATGCTTATAAGATCGCTGGGCCGGCTAAAAGCCGTTTTTGGTCGACCATTTAAAAGCTGAGTCATAATGTTGTGCCAAATTGGCGAGGCGCCGGTGACCCCAGAAGCAACAGCGCTCATGGGAGTGTTATCGTTATTGCCTACCCAAACAGCAACGACATAGTCAGGTGTATAACCAATGGTCCAATTATCTCTTTTGCTGTTGGTAGTGCCGGTTTTTACCGCTACCTGGTAACCAGGAATGAGCAGGGATGAATTGGGACCAAAAGCCGGCGTGCGGGCACTGTTATCCGCCAGAATATCAGTTAATAAATAAGCCACAGCAGGCCTTAAAACCTGCTGGCCTTGACAAATTTCATTTTGAGCCGCCTGAGCCATGAAGAGTTCCTTATTTAAACAGGCATATTTTTCCAAGATTTTCCCCTTGTAATCGGTTATCTTTAAAATAGGCTGAAGATCGACTTTTTTGCCCATATTGGCGAGGGTGCCGTAAACCACAGCCATATCTGTCATTTTAACTTCACCGCCACCCAAGGTCAGTGATAAACCAAAACGGCTAGGATCATCCCAAGTGGTAATTCCCATATTTTTTCCCATCTCAATCATTTTATTAACTCCATAACTGGCTAGTAATTTGACAGCCGGAATGTTGTAAGATGAAGCTAGGGCAGTTCTTAAAGTCACATTGCCGTGGAAACGGCCATCATAATTAACCGGCGTGTATGTCTCCCAAGCATTTTTATAAATGACAGGGGTATCGGCAATAATACTCGCCGGAGTATAACCAGATTCTAGGGCTACGGCATAATTAACCACCTTGATAGCCGAACCAGGCTGACGTCTCGCCGTGGTTACATTAACATTACCGTCATTGGTCTGATCAAAATAATCTTTGGAGCCAACCATAACTAAAATTTCCCCGGTTTGAGGATTGGTGATCAAGGCCGCCCCGTTGGTTACGTGATAATGTGCTAGTTTTTGGAGCTCAATTTTTATTTCTTTTTCTGCCAACATCTGCAGGTTTAAATCAAGTGAGGTGATTACCTCCAAACCACCTTCTTCTACTACCTTTCGTCCATATTTTTTTACTAACAAATCCTTGACATACATTACAAAGTGAGGAGCTTTAATATCAGTTGCTTGGGGAGCAAAAATAATTTTTTCCTGCATGGCCATTTCAGCTTCCTCTTTTTTCAAATAACCTTCTTCGACCATTCTTTTTAAAACTTCTTTTTGCCTCACAAAAGCCAGCTGGGGTTGAGCCCCAAAAGGTGAGTAATGCGTTGGTGCTGCGGGCAGACCTGCCAAAAGCGCCGCTTCAGCCAGAGTTAAATCTTTGGTCTTTTTACCAAAATAAGTTTTAGCTGCCGCCTCGATGCCGTAAGCGGTGCCACCATAGGGTATTTGATTAAAATACATCTGGAGAATTTCATCTTTGGAATAAAGTAACTCCACTTCTATAGCTAAAACCAACTCTTTTATTTTCCGGGTTAAGGTTTTTTCTGAACTTAAAAGAGTGTTTTTTACCAATTGTTGAGTAATGGTGGAGCCACCCTCGGTTCCCTGATTTAAAAAATTTCTTTCTAAGGCTCGGAAGATGCCCCTTAGAGAATAACCTTGATGGCGATAGAAATCTTTGTCTTCCATGGCGATGGTGGCCTGTTTAAGATAAGGCGGGATTTCTGTTAGGTTAATCAAACTGCGGTTTTGGTTGCCGTTATAAATGGTATAAAGAAGCTGGCCATGGCGATCATAAATTTTGGTTGACACGGGTTCTTGACTAGCAATAAGTTTGGTGGGGCTTGGCAGGTCTTTTAATATCCATAAGTAAAAAGCAAAAGAAAGTAAAGCCAGTAGAGTAAAGATACTCAGGGTAATTTTTGGGAAAAACAAAACCGGCTTAGCCAAGCTGATTTTGAAGCGGCGACGTTTAAAAATAATTCTGCTTCGTGATTTTTTTTCTTTCTTTAACCAAATTTTAAATTTAATACCCGCTTTGATAAATTTTAGCCATTGCCAAGTTTGTTTGGTCAAAAAATAACTGAACTTAAAAATTAAAAAAGCACTTTTCCAGGTGATTCGGCCGACTCGGCGCAATAAAAAAATAATCCCCTGTAAGGGATTAATTAAAAAGGTTTTTTTTGATGGCTTTTTTCCTGTCCCCATCATAAAACTGCCATCTTGATTTATTATATGATATATTTTAGCGTTTTTAAGAGATTTTGTAAAGGGGGAATTAAGGTTGGGACTGGTTGATTTTAGCCATATTAATAATTATGGTTTTAACATTTTCGGCTGGGCAGTCCAAACAATAATCGGTGGTGAGGACATCAGAGCCAACCAGATGCTCTTGTTCTTCTAAATTAGCCGTGATCCCTTCTTGTGGGGGCCAGCCGGTGTTTTTATCAATAAGTATTTTTTTTCTTTCAATTTTTTGATGGAAGTTGGTGCCTTTAATAAAATATTCAAATCTTGGTTTGCAATTTTCGCTTTTATTTTCAGTTTCAAGATTAGTGATTAAAGTACAAACTTCACGACCTTCAACTTCTTCTGGTTTTTTAGGCCATTCATCAGGTTTGTCTTTGAGCACGAATTTCATAATTTGGTTCCAGATAGGCGCCGCCCCGGTAACCCCTGAAACTAAAGCTGGATTCATCGGTGAGTTGTCATTATTACCTACCCAGACAGCCGTAAGATAGGAAGGAGTAAAACCAATGGTCCAATTATCTCTTAAATCATCAGTGGTGCCGGTTTTTACCGAAACTGCATGATTGGGAATCACCAGTTGAGAATTATTGCCAAAGACAGCAGAACGGGCATTATTATCTAAAAGCATGTGGCTGATAATATAAGTGACAGCTTCCGGTAGAACTTTTTGACCAACCGGCGGTGACTTTTCCGGTTCATATTTTTCCAGGAGGTTTTCTTGATAATCTTTGATTTCCAAAAATGGGGTGAGTTCAATTTTTCGACCGGCATTGGCAAAAACACCAAAAGCAGTGGCCATCTCCAGCATGGTAACCTCCCCTCCCCCTAAAGTGAGGGAGAGTCCATAATTTGAGGGATCTTTCCAGTTGGTAATTCCCATTGCCGAAGCCGTGGCGATCAGCGAATTTATACCGTTAAGAGCCAGCATTTTTACTGCAGGAATATTATAAGAATTACCTAAAGCAAAGCGCATCTGAACAGGGCCATGGAATTTACCATCATAATTTTTAGGACAATACAAAGGTTGACCAGGGATCGAAAAACAAGTTGGGTAATCCAGAAACATATCGGCAGCCGTGTAGCCATTAAGCAGACCCAAGGCATAATTGATGGGCTTGATGGCCGAACCTGGCTGGCGAAGAGAAACAGTAAGGTTGACATTTCCATCAATTTCCTGATCAAAATAATCTTTGGAACCGACCATGGCTAAAATTTCTCCGGTTTTAGGTTTAGTGATGAGGGCAGCACCATTGGTTACCTGATAATTTTTTAATTTTGAGATTTGGCTAGTTACTGCCTCTTGGGCAAAATTTTGCAATTCTAAATCAAGGGTAGTTTTGACGCGCAAACCTCCTTGTTCAACTATTTTTTCACCATACTTTTCTACCAGCAAATCTTTAACATACATCACAAAATGAGGGGCTCGAATATTAGTTTGTTGAGGAGCATATTTAAGTTCACTCGTAAAGGCAGTATCGGCTTCTGCTTGGTTGATATAACCATCTTCAACCATACGCTGTAAAACCAACTTTTGTCGTTTTTTAGCCATTTCCGGATTGGAACCAAAAGGTGAATATTTGGTGGGTGCAGCCGGCAAACCTGCCAAAAGTGCCGCTTCGGCCAAATTTAATTCTTGAGCATGTTTATTAAAATACTTTTGGGCAGCCTGTTCAATGCCATAAGCAGTCCCTCCGTAAGGAATGTGATTCAGATAAAGCTCAAGAATTTGATCTTTGGAATAGAGAAATTCCGTAAGCATTGCCAAAAAAGCCTCTCTGATTTTGCGCCTTAAGGTTCTTTCTGGACTTAAAAGTGCGGTTTTAACGAGCTGTTGGGTGATGGTTGAGCCGCCCTGAAGTTTTTGTTTAAAGACAATGTTTATTGAGGCCCGAATGATGCCCTTTAAATCAAAAGGTCCGTGTTTATAGAAATCTTTATCTTCAATGGCAATAGTAGCTTGTTTAATTACTGGCGGTAAATCTTGAAGTTTAATCGGATTGCGATTTTGTTCGGCATAAATTTCGTACAAAAGTTGGTTGTGGCGGTCGTAAATTAAGGTGGAAACAGGGAATTGATTTGAGGTGAGTTTTTTGGGCGAAGGCAAGTCCTTAAAGAGATAGATTAATAAAGATAAAATTGCCAAACCTACTAGAATAAAAATTAAAAAAGGCCGTCGTTTAAGAACTTTTTTTCTTTTTAAAGGACTTTTTCTTCTTTTGAGTCTTTTTGAGTTTGTGCTCCTTTTTTTAGCCATTTTTTTAAGTATAATAAAAAATAAATTCAATATTGAAAGTTTATTATCCTATAAATTTACCCGATAAGTAAAGGAGGTAGTGTGAGATATCAAGATAATTTAGCAAAAGAAATAGAGGCTCAGAGGTGTCGAGGTGTGCTCGTGGTGATTTCCGGTCCTACTTGTGCAGGGAAAGATAGTGTGGTGAGGGAATTAGAGAAAAACCACAGCCAGATTTATCGTTTGGTGACAACTAATTCCCGACCTAAAAGACCTGAAGAAAAGGAAGGTGTTGATTACTATTTTGTGAGCCGCGCTGAATTTGAAAAGCTTATTGAAGAGGATGCCTTTTTTGAGTGGGTTGAATACCGGGGAGAATATCGAGGTACCCAAAAGAAACACATTCAAAAGGCGTTAAAAAGCGGTCGTGATGTCATTTGGCGAATTGATGTACGGGGCGTAAAGAATATTTATGAAAAAGTTAAAAAAGAATATCCCTACTCAGTTTTTATTTTTATTGCAGAAGATTTAGCAGTATTGGAAAAAAGAATGAAAAGGCGGGCTTCGGAAGACAAAAGATGGCAAAGTTGGAGTTTGGCTAGAGCCGCCTGGGAACTAAAACAGTATCATAATTTTGATTACTTAGTAATTAATGAAGAAAATAAGCTTTCAAGAACCGCTGAGTTGATCAAGATGATTATTGAGGCAGAAAGAAGGAAAATTCGTTGATGCTTTTGGGAAAAAGGCTGGTTGTGATAATGAGAAGAAAAATCTTTAGTTAGCTCTTGTTTTATTTAAAAAATTAGAGAGATTTTATTAGTTTTGAGACTGGATTTCCTTGATATAAAATGTTAAAATGTTTTAGGTTTTCTTCCCCGGTAGCTCAATGGTAGAGCAGGAAGCTGTTAACTTCAAGGTTGTAGGTTCGAGTCCTACCCGGGGAGCCATCTTTCGCCAAGGCTTCAGAATGGCTATGCCATCTAATAGTTCCGTAGCTATAAGCGTAGGACTACAGAATGGCTATCGCCAGTAGTATATTAAAAGTATGTACTATACTTACATTTTATTAAGCTTAAAATCTCACATTTTCTATTATGGTTATACTTCTGATTTAAGAAAAAGATTTACCGAGCATAATAATAATAGTTTAGTTACTGCAACCAAACCCCACATTCCATGGAGGCTTGTGTGGTATTGTGCTTTTGAAACCGAAAAACAAGCAAAAGCATTTGAACAATATCTAAAATCCGGTTCCGGTAAAGCTTTTTCTTATAAACGATTAGTAAATGAAGCCCTGGCGAAAGATGTTTCATTTCGAATTAAAGGTATTCCGAAGCCTTTTATTATATAAATTTGTTTAGCGAAGGATACCAGTCGGGGGAGCATCCTAAGAATACTAATGGATGAGGTGTTTTTCGGGCATCTCATTTTTCTATAAATCTACTTTAAGTTAAAATAGAAATATGACACAAGCAAATGAAGAATTAAAGAAAATTTATGAAGATGATGTTGAGGAAAAAACTAAAGCTGACTGGAGTGACAAAAAGGTGGTAACAAGAATAAACAAGAATGATCGAGAAAGAAGAAAAAGGGTTAAAAAAATTATTGCAAAAGGCGGATTAAAAGTTGCTGCTGATTATCATCATGCTGCTTTGATTTTTCAACACGGAGGAACGACTGCTGATTACAAGAGAGCAAATGAATTGGCGAAGAAAGCTATGGAGATGGGAGATGAAAGATCAAAATGGCTTTATGCTGCGACTATGGATCGCTGGTTAATTTCTCAGGGCAAACCACAAAAATATGGGACTCAATTCAAAAAAAATAAAAAAGGAGAATGGGAGATAGGACCAATTGATCCCACTACAACCGATCAAGAACGGACAAGTCTTAATGTTTCTCCCTTATCAGAAGCTTTGGCAAGGTTTAAGGAGAAATATAAAAACCTAGATTAATTGCTCCCGGGGTGAAGCCCTGTTTATCTTTTTATTTTTAAATTTTGAATATTCCAGATAGGAAGCCTAGTTTGTTCTTCTTCAACCCGCCAAAGGCGGACAGGCATACCATCGTTCGAGCTGAATTGGTCTTTTATGTCCTTTAGCTAACATGTCGAAGGGTTTTTTGAGGCTAAAATAGACTTTTTTATCTTTCAGAAAGAGGTTCGAAGCCACACTGTTTAAGAGGACATGTTTTTGTTCTCTTGTCCCTTCCAGAAAGAGTTGTTTGGCATTTTGGACCAAATAGAGAAGATTGGAAGTCTGTTCAAGATAATCTTTTGTGTGTTTGGTTATGCTTTCTAGTTTTTCCTCTGCCTGAGCGATTTCAGTGTCAATATCTTTTTTCAATTCTTCAACCATAGCCTCATCTTTGATTTGTTCATTGACCAACTTTCTGTAGAGCTTTTTCTTCTCATCACGTAGCTTTGCCAGGCGAGCCGAGAGAGCCTTTCCATTGGTTTCTTAATATCTGATATCTTCTTCAAATAATTCTTTTAATTTGGCTTGCACAAAGTCAGCCATTTGTTGGGATAGAGTGAATTCCTGAAATATATCTACAAGTTGTTTTCCAGTTCAGTTTCTTCAATACAGCCCTTTTGCGGACAGGCTTTAGAGTGGGTGCAGTGATAGTAAACATAAGAGTGGACATTGCCATTCTTCTACTTTTTAACTTTCTTTTCAGCAGTTATCAGACAGCCGCAGCTGCCACAGTGAAGCAATCCGTCATAGGTGAAGGTATGGTCTAACTGATGAAATTTAAATGGTGATTCCATGCTTAATTTCTCCTGAACTAAGTCAAATAAAGTTTTGGTAATAAGCGGTTGGTGATTCCAATGGACTATTTTATCTTTAAATGTTTTAATTCCGCAATAAAATGGGTTTTTTAAGATTGCTTCTAAACTGCTCTTAGTAAGCGGTCCACCATTCCTGCCAGTAAAGCCTTCTTCATTTAGCTTATCGGCTAATGATTTCAGACTATGCTGGTTAACCAAGTATAATTTATATGCCTTGGGAATAAAATGGGCTTTGAGGGGGTGAGGTTCGATTCTTTCCAACTTTCTGCCTAAATTGTCTAACAATCGCTGTAATTTGGGATCATATAGTTTGCCTGCAATTCTACCCTTTTCATCGAGTTTTAAATAGCCATTGGGTGCCACCCCTGGCCACTCTTTGATGGTTACTTTCATCTGTAGTCCTCTTTTGGTATCTTCTGATAAGTCATCAACTTTCCTTTTGGCCATGACAGTATTCATGGCTAACATCATTTTGTCATTACTGGTGTTTTTATATTGGCCGTAGTCAGTAGCCCAGATTTCGACTTTATCTGTTTCAATAAGTTCGATAAGAGTACCTAGGTCAGTGAAATTTCTTGTCAGTCTGTCGGATTTGTAAGCTATGATACCCCTTAATTTTCCTTGCCTAAGAAGTTCAACCATTTGATTGAAGATTGGCCTAGCTGGATTTTGGCTGATTTACTTTCTTCGAAATGGTACTTTTTAGAGAGGGGGAGTTTTTTAAATTCAGCGTATTCTTTATTTACCCGAGTTTGGTCAGGCAAGGATAATATTTGTTTATCCTCTGTATCTGTTGATTTACGGCAATAATCGCCTAATTCTTCATTACTATTTGTTCTCATATTTTCACTTCACTGCCACTTATAGCCTTAGTATGTCGGGTCTGGTTGGCAGCGTCCAGCGCTATCCGTCTTTGGGCAATTTCTCTTAAAGTCTTAAAGTAGTTGACTAAATTGAAGATAGCTTCTTCTGATTCTCTTTCAGCTAAATCTTTGCCATAAAGATTAAAGAGCCATTCTTTGGCCCTCTTATTGTATAGTTTCTTTGGTTTAATAATTTGAGTGGTCATGGGTTAAGAGATTCATCAAGACTTCTTTGGTTAAACTGGCTAGATTTATTTTGTTTATTGGCTTCTTTTTCTCTTTTTTCAGCCTCTTTTTTATCTTTTCCCAAACAGAGTGAATAAAGTCATATTCACCATTGCCAGCTTGACATTGCTCCAGATTGTCAGTCAGCCACTTTTCTGCAGATTTAAGATAAAGTGTTAAATCGCTATCGGGTATTGGTTTGAGGTCTTGAGTCAGTAAACTGCGATTTTCTCTCTTGGGTTATTTTCCAGTTCTTCTTTTAAGCGCGACAAGAAGTTAGAAGGGGTAGTCTGAAAAAAACTTATATATTGCTTTTTAATCGAGTATTCTTTGGCGGTTGTCCCATCTGAGTCAGAAGATTCAATAATGTCTAGGAATTGAAGCTCTTTTAACAGTCTTTGACAAGTTCTTACTGATTTTTTTGTCAGCTCTGATAACTGTTTGGCAGTTAGGGTTTTTTCATATTTAAAACACTCCAGAGCTTCTGCTCTCTGGACAGGCATAGAGGACAGGACAATTTTTTCTAAAATATAAATTTCTTCATCTGATATCTTGTTAGTCTGGTTTACTAAAGCTAAAGATACAGCTAGCCCTTTAAGCTGTTGGAATGCCTGCCAAGGTTCTTCTACCTGCCAATCGACAACTTCATGGTAAGAAATTGTTTTATCTTCATCATCTTTAAAAGTCTGCTCTTGGGTAATAACTATTCCTCTAGATTTGCTGGTAAATATGGCTAACTGCTCTAATTTGGTTTTGATATCTTCATCGCCGAAGCCAATTTCAATATTTTTTCTGTCTCTAACTTGTTAACTATCTGATTTATAAAATCGCAAACTATTTTTTCAATTCTTTTGAGATTGTCTTTTCTGCCTTCCTGCCAGGCTATTTCAAACCCTTTTTTGCTATCTTCAGAATTTAACTTTGGTATTCTGTAAAAGAGAAATCTTGGGCCAATGATATTCATATATTGGGTATGGCGGTTTAAAGCAGTTGGAGTAATACAGCCGATATGAGAGAAGTTAGTAGTGTATTCCTTTAAACCCCTTGTGGGTGAGAATTTTTTAAATATCCCATCATAAATTGAAACCAGCTCACCAAGCAGTTTTTTAACTGTTTCGCTGTTTAAAGAAAATATTGTTGTGTAATCTTTAACAATAAAAGCCTTGTTATTTAATTGCGGCAGCATGTCATAGGTTTTATGGCCCTCTGGGGGGGAATATAGCCGCTGGCAAAAGGATTTTGGGTTAAAGTGTCAACAAAATAAACTAGACTTGAGCTTCTTAAGAAGCTCACCAAGTCAGTTTTGGCTGGAGATATTCTTCAACTTTGGGTTTATTCTTCTTGATTTGAGCTTTAGCCAATTTGGCAAGTCAAGCTCACTGCCACCCTGTTTGACTACAGAAGCTCTCCTTTGGTTCAAGAGACTAATATCGCTAGGCACATGATTGAAAAGCTCTCCTGAGTCGCCACGCGACCAGATTTGATACTCAGATTGTGCCTGTGAGCTGTATTCTTTCTTTTCTGCAAATTCTTCATTCTCTAAGTCTGAAATAGCTTCTTTACAGGTAATATATGGCAGAGCTTTAGGTTCTGGGTACTGCGGTTCTTTTAATCCTGTTCTCCGTGCCAAAAAGACAGCTCTTTTTCTCTCCTGGGGAACTCCATAATATCTGGTATTTAAGATATTGGCTTTAACCTGATATCCATTTTTATTGTAAGTTGCAAATATTTCTTTTTAGAATCTACCTGAAGCTAAAGTCAAAATAGGTGGTACATTTTCCATGACCACATATTTAGGTTCAACTAAGCTGATAATTCTTGTGAATTCAACAAATACTCTGTTCCTAGGGTCATCAATCCATTGTTTACCCGCGGTTGAAAAGCCCTGACATGGCGGATCACCAACTACAACATCAATATCTTCTTTGCCAATTAATTCAGTAAGTTTCTTTTTGGTTAAATCTTTAACGTCACCTTCAAAGAGAGGACAATCGGGAAAGTTATTCTTGAAGGTCAAACAGGCGGATTTCCAGAAGTCACAAGCTAAGACTGACTTAAGCCCAGCCATCTCAAAGCCGAGTGATAGACCACCACAGCCTGAAAAGAGATCAATAAAAGTTGGTTTAGTATCTTTTAGTTTTTTCATAAAAAATGCCACAGATATGTTTAGCTAATACTGACACTAAAACTGTGGCTGAAACTAAAAGACTAAACCTTTTACTGTCTATATGTTCGCATATTTTGGGGATTTATTCAATACATTTTAAATTTGTTATTTGGCTAGGTGATTTGATATAATCTACTTCAGTTCGAAAGTTAATAGTTAAGTAAAATACAAAGTGAGAGGAGGTGAGTTAAGTTGACAGAAGATAAACTAACACCAGAACAACATGGTCAGGTACTAAGATTTTTTTTTGAGAGGCGTGGCCAAGGTAAGTTTAGACGAGAAGTAGATAGTGCAGCAGAAATACCGGGGCAAGACCCTTTTGATATTGTCCTTAGTGGTAAGAAATTGCCTGATAAAGGTATTTTAGTTTCGGCAAAAGTAGCTAAAGGTTTCGAAGCAGTTGTTCAAGTTTACGAGTATGATAACCTCAGGGGTGTTACTATTGAAGATAGTAGGCCTAAATACGATCAAGTGAGAATGTATGTAGCCTTTGACTCTAAAGGACAGTCTCGTGAATTGGCTCTTGCCTATGAGAATCCAAACTATTTCTTTAAGACTAGACCCCCATATGACCGTATGTCACCTACAAGCTATATCGGTTATGGTTTTGACTCTTTAGATATTCATAATCTTTCTGATGGTGGCAGACTACTTATTCAAAAGAAAGCAGGTAAAACTGGATATCTTCTTACAAGCTTTGATAGATTTGAGAGAGATACAGAGCCTGATAACCCAACAAGAGAAGTCTTACGCTTATTTAATGTTGGTGATGTCAATGGTGTGGCAGGTGCAGTTGAAGCAGTTATGGTTAAGCTTGTTGGAGTTAACCAACAAGATGCAGAGTTAATCTCATCTCAAGTTAAAGCTAAACTCGAAGGCGGGAAATAAATAAACCCGTCTCTAAATGAAAATTGCCTTCTGGGATAAAGGAGGGTTTTTGTTGTGGTTATAATTTTATTAGCTATTAGCTAGAGTAGTTTGTTTAGTTGAATGAGAAGTTAAAAGTTGGTTGTAGAGAAATATTCCAGGCATTTTTCCAAGCTTCAATATTCTCTAGAAACCAGTTTCTAAGTCTGTAGATTTCAGGGAGCCAGAGTTGACGAGAGGCTAAATTGGCTATCTTGTCAAAGGGATTTAGCCAACCAATCTAATCTTAAGTTTTCCCAAAGTGTCAATAGAATTCCACCTGCGAAGTGGAAAAACTAGAGGTAGAAAACCAGAAGACTTGACTTCTGCTTTGAAAATTATTTAACTATAGATAATACCTTACCAAATAAAGATCTATAATACGAATTGTATACTATTATGGTAAAAATAATCGGAAGGGGGTGATAAAGAAATAGCAGAAAGAATTCAAGACGTTAGCCCTTTTGCGATAAAATTTATGGAACCAATTGAGGGAGACTATATCCTTGATGCAACTGGTCATTACGATGAAGAAACACAAACTTGGATACTTGAAAACAGTGGTTCTGACTCGTCCGTATTAATGTCTGGGCTTAATCCTGAAAGACCCCCTACAACTTGTCAGAGAATGACTAAGGTGGGAGATAAACATTGGACTACTGACACTTACGTTGATGATTAAAGGCGTTCCATGGACAAAAAGATAGGCTTCTTTCGAAAGAACAAAAATTCAAACAAAGAACTAGTAGTTTTGTTTGAGAAAATTCAAGAAATAAGATCAAAAAGTACCGAAGAAGATTGGAAAAATAAGGAATTCGTAAATAAACTCACAAGTTTAGAGAAAGCAGCATCTAAAAAAATTCTAAAACTTCTAAAAACAAAAAAAATCAAAACCGCTGATGATTTCTATCGAGCAGCTTTCATCTTTCATCACGGTTCAGATTTCAAATCATACATGATTGCTACGGCGCTTGCCGCAATTAGCCATCATCTTGGAGAACCTTGGGGGAAAAACCTATATGCCGTTGCCCTAGATAGACTACTATTAAGCATCGGGCTACCACAACAATTCGGCACTCAATATATAAAAAAACGGGAAAACTATAAACTGGCTCCTTTCAATAAAAACACCACGGATGAAGAAAGAGAAAAGTATCTTGTTGAACCACTTGCAAAACTAAAAGCGAGAGAAAAAGAACTAAACAAAAAAACATTAGACCCTGCGACCCACAAGAAGATTAATTATCGAATCGGAAATAGGAAGTCCAGTTAAATCCTCTATCCATCCCCACTGTCCGTTTGGATTTATTTCTAAAAATACATACCTGCCATTGGGAGTAAGAATCATATCTATCGCTCCAAAGTTCAAACCTAGCTTGTGAACGAAATTAATTATTTTTTGTTTGACATCTTCGGGAAGCAGATGTTCTCTATGTAATAAGTTTAGGGTGTCTCTTCTCCAATCAAATTTAGCCCTCTCACTTTTTTGTGAGTGGATCTCTATGGGAAAAACTTTATTACCGACAACTGTTATTCTAAGCTCAACATCTTTTTGAATGTATTCCTGGAAAAGCGTGGGAGTATATCTGACTCTTCCTATATCATTGATATCAGCTTCAGAAACAAGGCTTGTGTAAATCGCTGAACCCTGGTTTCCATCTAATACTATTCCTCCTCCAAGACGTTTAATAATTACTCCCTCAGATTTTGTTTTTCTAAAAAAGATTTCTGCCTCTTCCGGGTCATTTGTTATAATGGTTTTGGGAATCTCGAGGCCAACTTCATTAGCAACCATAAGCTGTTTAATCTTTAGCTCTGCTACTCGATTACGTTCAGGGTGGTTAACCCAAACACAATCCAAAATTTCCCATAAGCCCATAATTGTCGACTTTGCTTCTTGTTCTGCAAACACCTGAATTGCAGGGGAAAATTCGGAAGGAAACTAGAATTGAGCAGGCCTTCTATACCAAACTCCTGTGATCTCATTACCCTGGACCACTCGCCCTAGAGGAAAAGTTAATGTTTGGTATTGTTTACTGCCATCGAACAAAATAGCTACTGTTGTCCGTAAGGGAAAATCTTCAGTGTTAAATCTTACAAACGGTATTTTCTTTTCATTCAATTTCTTAGCAATAATATCTACATGGGGATCCAATTTTCTACTAACAATAAGAACTTGTGGATGGAGATCTCTGTATTCTCGCCCTAATGACTCTCTTTCAATCATTTTTCTACAGATTATACACCCTTCAGTCTTGTAGTGGTAAGTAATAGGGCTTAGAAGTAGATTCGAAGCTCATTTCTGGCGGAATTGATTAGGTTATTCTTCCCAATTTGTCTCTCTTGGCTATAATCCTCATCTTTCTGAGTTCAGGCAGGGTGAAGTTAAACTTAAATTCTAAGATTGCCGAATACAAACACAATGTTTGAAAGATTTACGGCTGAACAAAAAGGGAATTATCAAAAAATAGGCTGATCCTGTTAAAACTCAAGAGGTTTTATTACAAATATTCAAATATCCCATTCCAGTTCTGCGCTATCTTTTGCTTAAATTGGGTTTCAGAATAAACACCTAAATTTTCTCTTTAATTTTAGTTATAACCCTAACCTTGTTAAGATGATAAAACTTAACTTAGGAAATTGCTAAAAGCTGTTGGGGAGATTAAAGTGTTGTTTGTTGGAAGTTCGAGAATGCCTGACCAGTTAGCTCTAATAAAATTGTTCCTTTTTTTCAACCAGTCAGAACGAGAGGGTTGTTTGGAAGAAAATCCAATAAATCAAAGAGATAAAAATCTGTCCACTTCTTTGTTGGTAAATTCTGGATATTCCAGCTCACTTGCCCAGTCTATTCGTCGGAAAACATACCATCGTTCGAGCCAGAGTTGACGAGAGGCTAAATTGGCTATCTTGTCAAAGGGATTTAGCCAGTCTTATCGGGCTATTTTGCCTTTTAGCTCCAAGTTCTGAAGTGTCATCTTCAAAAGTAGCCGTTTTTCGTGAACTTCAGAACT
Source organism: uncultured Pseudomonadales bacterium (assembly GCA_964398365.1). Classification (GTDB taxonomy): domain Bacteria; phylum Patescibacteriota; class Microgenomatia; order UBA1400; family CAYNMC01; genus CAYNMC01. Next base: position 1,799 of record CAYNMC010000038.1, on the reverse strand, counting down.
TTCAAACAACCTACCTGTGTTTTGGGTAAGTTTCAGAAAGTTGACCTATTCATTTTCTGATTGGTACAATGTCTTCGTATAGTTAAACAAATTTTGTTCACCGAAAGGAGGTGAGTAAAATAATGAGTATTCGAAAGGAAGTACCGCCAATGATTCCTAGTAAGGCTATAGAGCCTTCTGGGCAAGAAGGATTGAATCTCGAGCAAATAGGGTTGAAGGAATTATGTTCAAACACTGACTTTATGAGTGCCAAGAGAGGAGGTAGGGAGCCAGGGGTTCATCAATGGGGAAGATAAAAGATTAACCCTTGTTTGTTGTAAATCGTATTGTTAGATTGGAAACAGACTAAAACCAGGCAAGTATGCGTTACACTTTAAATCGTGATTCAATAATTTTCCTGGATTCTGATGTGCAAGAAAGTTACAAAACAATAGCCTATGACTGGAAGAATGACAAAATTTTAGAAATCTCCTCTCCTCTTTATCATATTTTAAAAGCCTTAGATTTTTCAGGCTCAGTAACCGAGGAAGATTTAGAAAAATGGATTAACACCTTTTCTGCTAACTATAATTCTCTAAAAAAAGCTATAGCTGATTTAATTGAGAGAGGGATAATTAAGAAGCATGAATACTAATTTTACTTTTACTTTTTCGCCAGATATATCCTCGTTTGAACAATTAAGCAAACAGCTTAAAGACATTGTTTTGCCAGCAAAAGTATTTATTGAGAACAATGAGATGATTGTCTGGGGCTATTTTTCAAGCTACAGGCCTGGAATATCTGAAAACAGTTTGACTGATGAGTTAGAAAAATACGGGTTTGAGCGGATCGCAAACAGCGATTGTGAATATCTCTTGTTTGTTTGGAATAAGCAGGAAAGAAATCTGAAGGTGGGTCTTGATAACACATTAAGCCTCTCGTGCTATTTTGCTGTATTGGATAATCAAATCGTTTTCTCATCAACTTTTTCGGAGATTAAAAATATAGTCTCCCGCCATAAACCGTTAATAGCTGACTTAGACGGTTTATTAACATATATAACAAACGGACTGCATGCAACTGAGCGTACTGTTCTTGAGTCAGTAAAGATGGTTCCTCCAGGTAGTGTAGTAGAGTTTGTTTTTGGATCCGGTGTTTCGTATCAGATAAAGTCTCTTATTAATATTGAAAGCTTACTTTCTTCACTTCCCGGGGATGATTTTAAAGATGATAGGGAGTTTGCAAAAGCTCTGGAGTCAGTCTTAACGGATGCGGTGGTGCGCCGTCTTGAGAAAATTCCGCGGGGGACCCATATAGGCTGTGAAATATCAAGTGGCTTTGACTGCACCTTGATTGCTTATATTATAGCCATGCTTATTGGACCAGAGAATTTTTATTGTTATTCATTTTATTTCCCCGAAGGTTATGACACAGAAAGTTTATCAATCATTCGCAAATTTGCAGATAAACATTCTCTGCGGTTAAGAGCTGTAGAGCTTAATCCCAAAGAAGGTTATACACGAGATTATTTCAAACTTTGGAAAGATGATGACCTCTTGCAACTTCACGCTGATTACTTTGGAGATTATATAAAATTGTTAGAGAAATATGCACCCCGTTTACTTTTTACTGGCCAACATGGGGATGAGACTTATTCTTTTAAGGAGTTGCTGTTGGCCGCAAAATATAGCCGCCAGATGAATTATTTTGACAATGTCAGGCGGTTGAAAAAAGATAACCAGGTTGTACTGTATACGCAAAAAGGCCTAGATTTGTTACTTGATAGGGACAGATTTAATAGTCGAGGAAGGTACCCTGTG
>CAYNMC010000037.1:0-83114 GCA_964398365.1 uncultured Pseudomonadales bacterium | reverse complement strand
CTTATTTAGTTAAATGTTTAAAATCAATTATTAAATGGTGGCCCAGATATCCCATAGAAATAGTATTAGTAGATAATAATTCAAATGATGATAGTATAGAAACTGTTGAAAAACTAAAAATTAATGACTTAAAAATTATTAAAAATAAAAGAAATTTAGGATTTTCAAAGGGTGTAAATATTGGACTTAAAAAAGCCTGTGGGGACATTTTTTTATTATTAAATCCAGACACAATTATTATAAAAGATGCAATCAATAAAATTGTTAATTTTGCTTTAAAAAATAATGAAGTTGGGATAGTTGGAGGGAAAACATTAATGGTAAATAAAAATGAAATCCATAGAACCTTTTTTAACAAGATTAATTTTTTCACGGCATTATTTGAATTTACAAACTTAAAAAAGCTTTGGCCAAACAATATTTTTTATAAAAAGTTTTATTATATTGAAGAGGATGAGAATCGTATCAAAGATGTTTATGGCGTCAGTGGAGGCTTTATGCTTATTAAAAAAAAAGTTTTTGATCAGATTGGATACTTAGATGAAAAATTTTTTCTTTATTTAGAAGATATAGATTTTTGTTTCAGAGCTAAAAAAAGAGGAATAAAAATTGTTTATTATCCGAAGGCTGTAATAAAACATGAATTTGGAGCTAGTTATAAAGGAACTAAATATAGAATTAATATTCAAGCGTGGAACAAATCAAAGAAGATATTCTTTAGAAAGTATTTCGGTTTTATTTTAGGAAATTTTTTAATATTAATTTTTATAATAGATGATTTTTTTAATACTTTAAAACACTTTATATTTCATGAAAAAACCTAAAGTGGCTTTTATTCGGGGAGCATTTTTGAATTCTTGGGAGCTGCAAAATTATGAACCTTTAAGAAATCAATTTAATTTGGTTATTTTTTCTTCTTTAAAATCATTTTTAAGTAAAGAAAGCTCATTTTTACCGGAGCGTCAAGATCATGCCGCTCCCGGAGCGGAAATAAAAAAATTGGTTTCGCCGATGGATTTGCCCAATTTTCCTTATAAGATGGCGATTTTAAATAGGTTACTGATTGATGCTCATTGGCTATTTGGCTTGGAAGAGAAATTAAAAGGGTTTGAGATTGCGCATGTGGCGGAGACTTATTATGCTTACACCCATCAAGCTTTAAAGGCTAAAAGAAAAGGCATGGTGAAAAAAATTATTTCTACTTGTTGGGAGATTATACCTCACAATAATGAAAGCATTTGGGGAAGAAGAGAATGGAAAAAACAGGCAATACAAGAGATTGATCATTTTATCTGTCCCACGGAAATGGCTAAGCGGTGTTTGATTGAAGAGGGTTGTCGGCCAGAAAAAATCAGCGTTGTAAGAATGGGAGTAGATCTTAAAAAATTCAAAATGCAAAAATCAAAAATTAAAAGGAAAATTAAAAATGCAAAAATGAATATTCTTTATGTGGGTAGATTGGAGAAAGAGAAAGGAGTTTGGGAGTTGATGGAAGCATTTAGCGAATTGAGAAAAAAACAAAATAATCTTTTCTTAACCTTAGTTGGAGAAGGTAAAAAGCTTCCTGAGAGGAAAAAGGGAGTTAAATTAACCGGACGACTGAATTATGATAAGATCTTAAAAGAATATCAAAAGGCGGATGTTTTTGTCTTGCCTTCTAAGGCAACGAAGACTTGGGCTGAACAGTACGGTATGGTTTTGGTGGAGGCGATGGCTTCTGGATTGCCGATTATTGCCACAAAAAGCGGCGCCATACCTGAAGTTTTAGCTGAAGTGGGAATTTTGGTAAAACCGGGTGATGCCTCCGCGCTAGCCAAAGCTTTAAATTATTTATTGGCTAAACCTGAAAAGAGGGAGGAAGAGGGACGAAGGGGTAGAAGAAGGGCCCAGAGATATTTTGATAGGGAAAAAATCGCTGAAAAAATAGCCGAGATTTATCAATTCATCACCAAGAAGCCTATTTTGCCATCTTAAAATTGTTTTTAGCCAAAGATGAAAAAGATTTATGTGATAATGTTAACCTGTAACCAAAAAGATGAAACTTTGCGTTGTTTGACTGAGCTAAAGAAAGTAATAACTCTTGATCATCAATTAAAAACGATTCTGGTGGATAACGCCTCCCAAGATGATACCGCCAGCGCCATAAAAAAAATTTTTCCCCAAATTAAATTAATTATCAATCAAGAAAATCGTGGTTTTGCCGCTGGTGTCAATCAAGGATTAAAGTTAGCTTTGAAAGATAAAGAAATGAAATTTGTTCTTTTATTAAACAATGATACCTTTTTAAATAAAAATTTTCTAAAAAAATTACTTGAAGTTATTCAAAAAGAAAAGAAGATCGGTCTTATTGCTCCAGCCTTGAAACATTATCAAAATAATAAACTTTTTTATGGTATGGAGGGCTATTTGGATTTAAGAAAAGGGTTAGCGAAGCATCGCAATGTAAGAGTGATTAAAAACAAAAAAATTATTGAAGCAGATTTTCTTTCTGGTTGTTGCTTATTGATCAGAAGAGAAGTTTTAGAAAAGATTGGTTTGTTTGATGAAAGATTTTATCTATATTTAGAAGACGTTGATTATTGTCTAAGAGTGCGACAAGCAGGTTATAAAGCAGTTTTAGACCCAAAAATCGTTATTGGTCATAAGGTTAGCGCCGGTTTTAAAAATCCCCTGCGGAAATTGCCTTATAGCTTTTGGAGTAATTTAATTTTTATTCATAAGTGGACCCCCTGGCCTTATAAAATTAGTGCTTGGTTGCACTGTTTATATTTTTATCCATTTTTAGCTTTGCTTTGGAGTTTAACCTCTTTAAGTAAGGCTTCATTGACTAAACGTTGATAGTTATTAAAAAGAATTTTTTTGGAATTAAATAGTTTACCTAAAGGATAAAGTACTTGCCAAAATTTTAAACGTAGAATTTCTTTGGCCGGTAACTGAGTAGGAAAAATTTTACCTTTAAGTTCTGGATGTTTTCGGTAAAGCTGACAACCAGCAATGGCTCTTAATTTCATTTTCTTTAAATAAGAATTCAGATCAACTGGATGCCAATGATAAGCCAGCGCCGTGGCTGAATAAATTAATTTAAAACCCTTTTTAGAAAGACGGTAACCTAATTCTGTATCTTCAAAAAGGGGATATTTAAAATTTTCATCAAAAAAGCCATTCTTAATCATAAGCTCTTTTTTTAGAGAGATGTTGCTGGTATAAAAATGGAGAGAAGAGACCCTTTGATTATTTTTTAAGTGTTGATAATCGGCTTGCATACCAGAGAATTCAAGCCATTCCATGAAAGAATTAATCTTTAATTGGGGATGCCAGACTACTTTACCCAGCAGGCCTAAATTGACTTGAGGATGAGCTTGATGAAAAGAAAAATGCTTTTTGAGTAAATCAGGAGTGGCAATAATATCATCATCTAAAAAAAGGATAATTTTACCTTTGGCTTTTTTTATACCCACATTTCTTGCCCAAGCAGGGCCGGCGTGTTTATAGTCAGGAATGACGAGTAGTTGAAAAAATTTTTTATTTAAAGTCTGATTATTTAACGCTTTGAGACAGCGTTTAAGGATTAAAGGACGCCGGTAAGTAGGGATAATCACGCTTATTATCATTTTTTTTGCAGCAGAAGATAATAATGCATGGCAAAATATTTAAAAAAAGGCAAAGTACTTGGATAAAAAATTAAATAACGGTGAAAACGCCAAAAATATTTTGGAAGCCAATAAAACCAAGCTAAGTAAAAATCTAAACCAAGAGAATTTAAGATTTTATAGTTTTTCAAGTGCTTGATTAAACTAAAAGAAGTTATAAAGTTTTCGTAACCATCAACATGAGTTCCCCACGGATTCCAAGAACGTTTTTTATTCCGCCAATCTTTAAAAAGTTTAATAAGACCAGTAAGATTAAGATAATTTGGTGTACTGATTACAAGAAGCCCCCCTTTTTTAAGAATGCGATCAAGTTCTTTCAAAGTTTTCGTAAAAGCAAAAATGTGTTCTAAGACTTCGGTAGCAAGAATAAGATCAAAACAGTTATTAGAATAAGGTAGTTTAATCTCTTTAAGCAGTTTTATTTTGATATCGGGAAACTTTTTATGGATGATCTTAACGGCCAACGGACTAATATCGGCAGCGTGAATATTTTTAAAACCGAGAGTTTTTAAAGTTTTTAAATTAGCGCCGATACCTGTACCAAAATCCAAAATCTTTTGAGTTCTGGGTAGAGGAGCTAGCCATTTTTGAAGAATAATTTGGCTGAAGGGTTCTGATTTGAGATCATCTTCGCAAGCTTGATGCTGATAATAAAAAGCGGTTTTCATCTTTTAAAATATTTAGGGGCAGCAAAAAGAAAAATCGACCCTGTTAGTAATAAACTTAATGAGGTACCAACTAGACTACCATAAAACCCATAGTAAATAATTCCGGAAAAAGAGAAAATTAAATTAAGGATTGCTTCCAGCAAAGAAAACCAAAAAAGGGGTTTGGGATTGCCTTGGGCTAAAATGATAGAACTGGCAGGTCCGGTGAGAAGATTGATAAAGTGACCAAAAGCTAAAATTTGGGTGGCAATAATTGCCATAGTGAAACCCGGACCCAACCAAAGTCTGATAAATAAGGGTGAAATAGTAATTAAACCGCCAAAGACTAAAGCCGCCAAAATAAAAACATATTTAAAAGAATTCTGGTAGAAAGTTGAAATTTTGTTTTTAAAGATTAGCGTTTTTTCGGCGGCAGCCGGCATTAAAGGCGAAATAAAACTAGAAACCACCATTCGGGATTGATTAATAAGTTTTAGAGCAATATCCAAAAAAGCCACTTTTTCCACTCCCAAAAAATGACTGACTAAAAACTTATCAAGATTAAAATGAAGCAAAATAGTGAGAGAAGCAAGGTAACTTTGGCAACCAAATTTAAGCATTTTCTTAAAGAGGCTTAAGTTAAAGTAAGTAAAGTTTATAGTCAATTGAGGGAAAAAGCGGCGGCAGGCAAAAAAAGAGATACCAGCCCAGAAAAGAGTCATAAACGTAAAAGCTAGGGCTAAACTCTGGAGTGTTGGTTGCCAGCTTAAACAAAGATAGGCAAAAATAGTAAAAAGAATGGTTTTAAAAAGATCAACGGTACTAGTGACATCCATTCTTTGAAAACCATTCAGTACCGAAAGAAAAGTAGAAAAAACAAAATCAACATAGGCCATTAGAATAACGAGAATATAAACAAGACTGATAACGTTTTGGTTATTTTTAAAAAAAAAGTTCTGAAAAGACGGTTTTAAATAAATAAGAAGGATGCTTAAAAAAAGGCCAGTTAGCAAATAAAAAACAAGGGCAGTATTTAAAATCCTATTGACCATTTTCAGCTTATTTTGAGTTTTAAAGTGAGAAATAAAACGGGTAACAGCTGTCGTCATGCCCAAATCAATCAGTGAAAAATAGGAAAAAAAGGCAACTAAAAGCGCCCAGGCTCCGTAATCACTTAAACTGAGCTTTTTGAGGACAAAGTAAGTTAAAAAAAGTGATAAGGGTAGACCTAAGATGACCCGGGTTAAATTGGCCATTGAGTTAACCTTAACTCTGGAGGAAAGGAAAAAATTTTGCTTGATCACCTCGACCTATTTTAACATTTAGCTATAATAAGTTTTATAATAAATTTATGCTTTCAGTGGTAGTTTTAACCAAAAACGAAGAAAAAAATATTCAAGCTTGCCTTGAAAGTCTTTCTTGGTGCGATGAAATTATTATTATTGATGATTATTCCACTGATAAAACAATTACAGAAATTCAAGTTTTAAAAAATAAAAATTTAAAGACTAAATTAAAATTTAAAATTTTCAAAAGAGCATTAGCAGGCGATTTTGCTGCTCAGAGAAATTTTGGTTTAGCGCAAGCTCGAGGAGAATGGGTCTTGTTTGTTGATGCCGATGAAAGAATAAGTAAAATTTTAGCAGAAGAGATCAAAATGGGAATCTCAGGCAAGTTTGGTTGCCTAAGCGGTTTTTACTTTAAACGAAAGGATAAATTTTTAGGAAAATGGTTAAAATTTGGTGAAACTGCAAAGATAAAATTATTGAGACTGGCAAGAAAAGATAAAGGTAAATGGGTAGGTAAAATTCATGAAGTTTGGCAAATTTCTGGAAAAACAGCGGTCTTTAAAAACCCTCTTCTTCATCAACGAAAAATATCTCTTGCTCAATTTTTAGGTAAACTTAATCATTATAGTTCTTTAAGGTCTAAAGAATTATACGATCAAGGCAAGACTACCAACATTTTTTGGATTACTTTTTATCCTGTGGCTAAATTCTGTCAGAATTATTTTCTAAGACTGGGGTTTCTTGACGGCATTCATGGTTTAATTATGGCGGGAATGATGAGTCTCCATAGTTTCATGGTCCGAGCGAAACTTTGGGTAAGACAACAAAATGAAGGGAAAGAAGAATTTAAAATTATTAATTGGCAAAAATATGTCTAAGAATTTTTCGGTACTCTTTTTTATATTTTGGACATTTTTGATGATAATGCTTTATTTAATTGAGTTACTTTGTCGAGGAGGTGGTGGGTGCTTATCAATTTTGCCTTTTTGACAGCTCTTTATGGTTATACTATTTTCTTTTTAGGTATCTTAGGGAAATTAACAAGAAATAATCTTTTTTGGTTGACATGCTTCTTGATTTTATTTTTGGCGTTAGTGCTTTTTAGATACTTAAAAAAAGTAAGAAAGTTGGGGCGAAAGGAGCAATTTTTATTATTTTTATTCTTGGTCTGCGTCTTGACGAATTTTTTGGGAGTTTTAGGGCCTGAATTAGCTTTTGATGCTCTTTGGTATCACCTGACCTTACCGAAACTTTATCTGCAAGAAGGGAAAATTTTTTTTATTCCTGGGGGACTTTTTTATTATTCGGCTGCTCCCCAATTGTTAGAAATGATTTATGTAGGTTTTTTGTCAGTGTTGGGTTATTTTGGACCTAAATTTGTCCATTTTTGTTTTGGTTTAGGAAGTGCCTTTGTGATTTATAAATTATGCCGTCGTTTTTTATCCGCTGAGCTTTCTTGGGTAGGGGCGTTGATTTTTTATTCACAATTAACTGTTGGTTGGCTTTCCACAACCGCCTATAATGATCTTGCCCTAGTTTTTTTTAATAATTTAGGTTTATTGGTTTTTTTAGAATGGCAAGAAAAACAGGGTAAAAAACAAAACTGGCAAGAGAAAATAATTTTAATAGAGAGTGGTTTGTTATTTGGTTTGGCGGCGAGCGTCAAACTTATTGGTATTCATTCCTTTTTTGCTTTAATCGCGTTTTTTTTACTTAAGCGAAATTTTCTTGGCAAGCTTTTTATTTTTAGTTCGGCTTTTCTCGTTCCCCTTTTGCCTTGGTTTGTTTTTACTTACTTAAATACGGGTAATCCTTTTTATCCGTATTTAACAAGCTGGTTTTTAAAATCGCAAACCGGCGGTATGACTTTGACTGGTTGGTTATTAACGCGACATCCGCTTAATTTTCTAAAAGCGATTGGGCAAACTGTTTTTACGTCAGGCGATATTTTGACGCCAGTTATTCTTATTGGACTGCCTCTTTTTTTAATGAAGTCTAAGACCAATCTTATTTTAAAAGGAGATTTTTTTTATGTTTATTTAGTTGCTTATTTACTTTTATGGTTTTTAACCCCCTTAAATTATAACCGCTTTTTACTGCCAATTTTACCTGTTTTTATTTTTATTTTATTGAGAAGACTTCAAGATTATCCAAAAATAATTTCTAGAGTTTTTCTTTTGAGTGTTTTTTTGATCACAATTTTAAATGCGGGTAGTCGATTGATGGTCAATAAAAAATATTTGCCTTTAATTATGGGTCAGCAGAGCGAAGCTGAATTTATGAAAAAAAACCTTAATTTTGAAGCGGGTAATTTTTATGATGTTGATGGCTTTTTTAAAAATTATCTTAAGCCAGAGAAGAAAGTACTTGTTTTAGGGATTCATAATCTTTTTTATCTTGATTTTGCCTTTAAAGAGATCTCGATGGTTCAGAAAGGAGAGAGGTTTGAATATCTCTTAGTAGGCAAAGATAAAAATAGGGAAAAATTTAAAAAATATCCCTTAGTTTACCAAAATGAATTAACTGGTGTTGCTTTATATAAAGTAAACGTGAGCTTTTAATGCTTAATTTTCATCGGTTATTGTTAATTTTACTTTTTTTTCTTTTCCCTTTCGGTCAGTTAACCAGAATTAGTCCGGTTAATTCTCAAATAGGTTGTTATTTTCATGATGTGATAATTGTTTTAATTTTAGCGAGCTGGTTTATTAAAAAAATTAAAAGCGGTAAATTGCCAAAGTGTGGACGAATAGAAAAAGCAATTTTTGCTTTTTGGTTAACTGCCCTAATATCCTTTTTACTCAATTGTCCCCAAAGGAGATTAGGAGAGATTTTAATCGCTTCTTTTTATCTTTTACGTTGGGGAAGCTATGCCGGCCTTTACTGGGTAATTAAGGAAACTGCAGGCTTAAAGGAAAAAGTATTTAAATGGTTGATTGGTGCCGGCACCGCTGCCGCAGCTTTGGGTTTAATTCAATATTTTATTTTTCCAGATCTTCGTTTGCTAACTGCCGCTGGTTGGGACCCTCATTTATATCGGGTAGTGGGTACCTATCTTGAGCCTGGATTTGCAGGATTAATTTTTGTTTTGACAATAATTTTAATAATCAATCAACTTGCTTTTATTAATGCTGATAAGGAGAAAAAAATTAAAAAATTTCTATGGCTTTTACTTGCGATTTGTTATTTGGCTATGGCCTTGACCTACAGTCGAAGTGCTTATTTGGCTTACATTTTGGGTATGACTACCATTGCCATTTTTAAAAAATCATTAAAGTTTTTTTTGCTCGTAATAAGCGTTTTTCTTCTCACTCTTTTTCTTTTGCCTCGTCCTGCTGGTGAAGGGGTAAATTTGACAAGGCAAGTTTCTTTTTGGAGTCGTTGGCAGAGCTGGCAGCAAGGTTTTTTAATTTTTAGACAAAAACCAATTTTCGGCGTTGGCTTTAATTTTTACCGCTATGCTGCTGGCAATCGTTCATTTTCCCATGCTGGAGCGGGCACAGACAACAGTTTTATTTTCGTGTTAGCAACCACAGGTATATTGGGCTTAGTTTTTTATAGCCGCTTACTTTTGGTTATTATTAAAGATAAATTTTTAACAGCAACTTCTTTTTCTTTGGCCATTGGTGCTAGTCTTGTCGCCCTTATTAGCCATTCATTATTTAATAATAGTCTATTTTACGCCTGGGTAATGATTTGGTTTTGGATAATGATTGCAACTTAGGGAGTATAATTAACCTTGAGCTGATTTTGGTTTTGATTACCTGCTTCGTCCTCAGCAATAATTTTAAAGTCATTTTCGCCTGGGTTTAGGGTAAAGCGTAAACTAAAATTGCCCTCATTATCCACCATCGCCAGATGTTCATTGATGGTTACCTTAGTTTGGGGATCAGTTATACCTTCGATAATAATCTCTCTTTCTTCATCATAAAAATCAGCGTTGTTTTGGGGTTGTTTAATTTCTAATTTTGGGGGTGTTTTTTTATAAATGACGGTGGCTAAAGAAGGTTCACTTTCTTTTTCTTCTACGACGCTGACTGCCCTAAAAGTATTTTTTCCTTCTTTGAGATTGATTTTAGTGAGGTAAAATTCGCCATTATTGTTGGCGGTAACTTCTTTGATTAACTCCTCATTTAAGAAAATTTTGATTTTCATCCCAGCCGGAGCCGAACCACTCAGGTTAAAAAGAGCACTATTAGTTGCAGAAACTCCAAAATTAAGATGAGGAGGGATGGGAATGAGAAACTGATTGTTTTTAGGGTATGAAGGTGTTTCTTGGCGTTTGCCTAAGAAAACAGAAAATTTAACCAAGAGCGGTAACCCAATAAAAAAAATGACTAAAATTAAAATTAAAGTAAGCAGGAAAAAAAAGATTGCCTGGTGTAAACTTCTTTTTTCTTCAATTTTTTGCAAACGGCTTTTAGAAAATTTAGTCATAGAGCCGAAGGTGGGAGTTGAACCCACGACCTTTGCTTTACGAAAGCACTGCTCTGCCAGCTGAGCTACTTCGGCAAGAGAGCGGGATAGGGGAGTTGAACCCCTCTTTTCACCTTGGGAAGGTGACGTTGGGCCGCTCAACTAATCCCGCCAGCTTAAAACTTTACCCTTCGGTTTTAAACATTCTTAAGTTACCGAGGTAATTTAAGTTCCTGATCAATGAGTAAAAGATCAGGATTGGCTAAGTTGTTAGCTTTAGCAATCTCTGGCCATTTATAGCCATCGGCATAAGCCCTTACCGAGATTGTCCATAAATTATCTCCCTCTTTTACCTTGTAAGTGTTTCCTTCTATTTTGTCAGTTACCGCTTTTGTTTGATCAGCTTCTAGCAAAGGTTTTCTGACGGCAACTTTAGGGATATTTAGTTCTTGATCTATAAAAATAACATCAGGGTTAATCAGTTTATTTTGCTGAGCGATATCTACCCAATTGTAACCACTGCCATAATATTTTTCCGCTATTTTCCATAAATCTTCACCGCTGCTAACTTTATGGGTTACTGGCAGGTTAACAGGCACTACTTGATCCCCCTCTTCTTCAAAAGTAATTTCTGATTTTTCTTGAGCTGCTTCTGGGGTGATCTCGCTTTTTTTACTGGTTTGTCTAAAATAATTAAAAATTAAAAAACCAACCAAAATAACCACTGCTGCACCTAAAAGAGTGCTCATCGTTGATTCGTTAATTTTAAATTTGTTAAAAAAACCGGATGAACGTTTTACCATAAATTTAACTTATTTTTTGTGGGCAGTTTGGTTTAAAAATAAGTACTTAATAATTTTTAAAGAGCCAATTTGGGCGGACCCGGCCGGATTCGAACCGGTGATCTCGTCCTTGACAGGGACGCGTGTTAACCAGGCTACACCACGGGTCCATAAAATTTATCTTAGGGCTTCATTTTAAACAAAAAAAACAATATAATCAAGACAGTTCTACTTTTTAAAAGCAAAATTATGAAAAAAAATTCATTTAATTTTACTAATCAAGAAGTAGCCAAGCTTTTAAGAGCGGTGGCGGCAGCTTACGAAATTAAAAAAGCTAACCGGTTTAAAATTATGGCTTATGATCGAGCAGCTACGGCGATTGAGCAGGCAACGACTGAAATTAAAGATTTGTGGGAAGAAAATAAGCTTGATAGTCTGCCAGCAATTGGGCCAAATCTTAGCAAACATCTTACAGAACTTTTTCAAAAAGGTAAAGTTAAGCATTTTCAAAAAGTACTTTCAGGTTTACCGCCGGCGATGTTTGAGTTTTTATTAATTCCAGGAATCGGTCCTAAAACCGCTTTCAAGCTTTGTCAAGAATTAAAAATCAAAAAAAGGGAAACAGCTTTAAAAGAACTAAAAAAAGCGGTTAAGTCAGGAAAATTGAAAAATATCGCGGGATTTGGGGAACAGTCGGCCCAAAAAATTTTAAAAGCCTTAAGTGAATATGGCAGAACCGAGAAACGTTTACTTTTACCAGTAGCTTTTAGTCGAGCAGAGGCAATTTTAAATTATCTTAAACTTCAACCTCTAGTAATTAAGGCAGAAACTTTGGGAAGTTTGCGACGTCATTGTGCCACCGTGGGTGATATTGATATTGCCGTGGCGAGCAAAGATAAAAAGGCTGTTATTGACTGGTTTATTCGTTATCCTAAATGGTTAAAAATAATTGAAGCTGGCGAGAATAAAGCCCGTGCCTTGCTTTCCGGCAACATTCAAGTTGATCTTATGGTGGAAAGACCAGCGGCTTTTGGTTCGTTACTGCAGCATTTCACCGGTTCAAAACAACATAATATTGCTTTAAGGGAAATAGCTTTAAAGAAAGGTTTGTCTTTATCTGAACACGGGATTAAAAAGAAACAAAGTCATCAAAGACAAAGCTATGAGACTGAAGAAGGTTTTTATCAGGCTTTGGGTATGGTTTGGATACCACCAGAATTACGGGAAAATTATGGAGAGATAGAGTTAGCCCAAAAGAACCAGCTGCCAAAATTAGTTGAATTAAAAGAAATAAAAGGAGATCTCCATCTTCATTCCGATTTTAATATTGAGACCAGTCACGATATAGGAACTTCTTCGTTAGCCGAGATTTATCAAAAAGGAGAAAAGTTAGGTTATGAATATCTTGCTTTAAGTGAACATAATCCCAGCCTTAACTTTCATTCAAATTCAGAAATTATTGATTTAATTAAAAGGAAAAAAGAATATATAGATCAATTTTTATACTCTAAAGAAAAGGAAAGAAAAAATAGAGTAAAAAAAATATTCATATTTAATTCTTTAGAAATAGATATTAGACCGGACGGAAAAAGAGCAATTTCCGATGAAGCTTTGGATTTGTTAGATTTTGCCATCGTTTCTGTTCATAGTAGTTTTCGTTTGAATAGACAAAAAATGACCCAAAGAGTTTTGAGGGCCTTGGATCATCCTAAAGTGAAAATTTTAGGCCATCCGACCGGAAGAAAGCTTTTAAAAAGAGAGGGTTATGAGCTTGATTGGGAGAAAATTTTTGAATTTTGTTTAAAAAATCATAAGTATCTAGAAATTAATGCGTGGCCAGATAGACTTGATTTACCCGATTTTTTAATAAGAGAGGCAGTGAAAGTAGGAGTAAAGTTGGTGGTGACAACTGATAGTCATAGTGTTGAAGACATGGAATTGATAAGATATGGTGTTTGGACAGCTAGACGAGGTTGGGCCACCAAGGCTGACATTCTTAATACTTTGAGTTATAATGAACTTAGTTTAAAAATAAAGACTTAAAAAGGAAGACTTAAATGGTGAGTGAAGGAGGTGAAAAAAGATGATAATTATCTTAATTATTTTAGCGGTTTTGGTTTTGTATATTTTTGTTACTTACAACAAGTTTGTGACTACTAAAACAAGAATTGGGGCAGCTGTTCAAGAAATTGGTAATCAATTAAAACGGCAAGCCGATTTAATTCCCAATTTGGTTGAATCAGTTAAAGGCTATCTAAAGCACGAAAAAGCTATTTTTAAAGATTTAACAGAAGCGAGAAAAACAGTAATGAGTGTGATTAAAAGCGCAGATGCCCAGAAATTGATTGACGCAAGTGCCCAGCTTCAACAAGCGCTAACGCCGATTCGGGCTGTTTTGGAAAGTACCCCTCAATTACAGGCAGCTGGTCCTACGAGTCAACTCATGGAAGAATTGAGAGATACTGCTGATAAAGTAATGTATAGTCGGCGGACTTTAATTGATTTGACCGCAGATTATAATATTATGATAGTAACCATTCCTTCAAGCTTTGTTGCTAAATTATTTGGTTTTAGTCAATTACCGGGCCTAAAAATGCCGGAAGTTAACGAGGAAGCTTTAAGTGTAAGCCAAGAAGAAATGATTACACCAAAGGTAAAATTGGATTAGTTTTCAAAAATGCTGAATGTTTACGAAGCGGTTGCTATCAATAAACGTAAATCATGGTTAATCATGATTGCTTTTGTTGTCTTTATTACTTTGGTAGCTTGGATTTTGGGTCGAGCTTTGGGTTTTGGCAATCAATTTATCGGCTGGGCCTTGATTCTTTCAGGATTGACGAGTTTTGCTTCCTACTGGTGGTCTGATAAGATTATTTTGACGCTTTCCGGTGCCCAGTTAGCCAACAAACAGAGAGATTTTCAATTTTATACGGTTGTGGAAAATCTTTGTCTGGCAGCACATTTACCTTTTCCTAAACTTTATGTAATTAAAGATTCGGCGATGAACGCCTTTGCTACTGGTCGTGATCCAAACCATGCGGTAGTTTGTGCTACCACCGGCCTTTTGGAAAAATTAAATCGCACTGAGCTTGAAGGGGTGGTTGCCCACGAACTTTCTCATATAAAAAATTATGATATGCGTTTGATGTCGGTGGTAGCGATTCTCGTCGGAATGATTACCTTAATCGCTGATTGGTTTTTGAGAGCAACTCAGTTTAGCGGCAGAAACAATGAACGGCGCGGTAATCAATTACAAGCAATTTTTTTCTTTCTTGCCGTTATCCTTGCCTTACTTTCTCCCCTTATTGCCCAATTAATTCAGTTGGCAATTTCTCGAAGGCGGGAGTTCTTGGCAGATGCCTCAGCCGTGATGCTTACGCGGCAACCAAGTGGTTTGATTATGGCTTTAAAGAAACTTTCAGTCGATAAAGAACCGTTGGAGGCGGCCAATAAAGCTACTGCCCATCTTTACATCGTTAATCCCTTAAAAAATCTTCATAGTGGTATTGGTTGGTTTGCTAATCTTTTTGCCACCCATCCACCAATTCAAGAACGAATTGCCGCTTTAGAAAAAATGAGTTAAGATTTTGCCATGAATTTAGATAAATTAACCCTTAAATCACAAGAAAGTTTAGCAGCGGCTCATGCCCTAGCCCTCAAAAAACAAAATGCTGAGGTGAGTGATTTACATCTTCTTTTGGCTTTATTGACCGACTTAGAAGGCGTGGTGGTTCAGGTTTTAAAAAAAACAGACATTGGCATTGCCCAGCTAGCAGCCAAAGTTGAGGAAGAAATTGAGAAATTGCCTAAAATTGAAAAGAAAGGAGAGCCATTAATTTCTCGTTCACTTCAGGAAATTTTAAAAACCGCTGCCGAAGAAGCCGAAAGAATGGGAGATGAGTATGTTTCCCGCGAACACTTGTTTTTGGCCTTTTTATTAACTCCTTGTCAGAGTCAGAATATTTTAATAGAATCAGGTGTTAATCTTGCAAAACTTAGGGAGAATTTAAAAATGATAAGAGGCTCTGAAAAAATTAGTGATCCTGAACCAGAAGCTAAGTATCAAGTTTTAGAAAAATACTGTACCAATTTAACAAAGTTAGCCCAACAAGGTAAGCTCGATCCCGTGATTGGCCGAGACAGCGAGATTCGTCGGGTGATGCAAGTTTTGTCGCGTCGCACAAAGAATAATCCGGTATTAGTGGGTGATCCAGGTGTGGGGAAGACAGCCATTGTAGAAGGTTTGGCGCAGCGGATTGTCAGCGGTGACGTCCCCGAGATTCTTAAAAATAAAGAAGTTTTAGTTTTAGATTTGGCCAGACTTTTAGCCGGCAGTAAATTTCGTGGTGAATTTGAAGAACGTCTAAAAGCAGTCTTACGTCGGCTTCAACAAGGCGAAGGTCGTTATATTTTGTTTATCGACGAACTCCATACTTTGGTTGGTGCGGGAGCAGCCGAAGGCGCCATGGATGCCAGCAACATGCTTAAACCTGCTTTAGCGCGGGGCGAACTCCATGCCATTGGTGCTACTACCTTAAATGAGTATCGGAAGTATATCGAAAAAGACGTGGCTTTGGAAAGACGTTTCCAGCCGGTTTATGTTGATGAACCCTCAGTGGCAGAAACCGTCGCAATTTTAAGGGGACTTAAAGAAAAGTATGAATTACATCATGGTATTCGGATTACCGATGAAGCCTTAATTGCGGCGGCGACTCTCTCTTCGCGCTATATTACCGATCGTTATTTACCGGATAAGGCTATTGACTTAATTGACGAAGCTGCTGCCGGTTTAAAAATTGAAGTTGATAGTTTGCCAACGGCTTTAGATGAATTAAAGAGAAAAATTATTCAATTGGATATTGAATTGGCGGCCTTGAAAAAGGAAAAAAATGCCGCCGAGAAAATAAAAAAATTAAAGAAAGAAAAGGCTGATCTGGCAGAAAGAGAAAAAGAATTAAGAATTGCTTGGCAAAAAGAAAAAGAAATTTTACAACAGATTAATAAATTGCAGGAAGATTTGGATAAAGCTAAAGCCGAATTAGAGAGAGCCGAACGCGAAGTAGAGTTGGAAAAGGGTGCCGAATTAAAATACGGACGTATTCCCCAAATCGAAAAAGAATTAAATGAATGGCGGCATAAATGGCAAGCTATTCCCGAAGAAAAAAGGATTCTTCGTCAAGAGGTAACCGCAGAGGATATCGCCTTGGTGGTTTCACGCTGGACAGGTATTCCCGCTACCAGACTTTTGAAGGCAGAGGCGATAAAATTGGCAAAATTAGAAGAAGAATTAAAAAAGAGTGTGGTGGGACAAGATGAGGCTTTGGTAGAAGTAGCCAAAGCTATCCGGCGTTCTCGGGCTAATTTAGGTGAAGAAAATCGACCCATAGGTTCTTTTATTTTTCTGGGACCTACGGGTGTGGGAAAAACTGAACTTGCTAAGGCCTTGGCACGGGTTCTTTTTAATGATGAAGAAGCCCTGATAAGAATTGATATGAGTGAGTATAGTGAACCTCATACGGTAGCTCGCCTTATTGGTGCACCACCGGGGTATGTTGGTTATGAGGAAGGTGGCCAGTTGACGGAGCAGGTTAGACGCCGGCCTTATTCTGTGATTTTACTTGATGAAATTGAAAAGGCTCATCCCCAAATTTTTAATATTTTATTGCAAATTTTGGATGATGGTCGTTTGACCGATGGTAAAGGGAGAACCGTGAATTTTAAGAACACCATTATCATTATGACTTCTAATTTGGGAAGTGAAAAATGGCAGAGTCGAGTTAATTTAACTGAAGAAAAAGATAAAATTAAAACTGAGATTTGGCAGGAAATCCAAAAAACATTCAGACCAGAGTTTATCAACAGGATTGATGAAATTATTTTATTTGAACCTTTAAGTCTTACTACCATGGAAAAAATCGTGGATATCCAAATTGGCCGATTGTTAAAAAAACTGAGTAAACAAAAAATTGTTTTAAAAATGACTAAGGAGGCAAAGAAGTTATTGGCAAAATTAGGCTGGGACCCCCTTTTTGGAGCGCGACCACTCAAAAGGATTATTCAAAATAAGCTCATCGACGAACTTTCTTTACTTATCATTGAGGGTAAAATTAAGGAAGGTAGCGAAGTTCGGGTTGAGGCCAAAGGAGAAAAATTTTTAATTAAAGTATAATAGATTTTCTTTTATGAATTCAGCGCTCTTACCAGAAAAAGAAATTCTTAAAATTGCTCGTTTAGCCAATTTACCACTGAAGGCCAGCGAAATTAAAAAGTTTCAAAAACAGTTGTCAGAGGCCCTTGCGTATGCGGCGGTGTTGCAAGAACTTAAAACCGAAAATCAGTCAGCTACCGCTCAAGTGATAAGAAGCACCAACGTTACCAGACCGGATGAGGTGGTAGCTTCTCTTTCCCAAGAGGAAGCCTTAAGTGGTAGCCGAAAGGCCTATAAAGGTTATTTTAAAGTTAAAAGTATTTTTAAATGACGCTTAATCAATTAACACTCGTTCAGGCCCAAGCAGGTTTAAAGAAGAAAAAATTTTCTTCAGAAGAATTAGTAAACGCTTGTTTAAAACGCATCCAAAAAGTAGATGAGAAAATTAAAGCTTTTCTTACCCTTGAAGCCGAAGCGGTTTTAAAAAAAGCTAAAGAAGTAGATAAGTTATTGGCAAAAGATGAAAAAATAAGTGAAACTAAGCCGCTTTTGGGAATCCCCTTGGCAATTAAAGATAATTTTTGCACCAAAGACTTAAAAACTACGGCGGGCTCTTTGGTGTTAAGCGATTATAAACCACCTTATGATGCCACGGTGGTGAAAAAATTAAAAGAAGCAGGAGCGATTATTATAGGAAAGACCAATTTAGATGCTTGGGCCCATGGTTCTTCAACTGAGACTTCACAATTTTTTACGACTCGTAATCCTTGGAATGTTAATTTTTTACCTGGTGGTTCTTCTGGCGGGAGTGCGGCCGCAGTGGCGGCAGATGAGGTGATTGGCGCCATCGGTTCAGAAACGGCAGGTTCTATTCGTCAACCGGCTGCCTGGTGTGGTATTACCGGTCTTAAACCGACATATGGCAGAGTGAGTCGTTATGGTTTGATTGCTATGTGTTCTTCGACTGATTCTCCTGGACCCTTAACCAAGAGTGTGGAGGATGCCTGTTTGCTTTTACAAATAATCGCTGGTTACGATTTAAAAGACGCTACTTCGATAAAGACTTCTTTACCGAAAATTAACTTAGCAAAGTTCAAGAATTTAAATGGTTTAAAGCTTGGCTTACCAAAACAATATTTTTTAAAAGAGCTGGAAAAAGAAATCAATAAAGCTTTGCTTTCCGCTATTAAAATTTTTGAAAAACTAGGAGCGAAGATAAAATGGGTAGATTTGCTTGAACCAAAATATGCAGTAGCTGTTTACACAATTATTCAACGAAGCGAGGTTTCTTCCAATTTAGCACGTTTTGATGGCATTCGTTATGGTCAAGATCGAAGTTTTTTCGGGGAAGAAGCCAAAAGAAGAATTATGCTTGGTACTTACACCCTTTCGGCTGGTTATTACGAAGCCTATTATAAAAAAGCCCAACTGGTGAGAACTTTGATTATGAAAGATTTTGAGCGAGTTTTTAAAGAGGTAGAGCTTTTATTGGCGCCAGCCACTCCTTCTGTAGCCTTACCTTTAGGAACTACTAAAGAAGCAGCGATGTTTGGCGAACTTCAGGACATTTTGTTTGAAGCCTCCTCATTGGCTGGTTTACCGGCGATAAGCTTACCCTGTGGTTTTGGAAGGGATGGTCTGCCTGTGGGTTTACAAATTATTGGTCCATCTTTAAAAGAAGATTTAATTTTGCCAACAGCTTATCTTTATCAACAGGTAACCGATTGGCATAAGAAAAAACCAAAATTATAAAATCTAATTTATAAAATCTAATTTTTGATAAGCTAAGTTTTTAGAAATTAAAGGTAGAAGGAAAAAATGAAATATTTGCCTATTATTGGTTTAGAAATTCATGTTGAGCTGCGCACCAAATCAAAAATGTTTTGCGGCTGTCCGGCTTACCATTTTCAAGTCCTGCCTAACACTCATACTTGTCCGGTTTGTTTAGGTTTACCCGGTGCTTTGCCCGTTCCTAACCAAAAGGCAATTGATTGGTGTTTGCTGATTGGTTTAGCCTTAAACTGCGAGATTCAGAATGAAGCAAGATTTGACCGGAAAAATTATTTTTATCCAGACTTACCTAAAGGTTACCAAATTTCGCAATATGATTTACCGTTTTGTCGTAACGGTCAACTCAAAATTGAGCTCGATGACCAGAAAACAAAAGTCGTGCGGATCAATCGTGTTCATCTTGAAGAAGATACCGGCAAATTAGTCCATACTTTTATTAATGGTGAGAAAATGACACTGATTGATTTTAATCGTTCAGGCGTGCCCTTGGTAGAGATTGTGAGCGAGCCGGAGATTAACAGTCCCGAAGAAGCGGTAAGCTATTTGAAGAAAATTCAACAAATCATTCGTTATTTAGAGGTTTCCGATTGTGACATGGAGAAAGGTTCAATGAGATTGGAGGTTAATATTTCTTTAGCCTCTCCCTTAACCACCAAAGCATCACCTTTACCAAAATATAAAGTCGAGGTTAAAAATATAAATTCTTTCAGGTTTGTGGCTAAGGCCATTAATTATGAGATCCAAAGACAAAAAATGCTTATTGACAAAGGTAAAATACCCATTCAGGAAACTCGAGGTTTTGATGAAAAAATCGGAAAAACTTACTCCCAGAGGCAGAAAGAAGAGTCACACGATTATCGTTATTTTCCAGAACCGGATATTCCACCGTTTATTGACTTAAAAGTTAAAAGTGAAAAGTTAAAGAGAATTTTACCTGAATTACCTGAAGAAAAAATAAAAAGGTTTATTAAAGATTATGGGTTGTTAGCAACAAATGCTAAGATTTTAGCCAACGACAAGAAAGTGGCAGCGTATTTTGAAGAGAGTGTAAAAATCTTGCAAAAAGCGAAAAGCAAAAGACAGACAGTTAAGCTAACAGAAATAAAACAAAAGATTAAGGATATTACCAACATGATTATTAATAAAAAAATCGATCCTCGGCAGACTCAACCAGCTCAGTTAGTGGCGATGCTTCTTCATAAAGCCTACCAAAATCAACCCAATCAAAAAGTGCTATTATTGTTGATCAAACGAATTTTAAGTGACAATGCTCAGGCCGTAAATGATTATCAAGGGGGTAAAAAAACAGCTCTTGAATTTTTAGTGGGACAGGTGATGAGGGAATTAAAAGGGAAAGGCAATCCTTTAATAATTAAGAAATTGATTGAAAAATTAATGGAAGTTAGCAAGCCTTGATCGATTTTGTTCACTTACATACTCATTCCGAATATTCGTTACTTGATGGTTTAGCGAAAATTCCTAAATTGGTGGCTAAGGCCCTCCAATATAAAATGAAAGCCTTAGCCCTTACCGATCATGGGGTAATGTATGGTGTAGTGCCGTTTTATCTTGAATGTAAAGAAAAAGGTATAAAACCGATTATTGGTTGTGAAGTTTATATGGCCCAGCGTTCTCGTTTTGACAAACAAGCTCATGTTGATGCTGATCAATATCATTTAGTTTTATTAGCCAAAAATGAAGTGGGTTATAAGAATTTAATGAAATTAGTTACCCAAGCCCATCTTGAAGGCTTTTATTATAAACCAAGAGTCGATTTTGAGCTGCTAAATAAATATCGAAAAGGTTTATTGGCTACGAGCGCCTGCTTAGAAGGCGAAATAGCCTCTTTTTTTATAAAACGTCAAGAGGAAGAAGCAGAAATAGCGGCCAAAAAATTCTTAGAAATTTTTGCTGATGATTTTTATTTGGAAATTCAAGCTCATGAGGGTTTAGCCAAACAAGATTTTGCTAATAAAAAAATTATTGAACTTTCAAGAAAATTAGGAATTCCTTTAGTGGCGACGAATGATATTCATTATGTAGAGAAAGAAGACGCTGAGGCTCAAGATGCGCTTTTAGCCGTTCAGACAAAAAAGACAATTGCTGATGAAAATCGTTTATCAATGCTCGATTCGCCAACTTTTTATTTAAGGTCTGGTCAAGAAATGGCAGCACTTTTTTCTGCCTACCCTGATGCCTTAAAAAATACCTTAAAAATTGCGGAAAGTTGCCAGTTGGAAATTGCTATTGGTAAATGGATTTTACCCCATTTTCCTTTACCACCAAAAGTTACTGCTGAGGCTTATTTGAAGCAATTGACATGGGAAAGATTGCCTCTAAGATTTCCCAACCCTTCCGCCGAAATTAAAAAGAGAGTTGATTATGAACTTTCTGTGATTTGTCAAAAGGGTTTTGCTACTTATTTTTTAATTGTTGCCGATTTAGTTAATTGGGCTAAAGAACAAGGCATCAGGGTAGGACCCGGCAGAGGTAGCGCCGCCGGTTCCGTAGTTTCTTATATTTTAAGAATTACCTCCATTAATCCCTTAGAACATGGTTTGCCTTTTGAGCGATTTTTAAATCCCGACCGGCCTACCCCTCCGGATATTGATTTGGATTTTGCTGAAGATCGTCGCGATGAAGTCATTGCTTATGTAACGCAAAAATACGGCAAGACTAAAGTAGCCCAAATTATTACCTTTGGTACCATGGAGGCAAGAGGCAGCGTCCGTGATATTGGTAGAGTTTTGGGTATGCCCTATGCCGAGCCTGATAAAATCGCTAAACTTATCCCCTTTGGCTTTACGATTGACCAAGCCCTCTCAACAGTCTATGAGCTTCAAGAGATCTATGCCCAGCCCCGCTTTAAAAAATTATTGGATTTAGCAAAAAAGGTTGAGGGTTGTACCCGTCATGCTTCTACCCATGCTGCTGGTGTGGTAATTGCCGATAAAGACCTCACAGAATATACGCCGCTTCAACGAGAATCGCGTGGCGAAAAAATTATTACCCAATATGATATGTATGCGCTTGACCTTAACATTTCTGATAAAGCAATTGGTCTTTTAAAAATGGATTTTTTAGGCTTAAGGAATCTTACAATTCTCCAAAAAGCTATTGATTTTGTAAAACAAGAACGCGGTCTTACCGTTGATATTTCTGAAATTCCTTTAGATGATAAAAAGGTTTATGAAATGCTTTCAAGAGGAGAAACCGCCGGTGTTTTTCAATTGGAGTCAGCGGGCATGAGACGGTTGGCAAAAAACCTTAAGCCGGCACGTTTTTCTGATATTGCTGCCATGGTGGCCCTTTATCGACCCGGACCGATGGAGCTGATTCCTGAGTTTATTAAAGGTAAAGAACAGAAAGATAAGATTGTTTATCCCCACCAAGATTTAAAAGAAATTTTAGAGGAAACTTATGGCATTGCTGTTTATCAGGAACAATGTTTACAGATTGCCAATAAAATGGCAGGCTATAGTTTAGCTGAGGCTGACGTCTTACGGCGGGCCATTGGCAAAAAGAAAAAAGCGATTATGTTAAAAGAGAAAAAAAAGTTTATTGCCGGGGCTCAGCAGAAAGGTTATCCAAAAAAAACCGCAGAAAAAGTTTGGCATTATATTGAAAGATTTGCTGGCTATGGTTTTAATAAATCTCACTCGGCTTCTTATGCGATGATTGCTTACCAAACTGCTTATATGAAAGCCAATTATCCGGTCGAATTTATGGCTGCGCTTCTTACTGCCGAAGCGGATAATAAAGATAAAATTGCTTTAGAAGTGGAAGAATGTCGGCGAATGGGAATTTTTGTGAATCCGCCAGATATTAATCGTTCTCAAATAGGTTTTACCATTGAACCTCATCCCTACTCACTTAATGGTAAAGCAATTCGTTTTGGTTTGTCGGCGATTAAAAATGTCGGTCAGGCAGCAATTTCGGAAATTTTAGAAAAAAGGCAGCAAAAAGGCGATTTTAAGTCTTTAACTGATTTATGTTCCCGTACTGATAATCAAAAGGTTAATAAGAAAGTTTTAGAATCTTTAATTCAGGTAGGGGCATTGGATAGTTTTGGAAAAAGAGCTGCTTTGCTTTCAGCCTTAGAAGAGATAAGAAAACGGATTGAAACAGAAAATAAAAATCGCCTCCAAGGTCAAACTTCACTTTTTGAAGGTTTAAATCCTCATAAACTAAATAACTTAGAGGATCATTTGCCTGATATTAAGGAACTTTCTCAAACTGATCTTTTGATGTTGGAAAAGAATCTTTTGGGTTTTAATCTTACCCCTCATCCTCTTTCTTCTCTTTTGCAAAAAATAAATCAACGCACCACCCATAAAATTGGTGAGTTGACCTCAATCGATGAAGGCCAGAGAATTGTTATTGCCGGCATTGTTGAGGAGGTGAGGCGCGTTTTTACCAAACGGAATAATCAGGAAATGGCTTTTGTCACCCTTAAAGACGGCGTAGATAAAATTGATTTGGTGATTTTTCCTAAAGTTTTTGAAAAGACTAAAACTTTCTTAAGGGAGGATAAGGTAGTGATGGTTACCGGGACTTTAGACTGGCGCGAAGAAAAGCTCTCTCTTTTAGTGGAAGATATTAAAAATGCTGCTGAAGAAAATATTCAAGAAAATTCTGAATTTATTTTAGAAATTCCAGCGGCTACCCCTAAACCTATTTTGCAAGAATTAAGCAAGCTTTTGCAAAAATATAAAGGTAAAGATAAACTGACCCTTGAGTTTAAAATTAAAGATAAAGTTATTAAAAGATTAGTTCTACCTTATGGAGTTGATTATTCAACTGAATTAAAAACAAAAATAAAAGAAATTTTGGCTTAACAACGTCGCGAAAATATGCAAGGATCTTTGTATCTTGAAGACGGGACGGTTTTTGTGGGTAAATTATTTGGTTACGTGGGTGAGGCTGAAGGAGAAGTAGTTTTTAATACCGCCATGACTGGTTATCCTCAAAGCCTCACAGATCCTTCTTACGCTGGCCAAATTCTTACTTTTACCTATCCTTTGATTGGTAATTATGGTGTGCCCTTGCCCGTGTTTAAAAAGCAAATGATTCAAAATTTTGAGTCAGAAAAAATTCAAGTTAGAGGTTTAATTGTTTCTTCGCTGATTAATGATCTTTCTCATCGAGAAGCCAAAAAGACATTGGATCAATATTTGGCAGAAAATAAAATTCCCGGCTTAACAGAAATTGATACGCGTAGTTTAACCCAAAGACTGCGAGAAAAAGGAACAATGATGGGTAAAATTTCAACTTGTGGCTTGATTGGTGAGCAGTTAAAGCAGAAAATTACTAACTCTTGGGTAAGGGAAACTTCTTGTCGGAAGCCAATAATTTATAAAAATGGTGATAAAAAAATTCTCCTGATAGACTGCGGTGTCAAAATGGGACTTCTAAGAGCTCTTTATCGTTTAGGCTTAACAATTAAACGCGTTCCTTGGGATTACGATTTTATTGACAGTGAGATCGATGGGGTGGTAATCAGTAATGGGCCAGGAGATCCGCAAATTCTTAAAAAAACCATTAAGTTTATTCAAAAGTTAATGTTTAAAAAATTACCGATTTTGGGAATTTGTTTAGGTAATCAATTGTTGGCTTTGGCCGCTGGTGCCAAAACTTATAAAATGAAATATGGACATCGTTCTGTTAATCAGCCGGTTTTATTGGTGGGTCAACGCCGTGCCTATATTACCAGTCAAAATCATGGTTATGCCGTTGAAAAAAAGAGTTTGCCAAGAGGCTGGCAGGAATGGTTCGTTAATTTAAATGATGGTACCAATGAAGGGATTATCCATCAAAAATTTCCTTTTATGGCAGTCCAGTTTCATCCTGAAGGTTGTCCTGGTCCCACCGATACTCTTTGGGTGTTTCAAGAATTTGTAAAAAAAATAGAATTTTTTGCTAAGAAATGATTTCCTCGGTAAGAAGAAATTTCCATTTGAAAATTAAAAAAGTTTTAGTTCTTGGTTCTGGGGCAATTAAAATTGGTGAAGCCGGCGAATTTGATTATTCTGGTTCTCAATGCTTAAAGGCATTAAAAGAAGAGGGCTTGGAAACCATTTTAATTAATCCCAACATTGCTACTATTCAAACTTCGGCGAAATTGGCTGATAAAATTTATTTTCTACCAGTAACGGCTGATTTTGTCACCAAAGTTATCAAAAAAGAAAGACCTCAGGGAATATTGCTTGGTTTTGGTGGCCAAACGGCTTTAAACTGCGGTTTACAACTTGCGAAAGAAAAGGTTTTTGAAAAATTTAAAGTTCGGGTTTTAGGTACGCCGATCGAAGCAATTCTAAAGACCGAAGACAGACAGTTTTTTGTAGATTGCCTGAAAAAAGCGAATCTATTGACACCAAAAAGTATTGCCATTAGTAATTTAAAAGCAGGCATTCCGGCAATTGAAAAGATTGGTTTTCCTGCAATTTTGCGGGCTGGTTTTGCCTTGGGAGGTTTGGGTTCTAAACTGGTGACTAACCGGAAGGAGTTTAAAGAAGCGTTAAGAAAATCTTTATCAATTAGTCCTCAAGTTTTAATTGAAGAATACCTTGGAGGCTGGAAGGAAATCGAATACGAGGTTATTCGTGATCAGGATGATAATTGTTTAACAATTTGCAACATGGAGAATTTTGATCCGATGGGAATTCATACCGGCGAAAGTATTGTGGTGGCTCCTTCTCAAACTTTAAATGATTTTGAATATCAAACCTTGCGGAATTTGGCCATCAAACTTATTCGTTATTTGGGTATCGTGGGCGAGTGCAATATTCAGTTTGCCCTTAATCCTCGTGTTTTTGATTATCGGATTATCGAAGTTAATGCTCGTTTATCTCGTTCTTCTGCTTTAGCTTCTAAGGCTACCGGTTACCCTTTAGCCTTTGTGGCGACGAAACTTGCTTTGGGTTACTCGCTTTTTGAATTAAAAAATAAAATTACTAAAAAAACCACAGCTTTTTTTGAACCAGCATTGGATTATTTGGCCCTTAAAGTTCCCCGTTGGGATTTAGAAAAATTTAAAGAAGTTGGCAAAAATTTAGGTACGGAGATGAAAAGCGTGGGTGAGGTGATGGCCTTAGGGCGCAATTTTCCCGAAGCCCTACAAAAAGCAATCAGAATGCTGGGTATCAACCAAAATGGGTTGTTGGATTCTTTTTATCGTGAGTTTAAAAACAAAAGTTTAAGGGAACTTAAAAAAGAATTAAAGGAGCCTACTCCCAAACGGCTTTTTGCGCTTGCGGCAGCCCTGAGTAAAGGAGTAACCATTGAAATTGTTAATAAACTTACCGCTATTGATTGTTGGTTTTTGCAGCAGATTAAGGAGTTGGTTAATTTTGATAAAAAGATCGGCATTTTTAACTCTCAGCTCCTTAAAAAAGCTAAAATTTTGGGTTTTTCTGATGAATATTTAGCCCAGAAATGGGAGAGGAAAGAAAGTGAGATTAGAAAAATAAGACAAAAAAAACAAATTCTCGCAAAAGTGAAACAGATAGACACGGTCGCCGCGGAGTTTCCCGCTAAGACTAATTATTTGTATTTAAGTTACCAACAAGGGAAACACGATTTTAATTTTTTAAAAAACAAGCAGAAAAAAGCCTTAATTCTTGGTTCTGGTCCCTATTGTATTGGTTCTTCAGTGGAATTTGATTGGTGTGCGGTTCATGCAGCGTGGGCTTTGCTGAAGGCTGGTTGGCAAACGATTATGGTTAACTGTAATCCCGAAACCGTTTCTACCGATTTTGATATTGGCAATAAACTTTATTTTGAAGAATTAACTTTTGAGAAAATTGCTGATATTTGCCAGTTGGAAAAACCGGATGCTTTAGTGCTTTCCTTTGGTGGTCAAATTGCCAATAATCTTGCGAAAGAGTTAACTAGACTTAAAATTCCCATTTTGGGAACACCAGCAAGCGCAATTGATAAGGCAGAAAATCGCCATAAATTTTCTCAACTTTTGGATTCTTTGAAAATTTTTCAACCTCCATGGCAAAGTTTTAGTCACAAAGAAGAAGCCTTTGCTTATACTCAGAAAATTGGTTTTCCAGTCCTTGTAAGACCCTCCTATGTTTTATCTGGAACAGCAATGTTTGTGGCTCAGCAAAAATCAGATTTAGAAAAATTTTTATTCAGAAGTCTGGTTGTTTCCCGAAAATATCCTCTGGTGATAAGTAAATTTATTGAGAATGCTAAAGAAATTGATGTTGATGGAGTAGCCCAAAAAGGTAAAGTTATTATTCAGGCAATTTCTGAACATATAGAAAATGCCGGTGTTCATTCCGGCGATGCTACTTTGGTTTTTCCCCCTTACTATTTAACCAATTCTCTCCAGAAGCGATTGGTAGAAATTACTAAAAAAATCAGCAGTGCTTTAAAGATTACTGGTCCTTTTAACGTTCAGTATTTGATTAAAGATAATAAAATTATGGTAATTGAATGTAATTTAAGAGCTTCCCGTTCTTTTCCCTTTGTTTCGAAAGTAAGTAAAATTAATTTTGTCGACTTGGCAATTGCCGCCATGCTTGGCAAAAAACTTAAAGTTTATCCGGAGATTAATTTATCGTGGTTGGGAATTAAATCTCCCCAGTTTTCCTTTACCAGACTTCGGGGTGCTGATCCTGTTTTAAGGGTGGAAATGGCTTCTACTGGTGAGATTGCTGCTTTGGGTGAAGATTTTTATGAGGCTTATTTAAAATCTGTTTTAGCCGCTGGCATAAAACTGCCCAAAAAATCAATTTTATTAAGCTTAGGAGGTAAAGAGAATAAAAATTTATTCTTAAAGAGCGCAAAAATGCTTGCTCGAAGATTTTGCCTTTATGCTTCTCCTGGTACCGCTGATTTTTTAATTAAAAATGGCTTAAAAATTATTAAAGCTTATAAATCTAAAGAGAGAAAAAAACCTCAAATTCTTGAACTGATTGAAAATAAGCAAGTGGAGCTAGTAATCAACATTAGTCGAAAAAGAAATTTTACCTTTCCGTCAAAATCGGCAAGTTATGAAGGTTATCTTATTCGTCGAAAAGCGGTTGATTTTAATATTCCTTTAATTACCAATCTAGAAAATGCGATCACTTTTACCAAAGCAATGAGTCAAAAAAAACTTACTGATTTAAAGATTAAAAGTTGGGATGAATATCGTTGACCTCATAAAGATAAAATTTGGAACTTGACAAACCTTTAAGCTTTTTGGTAGGATAAAATCCCAGAACCTAAATGCTGGGTTTTTTTATGGAGCAAAAAACTAAAAAAGAATTAAACCTTAAGATTATCCTTGTTTTTGCTTTTAAAGCAAAGTTGAAGAGCCGCTGACGACGGCTCTTTTTTAAAATATGGGATTACCTGAATTAATAAAAAATATTGGAGAAATACCGTCGGGGGTTGATGAAAAAACAGAGGAAATAATTGAAAAAATTTTAGTGCCATGGCAGACAATAGCAAGAAGGAAAAAAGAATTAAAGGCTCAGGGTTTACCTTTGGTAAAGGAATTGATTAGGGCTCCTTTACCTACCGAGAGGGGTGACTGGACTTATATTATCTTTGTTGATTTAACTTGCGGGGTTTATCATGAAGTTTTAGTTTTTGGCAATTTTAAGATAGAAGACTCATTGCCAAAGGGTATTCTCGTAAGAATTCATTCTGCTTGTCAAACCAACGAAACCTTTGGCGCCATTAATTGTGAATGCCTAGCAGAACTTCAGAAAACAATGGAACAAATTCAAAAAGAAAGGCGTGGTGTAATTATCTATCTTGCTCAGGAAGGACGAGGGAATGGCGTGGTGGGGAAGGTTGTTCAATTAAATGAAATGTTTGAATGGAGAGAGGGAAAAATTGTCCAACGCCGTGATCAGGAAACTAACGCGAGAATTGATACTGATCGAGCTTATAAAAAAGCCGGCTGGCCTTCAGAATGTCGTGATTTTTCCGTTGCCGGAGAGATTTTAAAACAATTAGGAGCTACAAATATACGCTTAGTTACTAATAATCCTCTTAAAACAAGGGCGATAGCATCGCAAGGTATAGAAGTTAATCCTGAAGAAATTCATATACCACCAGCAAATGGAATCACCGCGGCTGATTTAAGAGCAAAAGCAATAAATTTAGGACACACAATTAGTGAAGAACATTATCGACACACTGACCTTTAAAGAAAAAATTAGAAGGAGAATTGAAAAAATTAACTCCTTGTTATGTGTCGGCTTAGATTCTGACTTTGCTAAACTTCCTTTAAAATTTAAAAGATATGGTCCCCGGGAGGGAATTTTTTTATTTAACCGCTCAATTGTTCAGGATACCGCGGAGTTTGCTGCTGCTTTTAAATTAAATTTAGTCTTTTATGCCGGTTATGGCTTATCAGGTTTAAAAGCCTTAGCTGAGACGACTTTCTACCTTAAGAAAAATTATCCTGAAATTCCTTTAATCGCTGATTGTAAGCGCAGCGAGATGCAAAGAAGTGGCAAGTTAGCCGCGCGGGAGATTTTTGAAGAATTTAATTTTGATGCTTTAACAGTAACTCCCTGGTTTGGTTTTGATACGATAGAACCTTATCTTAAATACCGGGACAAGGGCGTTTTTGTTTTGTGTAAAGATTCTAATCCGAGCGCCGGTGAGATTCAAGATTTGGTAATTAAGCAGCGAAAGCAAAAAATGAAACTTTATGAATATGTGACTGATTTAGTTGTCAATCACTGGAATAAAAACGGTAATGTTTTTTGTGAGGGACCTTTAACCTATCCTTTAGACTTAAAAAGAATTAGGCAAATTGCGGGAAACGAGAGTTTGATTTTAATAGCCGGTTTAGGACCGCAGGGAGGTAAAGTAAAGGATTTAAGGCCCATCATTAATAAAGAAAAAAATAATATTTTAGTTAACGCTTCGCGCATGGTGATTTTTGCCAAAAAGCCAGCGGCCGTGGCAAAAAAAATAAAAGAAGAGATTAATCATTTAGATAACAATGCAGAAATTGAATAATAATTTTTATCATAAAGATTTTATTTCCGTCGAACAATTTAGCCATAAAAGAGAATTGGATAAAATTTTTACTCTAGCTGATCAAATGAAAGAAAAAATTGAAAAAAGAAGAATAATTAAAGATTTGAAAACTTTTTGTTTAGTGGAACTTTTTTACCAACCATCTACCAGGACCTATACTTCTTTTTTGGCTGCCGGCCTTCATCTGGGTGCCAAAGTTATTCCTATTCATGGAATGCAGGCTTATTCTTCGGCGGTTAAAGGTGAAAGTTTACCCGATACCGTCAGAACTGTCGAACAAACCACGGCAGCCGATTTACTTATTTTACGACACCCGGCTGATGATGCCAGTGAGATTGCTGCCAAATATGCTTCGATTCCCATAATTAATGCCGGTTCCGGCACCAAAGAACATCCCACCCAAGCCGTTTTAGATCTTTATACCTTAATTCAGCACTTCTCAAATTTGCAAGGTTTAAATATTACTTTTGTAGGCGATATGAAATATGGCAGAACGGTAAAATCCCTAGCCAAACTTTTGACTTATTATGCCAAAAATTTAACCATGAATTTCGTGGCGCCAAAAGTTTTGAAACTGCCAAATTTAGAAAGTCAGTGGCTTAAAAACAAACAGGTAAAAATTCACCAGACAGAAAATCTAGAGGAATGTTTATCTTCAACCGATGTTTTGTATGTGACTCGCGTTCAGAAAGAATGGTTTGAACAGAAAGGTAAACTGAGGCTTTATCAGCAATTAAAAAATAGCTTTATTATTAACCAAAGGATTCTGCAAAAAAGCAAAAAGAAAATGATTATTATGCATCCACTTCCTCGAGTGGGTGAAATTGCCGAGGAAATAGATAATGATCCTCGAGCTGTTTATTTTTCGCAAATGAGAAACGGCTTATATACTAGAATGGCTTTATTAAGATTAATTTTATTAGACAGATGAAGCTTTTGCGTTTGCCCGGTTTAATTGATTGTCATGTGCATCTAAGAGAACCGGGAGCCATTTATAAAGAAGATTTTTACAGCGGCACCAGCGCGGCTTTGGCCGGCGGTTATGTGAAGGTGATCGATATGCCCAACAATTCTCAACCGACGACTTCCTTGACTGCATTGGCTGAAAAAAGGCGATTAGCCGCCAAAAAAATTGTCTGTGATGTCGGCTTTCATTTTGGGGCCGACCAAAATAATTGGGGTAGTCACAAAAAGGCCTCAAAAAAAACTTATGGTTTAAAGATTTTTATGAACCAGACGACAGGTCCTTTATTAATCGAAAACTTAGAGGTACTGAGAAATCATTTTCGTTTTTGGCCTAAAGAGAAACCGATCATGGTTCATGCTGAAGACTCAACCTTGGCCAAGGCAATTACTTTTGCTTGGCTTTATCAAAAATGGCTTCATGTTTGTCATCTTAATCAAGCAAGTGAGCTTGAGTTAGTAAAACAGGCACGAAAAAGAGGAGTAAGAATTACCTGCGAAACCGCACCTCATTATCTCTTTTTGACTAATAAAGACGAAAAATCTTTAGGGAATTTTGCTAAGATGCGGCCACCACTAGCCACCAAAAAAGATCAGCAAGCACTTTGGCAGGCAGTGAATGACGGTACGATTGATATCTTGGCAACCGATCATGCACCGCATACCGTGGAGGAGAAAAAATCAAAAGAACCACCCAATGGTATACCTGGTTTGGAAACAGCTTTACCTTTAATGTTGACAGCGGTAAATAAGAAAAAATTAAGCCTAAAAAGATTAAAAGAACTGATGTGTTATAAACCCGCAGAACTTTTTGGTATTAAAATTGATAAAAATTCTTGGATAGAAGTAGATTTGACAAGAAGTTGGCGACTAAAAATTAAAGCATTAAAAACTAAATGTGGTTGGTCACCTTTTGCTGGTTGGTTAATGAAGGGTAAATTAATCAGCGTTTTTATAAGAGGTAAAAAAGTTTTTGAAAATGGTCAAATTTTGGCCAAAAAAGGTTCAGGAAAATTATTATGAAGTTGGATCTTTCCGTTAACCTTTGCGGTAAAAAATTAAAAAACCCTTTAATCTTAGCTTCAGGTATTTTAGGTACTGAGCCAGAATTGTTGGCAAGGGTAGCCAAAACAGGATTGGGGGCAGTGACGACTAAGTCTTGTTCTCTTGAAGCCCGTCAAGGTCATGAAAATCCCACGGTTTTGGCTTGGGAAAAGGGGTTGATTAATGCCGTCGGTTTAACCAACGAGGGGGTGAAAAAAGAAGCCGCAAAAATCATCAAGTTGAAAAAGTTATTAAAAGACTCACAAGTGCTTATTATTGCCAGTATCTTTGGCCCCACGATCGAGGATATCGGTAAAACTGCTGAACAAATCAGCCAGGCAAAACCAGACTTTATTGAGTTAAACCTTTCTTGTCCCAATAATGATGATGAGTTTGGTAAACCCTTTGGTATCGATCCTCTTTTGGCGGCCATGGCAGTTTTGGAGGTCAAAAAAAGAGTCAAAAAAATTCCGATCATTGCCAAATTGACCCATATGACACCTCACCTTAATCAGGTTGCCTTGGAGGTTGAGAAGGCTGGTGCCGATGCCATCTCGGCAATTAATACGGTTGGACCGGGGATGATCATTGATCTTGAAGCTGCCAAGCCGATTTTGAGTAATAAAGTAGGCGGGATCTCTGGTCCGGCGATTAAACCGGTGGCTGTCCGTTGTGTTTACGAAATTGCCCGAGTAGTTAAAATTCCCATCATCGGTATAGGCGGTGTTACTTATGGAGAAAATGCTGTCGAGATGATTATGGCCGGCGCAACAGCTGTTGGTGTAGGTTCAGCCGTTTATTTAAGAGGAATAGAAGTTTTTACTCACTTAACTGGGGAAATAAAAAAATTTATGGCAGAACATCAATATCAATCTTTAAAAGAATTTAGGGGGTTAGCCTATGAACAAGATAAGTTTACCAAAAGCAGTTGTAGTTAAACGGGTTATTCAAGAAAATTTTGAAACCAAAACCTTTATTACTAAACAAAAAATTGAAGCCTTACCCGGTCAGTTTATCATGGTGTGGTTGCCAGGCGTAGCGGAAAAACCTTTTTCTTTAACTGATAATAATCCTTTAACCTTTACGGTTCGGGAAGTGGGCAAGTTTACAAGGACGATCAATCAAAAACTTAAGCCGGGTGATAAAATTTGGTATCGAGGTCCCTTTGGTGACGGAGTTTTTCAGGAAGTAAAAGGTAAAAAAATACTCGTGGCTGGAGGTTGCGGGGCGGTGCCTTTATATTTTTTAGCCAAAAAACTTAAGGGTAAAAAGGCTTCAAGGGTGCTTCTCGGTGCTAAGACGAAAAAAGAATTACTTTTTAGGCGAAAGTTTAAGGCTTTAGGTTTAAAAATAAAAGTAAGTACTGATGATGGTTCTTTGGGGTTTAAAGGTTTTATCACCGATTTATTAGCCGACATACTAGCCAAAAATAAAGTCAGTTGCGTTTACAGTTGTGGTTCAGAAATGATGCTTGCAAAAATCGCTCAATTATGCGATAAGTTTAAAATAAAATATCAATTGAGCTTAGAGGCACTGATAAAATGCGGTTTCGGTGTATGTGGTTCTTGTAGTCGTGGCGGTCAGCGGATTTGTAAAGATGGGCCGGTTTTTGACTACTGGCCAGCTTAATTAAAGATGTTATTTAGAGAAATTTTAAAGGAACTCAAAAGAGTTTTGGTGAATATCCGCGAAAGGGATCTTGAGCTTTTTATCAACGAAATTAAAAAAGCTAAACGTATTTATGTAGTGGGTGCTGGCAGGTCCGGTTTAGTAGCTAAATATTTGGCCATGCGTTTAGTGAGATTGTCAAAAACAACTTTTGTTATCGGCGAGACAATTACGCCAAAAATTAACGCCAATGATTTACTCATAGCCATCTCTGGTTCTGGAGAAACTGGCGACGTTTTAAGCGCCGTAAAAATTGCGAGAGTTTTGGGAGCGAGAATTTTGAGCCTTAGCGGCACCGCTGATTCCCCCTTGGCTAAAATTTCTCACCTTTTAGTTTTAATTCCGGCAAAAATTCCTAGGCGACTGGGTAACCAGTATCAATTGAGAGAACTTATTGGTGTGCCGGAAAGATCCCCAACTAAATCTCTCTTTGAACTTTGCACTCTAATTTTCTTGGAATTGGCAGTGAGTAAAATTAACGAAAATAAAACATGAATTTTCAAAAAAAAGTAGACGAGATCATTACCAAAAAGCATTCCTGCGTTTGTGTGGGTTTAGACAGTGATATAAGCAAGCTACCTAAACACCTTTTAAAAAAAGCTGAACCGATTTTTGCTTTTAATCAGGCAATTGTTGAGGCTACTTATGATTTGGTCTGCGCTTATAAGCCAAACCTTGCTTTTTATGAAGCGGAAGGTCCCAAAGGTATGGAGGTTTTAAGGAAAACCGTGATTTATATTAAGAAAAAAGATCCCTCGATCCTGATTATTGCTGATGCCAAAAGGGCAGATATTGATAATACCAACCTGGGTTATGTTAAGGCCATTTTTGATTATTTTAAATTTGATGCCCTTACGGTTCATCCTTATCTAGGAGAGGAGGCGTTAAGGCCCTTTTTGACCAGAAAAGATAAAGGGGTTATCGTTTTATGCCGAACTTCTAATCCCGGGGCGGCTGAATTTCAGGATTTAATCGTGAACGACCAGGAGTTTGGTCGGCTTCCTCTCTATAAGATTGTTGCCCATCGTGTGGTCAAATATTGGGATAAAAATAAAAATTGTGCCTTGGTTGTGGGTGCTACTTACCCCAAAGAATTGGCAGCGGTTAGAAAAATTGCCGGCCAGATGCCGCTCTTGATTCCCGGTATTGGTGCCCAAGGAGGTGAAGTAGCCATCACCGTTAAAGCAGGAAAAGAT
The DNA here is from genome assembly GCA_964398365.1 of uncultured Pseudomonadales bacterium. Classification (GTDB taxonomy): domain Bacteria; phylum Patescibacteriota; class Microgenomatia; order UBA1400; family CAYNMC01; genus CAYNMC01. The sequence continues at coordinate 48,522 of CAYNMC010000037.1, read as the reverse complement.
AGTAATGGAAGAGGAATGATTATAAATGCTAGCCGCAGCATTATTTTTGCTTCAAGTGCCAAAGATTTTGCTCAGCAAGCGAGAGAAAAAACTCAAGCCCTAAAAAATTTAATTAATAAATATTGTTAAGAAAAAGAGATGGGTTCAAAATCAGAAAAACTACTTTTAGCTCTTTTTAAAAATAAATGTATTGAGCTTGGTTCTTTTAAACTCAAATCAGGTATTATTTCCCCTATTTATATTGATCTTAGAAAATTGGTTTCTTATCCTTCTTTAATGAGGAAATGTGCTGCGGCTTATTGGACACTCATCAAAAAATTAAGCTTTGACCGTCTAGCGGCGGTCCCTTATGCTGCTTTACCTATTGCCAGTGTCATCAGTGTAATTTACCAGCAGCCTCTCGTTTATACGCGTAAAGAAGCTCAAGGCTATGGTGTGAGCAAATTGGTTCAAGGGGAATATAAAAAGGGTGAACAAGTGGTTGTCATTGATGATATTATTACTACAGGTGAGAGTAAACTAATGGTAATTAAGCCATTGGTGGCTTCGGGATTAAAAGTGAAAGATGTGGTAATTTTAATTGATAGAGAACAAGGTGGTGCTGAAAAATTAGCAGCCAAAGGTTATCAAGTACATGCGGTTTTTTACCTCACCAAAGTCTTAGAGATTTTGTGGAAAAAAGGGAAAATCAGTTTTAAAAAATATCAAGAGGTCTTAGAATTTCTGAAGAAAACAAGGGTTTAAATGAAAATTTTTAGTGGTTCGTCAAATCAACCTTTAGCCAAAAAAATTGCCAAAATATTAAAGATAAAAATGGGCAATTTAGAACTCTCTAAATTTCCCAATGGTGAAGCTCGTGTTTGGATTAAAGAAGATGTTAATGGTCAGGATTGCGTCGTGGTGCAAAGTTTTTCACCTTTTCCCAACAGCATGATTATTGAATTACTACTGATCATTGACGGTTTGGTACGGGCTGGCGCCGCTAAAATCTTTGCCATTATACCGTGGCTGGCTTACTCTTTGCAAGATAAAGTTTTTCGCACTGGTGAACCAATTGCCGCCAAAGTTATTAGCCGAATGATTTCTGCCAGCGGCGTGGCGCGTATTTTCACCGTGGATTTACACAATGATAGTGTTGCCGGGTTTTTTGAAATACCGGTGATGCATTATTCAGCCCGCCAACTTTTTGTTGATTATATTAAAAAAGAAATCAAAAATAATGCCGTGGTTGTCAGTCCTGATTTTGGTGCGATGAAACGTTCGCGTCTTTTTGCTCAAGATTTAAAGCTTGAGCAGATAGCGATTGATAAAGAACGGGATCGGGCCACCGGCGAATTAACTATTCATGGCATTTCTTCCCCAGTTAAAGGTAAAACCTGTTTGATTTTTGACGATCTTATTAATACCGGCCGGACAGTCGTGAGCGTCGCCCGGACGCTTAAAGCGGAAGGCGCGAGAGCGGTTTATTTTTTTGCTACCCATCATCTTTATCTTAAAGAAGCGATTACGGCTTTAAGCAAAAGTTCGGTTGATAAAGTAATCGTTACTGATAGTATTGCACCGCAGCAAAAATCAGAAAAAAAGCTTACCGTTTTATCTTTAGCGCCAATCTTCGTTGAAGGGATAAAAAAATGGCTTTAACTAAATATATTTTTGTAACCGGCGGAGTACTTTCTGGTTTAGGAAAGGGTATTGTGACTGCCTCGGTGGCGTTAATTTTGAAAAGAGCAGGTTTTAGAGTAGCCCCACTTAAATGTGACATGTATCTTAATATTGACGCGGGAACGATGAATCCCTTTGAACATGGCGAGATTTTTGTTACCAAAGATGGAGAAGAATGTGATCAAGATGTTGGTCATTATGAAAGATTTTTAGAAGAAAATCTCACCGAAGATAACTATCTTACCAACGGTAAAATTTATTGGGAAGTACTCAGAAAAGAAAGAAGCTTGGCCTACCATGGTAAATGCGTTGAAGCTTTCCCCTTTTTATCAGATGAGATTCTTCAACGGTTCAAAAAGGTAGCTAAAAGTTGTGATTTTTTAGTCGTAGAACTGGGCGGTACCGTAGGCGAGTATCAAAATATTGTTTTTCTAGAAACCGCGAGAATGCTTTCCGCTCAGCAACCTGCGGCCGTTTGTTTTCTTCATCTTGGTTATTTACCTATACCGCGGCATATTGGTGAAATGAAAACTAAGCCTATACAACAATCAATTATGTCGCTTAACAGTATTGGTATTCGCCCGGATCTTATAATTTGTCGTTCCGAAAAAGCCGTAGATAATATTCGCAAGAAAAAAATTGCCCTCGCGGCTGGCTTACCACCGCAAGCGATTATTTCTAGTCCTGATTTAGATAATGTCTATCAATCGCCTCTAATTTTGGAAAAACAAGGACTTAGTCAGTTAATTTTTAAGAAACTCCAATTACCTTTAAAAAAACCAAATTTAACTGATTGGCAGAAATTAATTGATAAAGTAAAAAACATAAAAAGAGTAATTAAAATTGCCATTGTGGCGAAATATTATGCCAGTGGCGATTTTTCACTGGAAGATTCTTATATTTCTGTTATTGAGGCGATTAAACATGCAGCGTGGTTTAATAATTTAAAAGTGCAAATTTTATGGTACGACAGTGAAAGGGGTGAGAAGGAAGGTTTTAAAGGTTTAGAAGAAGCCGACGGGATTATTGTGCCTCAAGGTTGGGGATCGCGAGGGGTCGAAGGAAAAATTAAAGCCGTTCAGTTTAGTCGCGAAAGAAAGATTCCTTATCTTGGTTTATGTTTTGGCATGCAGATGGCGATTATCGAATTTGCCCGCCATGTTTGCGGTCTAAAAGATGCCAATTCGACGGAAGTTAATCCCAAAACCAAGCACCCGGTAATTCATATTATGCCTGATCAAAAAAATTATCTTGCTAAAAGACAATACGGGGGTACCATTCGCTTGGGTGTTTGGCCTTGCAGGCTTGAAAAGGAAAGTTTTCTTTGGCAAACTTATAAAAAAAATAGTCAGTTGACAAAAAAACCCTTTTCTGGGGATATCATTTATGAGCGGCACCGACATCGTTATGAATTTAACCTGAAATATCGTCAACTTTTAGAAAGTAAAGGCATGAGATTTTCTGGTATTTCTCCCGACGGCAAGTTGGTAGAAGCAATTGAACTACCCAAAACGTTACATCCATTTTTTATAGGCACACAATTTCATCCGGAATATCAGTCTAAGCCGTTTGCTCCTCACCCTATTTTTGTAGAATTTTTGAAAGCTGCCGGAAAAATTTGAAATCTGGGATTGTTTTTGTTAAGATTCGTTTATGATGGCCAATAAGCTCAACTTAAATGATTACGTATTTAACGTCGGTGATATCCTCGCTGTTCATTATAAAATTAAAGAGGGGGATAAGGAAAAAATCCAAATTTTCAACGGTACGGTAATTGCCATCAAAGGCGCAGAAGAAGCTAATAAAAGTTTTACGGTAAGAAAACTGGGTGCTGGCAATATTGGTGTGGAGAGAATTTGGCCAGTTCTTTGTCCTTCAATTGTGAAGATTATCGTCAAGAAAAAGGGCAAAGTAAGGCGCGCTAAACTTTATTACCTAAGAAAAAGAGAAGGAAAGAGGGCTTTGAAAATTAAAGAAAAAAGCTATGTTGAGTCAGAAACAGAAATTAGGAAGAAGGGGAGAACAGTTAGCGCAGCAAAAACTGCTTAAGTTAGGCTACCGTTTTCTGGTTAAAAATTTCCGTTCTCAATTTGGCGAAATTGATTTAATTTTTCAAGACGGTGACACTTTGGTGTTTGTTGAGGTCAAAACCCGGATAGGTGAAGAATTTGGCAAGCCGGAAGAAGCAATTACCGCCTACAAAATCCGCCGCCTTATTAGAACCAGTCAATATTTTCAACTGCTTCATCCTGAATTGCCAGCTTCAGCGAGAATTGATGTGGTGGCGGTGATGTTTGAAAAAGAAACGGAAAAATTAGTTTACCTGAAGCATTATCAGAATATTACTTTATAAGTTTTTTATAAGTTTTATAAGTAGTGATAAGAATGATCAGCAGAAGCGAAGAAAGCGATAAACAATCTCCGATTAACCTGAGCCGTGTTTCTTCAAATTTCACTTTAATTTGATGAGTACCGGCGGGGACGGGATAAGTAATGATACCTCTCCAATTCATGTCTTGGAAGTTAAGTGGTGCTTTTTTCCCATCCACATAAACTGTCCAGCCGGGGAAATAAAGGGTATTGTCGGCAATTTGACTTGGCTCACGGAGAACTAACTTATAAACATGTTCTTGAGAGTGCCATTTTTCAATCTCGATTTTGTCTATGCCGCCAGCAACCAGCTGAACTTTCTGAGGCGCTGGAACAAAATAATTTATCAATCCCCAACGAGGGGTAATCTGGCCAGTGTCGGCAGTGAGAGAATATTCGTTAAAAAAATAATGATCGTCTTTAAATTGGCGGGGAATTTTCAGATTCCAAAAATAAGGAAGATTGAGTAAAAAGTTAAAAAGGGTAAAAAGACTTAAAAATAGATAACGACGAGAAGGCTTAATCGCTTTAGTCGTTAACCACAAAAGAAAAGGTGAAGCAAAAAGTGGCAGATTGAGAAAACGACAGGCTTGCTGGACTAAAGCCAGGGCGGGTAGTGTCAAGATTAGCCAAAACATCAATTTTGTGGCTAAAAAAGCGCCCGTGAGAAAATAAAAAAAGAGAGCTAAAAGAAAAACAACAAAGAGGCGGTTTTTGTAAAATTTATAAATTAAAAAGGGGATTAGTAAAAATAAAAACCATTGAGTGGGGGCAAGCGTGGGGTAAATTAAGGCGCCAAATGGCTTTTCGGAAAAATGAAAAAGTTGATATTCAGGAGGGAAGAAAATTTGATGAAAAGGTAAAATGCCATTGTGCCAAAAGTAATCCGGATTGGCAATTTCATCGTAACGAAGATATTTGCGTTCGAAGACTAAAGGAAACCAAAAAAAGGCAGAAAGAGAAAATCCTAAAAGAAAGCCGGGAAGAAGGTGAAAAATTAGTCTAGCTTTATTTTTAGTTTGAAGATAAAGATAAATAATAAAAATAAAAATTAAAGGGCTTGCTAAAAGGAAAATTAAATTGTGACTCAAAATCGTCAAAGCAGTAGCCAAAGCCAAAAATAAAATATTTTTAGTTTTTGGTGCTTGAAAATTTTTCCAGATAGCCAAAAAAATCAAAGGCAAAAAAGTAGTTGCCAAATGTTCACCCAGTGCCGCTCGACCATAAAGATTGAGAAAACGATAAGGAATAAAAAGATAGAACAAACTCAGTGCTAAGGCAGTTTTTTTATCACTGAGGTTTTTAAAGAAAAGATAAGCAAAAATTCCGGAAAAAAAATAAGCCAAAGCCAAAATGATTTTGAGAGAGGCAACCAGCGAAAAACCAAGAAAGTGCCAAAAAGAAGCTAAGTAAAAGACAAATGGATAAAGAAAAATCAGCACCGGATGACCATAACCGGCATTCATTGGTCCGCCGGCCCAGCGAGGCAAAATCACACCTTCCTTGAGGTTTTGGTAAAAGGCAGCCAAACGCGCTCCTTGATAGATAAAATCGTAACCCATAAAACCTGGTTGAAAGAGCGGCATTAAAGCAAGAAGAGAAAAAAATAAGATCAAAAGGTAGGCTAATTTGTCTATTTTCATAAAGCTCAAATTAAAATTGATTATAATGGCACTTTAGATTAAAATAAATAAGTTAAAAGGGTCCGTAGCTCAGTTGGTAGAGCACCTGCCTTTTAAGCAGGGTGTCGAGGGTTCGAATCCCTCCGGACTCACCAGATAAACCCTTTAAGACCCCGTCGTCTAACGGTTAGGACAGTACCCTTTCAAGGTACAAACACGGGTTCGATTCCCGTCGGGGTCACCATGAAAAATTTAATTACTTTAGCGCAAATTATTATTTCTTTGCTGTTGATAACGGTGATTTTATTACAAGCAAAGGGAACAGGTTTAGGCCGAGCCTGGGGGACAGAAGCCACTTTTTACCATACTAAAAGAGGGGTTGAGAAAGTGTTTTTTATCTTGACAATTGTTTTAACCCTTCTTTTTTTTGCAATTTCAATTTTAAGCTTTATCAGTTAAAAAAACGAAAAAATGTTTTTTAAAAAAATAAAGCTTTTGTTTTTAATTGTTTTCGTCTTTTTAAAACGCGAAAAAAAAGCAATTTTTTTAAGCTTAGTGGGTGGCGTTATTTTCTTTTTGGTGATTTTAAAGATTTTTCCTTATTTACCGCGCCCAAAAACCACCCAGAAAATTGGCCTTGTGGGTAATTACCAATTTGAGGATTTACCTTCTTCAATTTTATTGCTGGCCAGCAACGGTTTGGTAAGAATTGATGAAGATGGCAGTCCTTTACCTTCCTTGGCTTCCCGTTGGGAAACCACCCCGGACGGTAAAACTTATTTCTTTTATCTTGCCGATGATATTTATTGGCAGGATGGTAAAGAGATTAAGGCAGAAGAGATTAAATATGATTTGCCTGGTGTTAAAATGGAGATTATAAACTCAAAGACGCTTAAATTTAGCTTAGAGGAAACTTTTACTCCATTTCCTACCTTACTTTCTACACCTATTTTTAAAAAGGATTATATCGGGGCGGGTCAGTATCAAATTAAAAAAATTAACAAATATGGTTCTTTTATTAGGAAAATGCTTTTGGTTGGTCCTGATAAAAACTTGCTCTTTAAATTTTATCCTGATCAAACTGCAGCCTTTTTAGCTTTTCAATTAGGCGAAGTTGATGAATTGTGGAACCTTTATCAGAATCCCTTTACGTCAGAGTGGGAAAAATATTTATTGATTAAGTCGCAACTAAATTATGATCAGTATATTGGCATTTTTTTAAATCTAAGAGATAAATTTTTAGGTAACAAAAATTTAAGACAGGCCTTGGCTTATGCCACTCCCAAACTTGAAGGCGAAAGTCGGGCAATAGGACCATTAAATCCTCACTCCTGGGCTTTTAATGCTAACGTTAAACCATACAAAACCAATCCGGAGCAGGCCAAAAATCTTTTTGAAAAATTCAAAAAGGAAATGGAAGTAGAAAAATTGAAACTTACTCTTGATACTACCGAAAATTTTTTGGGACTGGCAGAAGCAATCAAAAAAAACTGGCAGGAAATTTTAGGCATCGAGACAGAAATAAAATTAATCGATACAATCTCTTTTGACTTCCAGACCTTATTAATTATCAGCCAAATTCCTCCCGACCCTGATCAATATAGTTTTTGGCATTCAACCCAAGAAACTAATCTCACCGGTTATAAGAGCCCCAAGGTGGATAAAATCCTTGAAGACAGCAGGCGTTTAACTGACAAACAGGAACGCAAAGAAAAATATTTTGATTTTCAAAGATTTTTATTAGAAGATTCACCGGTAATTTTTCTCTCCCACCCCCAGTCTTTAACGATTAAAAGGAAAAAGTTATTTTTTAATTAACCAGTTAATAGAAGTTGAGATTAAAGAAATCAAAAAAGAGGCGGTGATTAAAGACATGAGGGTGCTGAAATAAAACTGGGGAGTGGCAAAACCTCCCTGAGAAAATGCCGGCATGGTAAAGGAACGGATTTTTACTTCAGGCACTAAAATTGTCAAGAGAAATAAACAAATGACCCCTGTCAGCCAACGAAACATTCCCAGGGTTAAGAGGTTAATTGGTAAAAGCAAAAGCTTGACAAGAGGTTGCAAACAAAGGTTAATTAGGGTGAAAGTTAAAGAGGTAAAAAATAAAATTTTTAAATCATGACTATAAGATAAACCCGGAAAGATTTGGGCAGTGAGGGTTAAGGTAACACCATTGACAAAAATCGCCCTTAAAAAATCTTTCATAATGGTCACTCAGTTAACTTAATTAATTTTAACAAATCCCTTAATTTTAAAAAGCGAATTTTTTGCCAGAAAAATTGATAAAAGGGTAAAGACTTAATTTGATAAATTTTTTCCTGCTGATTAAAATTAACATGGATAAGATAAGTTTGAGTTTTTAACCAGTCAGTTTTAAAAGTCAAAGGTATCTGATAAGTACCCCAAGGAGGCAAAACTTCAAGGTTAATCTCTTTTAATTGTTGATTGATTCTCAGGCTTAATTTCTCCTTGTGAAAAGCAGCTTCACCGGTATTTTTAAGATAAATTTTTTCTTTAAAAATCAACCCCCCTAAAATAAATTCTGGTAACTGAGCACTAATTTCTGCTTTGATTAAATGCTTCTTTTTTTGGCCAAATTCAATAAAGACATTTTTTTGCTTTTTTTCAGGCTCGTCGCTAAAAGTATAAGAACCGGCAGCAAGCGGGAGATAACTTTTTAGTCCGTGACGAACAAAAACAAAATGATTAAGATCAAGTTTGCTGAAAAAATCCAAACCGCCGGTAGTATTTCCCCAAGTGGGATCAACCGGCAACCATAGGTTTTTACGCTCATCATAATATTCGGCCCAAGCATGAAGAATGTCTTGATTTAAAGAGAGCGGTCTTAAGCGTGGATTGCTGGTATAACTGTAACCTTCGAGGGCTCTGGCGGGAATGCCGGCAGCTCGGGAAAGAGTAACAAAAAGGTCGCTAAATTCCAAACAAAGCAATGAACTTTTATTTTGTAAAGCTTGGAGAGCTCCTAGGCGTTCATAAGAATTTTTTTCCAGGCGGCCATAATCATAAATTAAATTTTTCACTAAATAATCATAAATTGCTTGAGGAGTTTTAAGTTTTTCCGCTAAATCTTTAATCTCCGGATTATCTACTTCCCAATATTTTTGTGGCCTTAGATACTTGGCTTTTTGGGTTGCTGAAAGTGCCGGTTCGATCAGTTCGGTTTTTTCTCTTAAATAAAGTTCGGCCGAGCCGGAAGCATTAATGATCAATTTTTCTTTGGGTTTTAACTTGAAGCTAGCCAGCCAATTACCATCCTCATCCACCCGGACAGCAAAGGGAGCAGGATTAAGATATTCATAAAAAACATGCTGGAAGGCCGTATCTGGCGGCAGCGCTATTTCCATGCTTGCCATTAAATTTGTGGGATTATCAAGGTGATAGGTTAACTTGAAATTAAAAATTTGGAGGTCACCAAAGGCGGCAGAAATGCCGCTAAACTTCAACAAGCTTTCTTTATTAAAAAAATAAAGTTTGTTTTCGCCTATCTGTTTTTCAAAATTGGGTTTGGGTTGAATAAAAGAAGGCGGGCCAAAGGCAAGAGGAATCACTAAATTAACTTGATAATCTTCCAAATCCTCTTTCTTTAAAACTGAAGGAATCCCTATTTCTAGAACTTGTCCATTAAGAAAAGCAAAATCCCAAGTTTTATAGGAAATTTTAAGTCGATTTTCTTTATTTTTACCAACAACTTTTTCTTTAAACTTCACTAAAATTTTAGTGTAATTGGGACCAGTTTCAACGGTGTGTTCAAGCCTCCCAAAATTGTCACTTACCCAAATTTCTGCCAAGCGATTGGAACCAAGGGTAATGCTATATTCACTCACATAGAGGTTAGCTAGAAGATTTCTGAGGCGAATTTCATGCTCAACCGAAACTGAGGCATCTTTATTGACCTGGTATTGAGAATAATAACTTGTGGCAAATTCAGGGGCGGCTAAAATTTTGGTGGGCAAAAAAAAATAAAAAAGAAGAAAAAAATTAAAAAATCGCCAAAAACTCCTAAACATAATTTAATTATACATTTTGTTATATTAAATTCTAGTTGACAAAATAACCAAAATTTTGCCAAACTAAAAACAAATTATAAATTTAAAATAACCAAATAATGCCAGTAACTCTTTATAAACGCCAGCGGGTAATTCTTGATTTTATTACCCAATTTATCCAAAAAAATGGTTATGCACCAACCTTGCGGGAGGTAGCCGATGCCGTGGGTCTTTCTTCTTTGGCGACCGTTCACGAGCATATTCAAAAATTGGTTGCCAAGGGAATTTTAAAGAAGAATCAGCGAGGGGGAGTGAAAAATATCCGGCTCCTTCATAAAAATTATGCTTCTTGGAGAGGGGCTGTTGATTTGCCGGTTTTGGGTTATATTGCTGCCGGTCAACCAATTGATCCCTATCCTCAAGCAGGCGTTACTCTTCAGGTGGCTCCCAATTTTTTAACTGAAGGAAGACGTTCATATGTTTTACAGGTTAAGGGAGATAGTCTAATTGAGGAAGGCATTTTGGACGGTGATTACGTGGTGATTGAGGAAAATCCGGAAATTCAAAACGGCGACATTGTGGTGGCTCTTCTTGATAACGGCTTGGCCACTTTAAAGCGTTTTTTTAAAGAAGAAACGCGGGTGAGACTTGAACCGGCTAATTCAAAAATGGCACCTATTTTTGCTACCAACGTTACCATTCAAGGCAAGGTTAGGGGAGTAATTAGAAAGTATTTTTAATTAGCCACGGCCACTTTTATTTTTTAATTGATAGCGATGGTGTTTTTTAAGCTTGTGGTAAATATAAAAAACTGCTAAGGCCACAAAAAACACCAAAATCAAAGCGTCAAATTTGTGGAAATAATTACCAAGCTTTTGCCAGTTATCTCCCAAGACTTTACCTAAATAAGCCAAGATTGCCGACCAAATGAAAGAACCGATAAAGGTATAAAGACTGAAAGTTTTCCAGTTCATACCGGAAATGCCCGCAGGCAAAGAAATAAAGGTACGAATCACGGGTAAAAGACGGGAAGTAAAAGCAATCAATTCGCCGTGTTTGGCAAACCATTCTTTAGCTTCATCAAGCTCGTACTCAAAAACAAGCACATATTTTCCATACCTTTTGATAAGAAAACGCACAAACTTCTCACCTTTATAAAAACCAACAAAAAAGGCTAAAAGCGAGCCTAACAAACAACCAATGGCGCCACTTAAAACCGTTAGCCAAAAATTAAAAACGCCTTTGGCCACCAAAAATCCGGAAAAAGGCATAATAATTTCTGAAGGCAAGGGAATACAAGCAGATTCGATTGCCATGGCAATCACAATCCCGCCATAGCTTAAATGGTTAATAATAAAAATAATCAATGAGGTCAAAATTTTAAATAGGAAATTGACGAGAAACATCTTCTTGCCAAGTTTTAACTAAAATCTTTTAATAATTCGCCAATATCGATCGTGGCAATGGTTTGTTGGCTTAAAGGTTTTTCCCTTAATGCAGCCACTTCTTCATGATAAGCTTTCTTTTTTTCTTGATAAAAAATTCCCACAGGAAGTTTTGTCGTTTCTAAAGCTTTTTTGAGGGCATTTAAGCGTTCATTTGGTTGATAGGAGGGTTCTAGCTGATAAATTTTTTCTCGATACCAGTCATAAGTTTTTTGTCGGTTCCAAATAACACAAGGCTGTAAAATTTCAATTAAAGAAAAACCTACATGTTGAATGCCTTTGATAATTAGATTCTTTAAGTGGGGAATGTCACCAGCAAAGCCTCGCGCCACAAAGGTGGCGTGGTTCATTAAGGCCAAAGCTAAAGGGTTAAGCGCTTCCTCAATTGAACCTTCCGGAGTAGAAGGAGTGATCGTTCTTTTAGGCGTCGTCGGGGAGAACTGACCAGTGGTTAAACTATAGCGTTCGTTGTCATGAACTAAAACCGTCAAATCATGATTGCCTCTCATTAAAGAAAGAAAGTGACTAGCTCCTTCCCCATAAAAACCGCCATCGCCAATGAGCGCTAAAACGGTTAAGTGGTGATTAGCCAGTTTTATACCTGCTGCGGCGGGGACAGAACGACCATGTAAACCATGAAAAGCATAAGTTTTAATAAAATCTGCCATATTGGCATTACAACCCACATCGTAAGTAATTACCACTTCGTGAGGTGCTAACTGAAGTTCGCCTAAGGCTTCTTTTAAGGCTTGACTAATGCCCCAGTTACCACAGCCGGGACAAAAAGTAGGTGAAATAGCGGTTTCGTAAACGTTAGGATTAATCATAAGAATTTATGCAAATAATCAACAATTTCTTCGGGATAAAACGGCCGGCCGTCATATTTCAAAAAGTTATGCTTAATTTCAAGGCCGAGTTGTTCTCTTATGAGGCTAACGAGTTGGCCGGTAGCGTTGACCTCTAAAACAAGCAAAATCTCCTTGTCTTTGGTAAATTCCGCAAGCGCCTTTTTGGGGAAAGGCCAAAGCAGATTAAGATTTAAAAAGTTAATTTCGGAGGCTTTTTCTTTAAGATTTGCCAGGGCTTCCAAAATTGGTCCTTTGTTGCTGCCCCAAGATATCAGGCCAATTTTTTTACCATTGCCAGTCTGAAAGGGTTTTAAATCCTCAGTTTCCTGACGCAAAGTTTCAAATTTCCTTAATCTCTTCTCGACCATTAATTTTCGCATCTCGATTGTTTCGGTAGCAAAACCAGATTCATCATGTTCGTAGCTGTTAGCGAGATGTTCGCCATCAGGCCAACCTGGTAAAGAACGAAAAGAAATACCGTTTTCGCTGTTTAAATAACGCTTGAAGTTTTTGCCTATCGGTTGGTTTGCAAACGAATATCTTGAATTTTGCCAAACGCCGGCTGGTGCCTTGATCGTGGTTAAACTTTCTGCCAGATATTTATCAATTAAAATAATGACCGGTAATTGGTATTTTTCGCTGAAATAAAAAGCCTGACGCGTTAAATAAAAACATTCCTCAATATCACCGGGGCTCAAAACCAAACGGGGAAATTCTCCATGAGAGGCGTTAATCACAAACTTCAAATCAGCTTGATCACTCCATGTCGGCATGCCAGTGGAAGGACCACTTCGCATGCCTTCAACCACCACAATGGGCAACTCCATCATCCCGCTCATACCTAAAGTTTCGGTCATGAGACAAAAACCGCCACCAGAAGTCGCCACCATGCTTCTTACGCCCGCAAAAGCCGCTCCCACTGCCATGTTGATGACAGAGATTTCATCTTCGGCGTGTTTTACCAGCAACTGATAAGCTTTGGCTTTACTCGCTAAATAATGAAGAATGCTCGTAGTGGGTGTCATCGGATAGGCGGCATAAAACTTCATGCCGGCGCTGATAGCCCCTAAGGCAACCGCTTCATTGCCTGAAATTAAAATTTTTGCCTCCTTGATTTGGGGTTGAACCAAAGCTATTTTTTTATCAGAAAATTTCTCTTGAGCAAAGGCAAAACCTGCTTCAACTACTTTTTGATTTTCTTGAATAACCCTTGGTTCTTTATCAGCAAAAATTTGCGCAATAACCTCTTTGAGAATTTGAAGCTCGATTCCCAAAAGAAAAATAACGGCCCCCAAAGCGGTATTATTGGCCATGACAGGCAGACCGCCGCTTTCCTTGGTTAACTGCTGCAGGGGAATGGCTAGATAAACACCCGTAAGTTTTCCTAAAAATTCGAGTTTAATTTTTTCCGAATCATAAATAACCAGTGAGGTGTTGGTTAATTCCGGCTGATGACAGCGAAGGCTTTCTTCATCTAAAGCAATCAATAAATCAAGGTTTTTTACCTGAGAATACACTGGTTTACCGGCAGCATGAACCTGATAAGTATTGTGACCACCACGAATAAGCGAAGGATACTCGATATAGTCAAAGGTCCAAAAACCCGCTTTCATTAAGGTTTTTGAAAGGATCAAACCTACTGATTTGATGCCTTCGCCGGCTTTACCGGCAATTTTGATGTTGATTGAATCTTTCATAAACTAATATTCTTCTAAGGTTGATAAGTCACCTACAGGCAAACCTAACTCTTGAGCTTTCAGCACTCTTCTTAAGATTTTACCTGAACGCGTTTTGGGTAGTTTCTCCACAAATTCTATTTCGCGCGGGTAAGCATGTCCCGCTAATTCCTTTTTCACAAACTGCTGCAAACGAAGCGCTAAATTTTCTTTCCCCTGTTTACTTTTAATCAATTCCTTCTGTTGTTTATCCAAAACCACAAAAGCTTTAATAATCTCGCCTCGCAAAGGATCCGGTTTGCCGATTACCGCAGCCTCAATGACACCCGGATAAGCAATCAGCGCAGATTCAACCTCAAAAGGGCCAACTCTTTCGCCTGCGGTTTTGATAACATCGTCAGCCCGACCCACAAACCAGAAGTAACCTTCTTTATCTTCAAAAGCCAAATCACCGGTAAAATACCAGCCGTTTTTAAAATAACTTTGGTATTTTTTGGGCCGTTGCCAAATTTTAGCCATCATTGCTGGCCAGCCGGGTTTTAAGGCAAGATTGCCAATTTTGCCGCAAGATAGTCTTTTACCCTGAGAATCAACGATGGCGGCTTTGATACCTGGCACAGGTTTACCCATGGAACCCGGTTTGATCGGTAAACAAGGATAGTTGGCAATGACAATCCCCCCGGTTTCCGTTTGCCAGTAATTATCGTAAAAGGGAATACCAAAGGCTTTTAATCCCCACAAAACCGCTTCCGGATTTAAAGGTTCACCTACCGAAGCAAGGTGACGCAAGCAAGAAAAATCATATTTTTTCACCAGTTCAAACCCAGCCGCTGCCAACATCCTAATGGCGGTTGGCGCCGTATACCAGACGTTCACCCGATAATCGTTAATCAATTGATACCAACGAGCGGGTTCAAAACGTCCTTCATAAACAAGGGTCGAAGCTCCAGCTGCCCAAGAGCCTAAAATTTCATAGGCGATGCCGGTAACCCAACCGGGATCAGCCGTACACCAGTAAACATCTTCGTCTTTTAAATCTAAGACCCATTTTGCCGTAAAACATTCATGAATCACCGCGCGGTGTAAATGAACTACGCCTTTGGGTTTGCCAGTAGTCCCCGAAGTGTAGAGCATAAAAGCTTCCTCGGTTTCTCTCGTGCGGGCAATTTTAAACTTAACTGCTTCTTTGCTTAAATTCTCATAAAACCACAAAGTCTTTGGTTGGCTTTTTTTAATGATTAATTTTTGACCTTTTACAAAGTTTTTCCGATTCCAAGCATCAATTAAAATAATTTTTTTTAAGGACGGTAAGGCTTTTTGGATTTTTAAAATTCGCGGATAAAGCTGAGGGTCGGTAATTAAAATTTTGGCAGCGGAATTTTGCAGTCTATCCTTTAAGGCTTGGGGGCCGAAAGCCGCAAAAAGAGTGCCGGCAATAGCTCCAGTCTTGAGAATTCCTAAAAAGGAAAAATAAAGTTCTGGAACTCTGGTTAGGAAAATAAAAACTCTTTCTTTTCTTTTAATCCCTAGTTTTTTTAACAGATTGGCTACCTGATTAGAAATTAAAGAAAGCTGTAAAAAAGTATATTTTTCTTTTTCACCGGTTTCTGATTCCCAATAAAGGGCAATTTTGTTTTTTCGAAAGTTTGCCGCATTTTTGTCTACCGCCACATAGGCAGCATTTAGGCTGCCGTCGGCAAAATAATCAATTGCTTTTTTCGCTTCTGTCCATTTAAATTTTTTATAAGTTTGCTCGTAATCAACTAAATTGGGTTTGAAAGGTAAATCCCTTACAATTTTATTTTTCTTATTGATCATAAAGTAAACCCGTTTGCGCGCCCAAAACCTCAATTTCCGCTTTGGCATTTTGAGCGGCAAAGGCCATTGCTTTTTTAGGATTACCGGTTTTTAAATATTTGCCTAAAAAACCTGCCGAGAAAGCATCACCTGCTCCGGTAGTATCGACTCTTTTAGCCTTAAGTGGACTCTGCCAGAAAGAGAGGGTTGGTGAATAAAAGTAACTGCCTTTTTGATCATGGGTCACCAAGACGATGGGGATCCCTAAAATTTTTGCAAAATTTTCCTTGGCTGGCTCAATTACTTCCGGTTTTTTCTTTAAGACCGTTGCTAATTCATAAATGTTTAAATCAAGGATATCACATAAAGAAAAATAATCTTTCAGCCACTTTAAACCTTTACGATATTCATTGCCGTGTAAAGAAAGAAAAATTTTAAGGCCTGATGCCTTAGCCCGCCGCAAAACCGCCAGTTTTTCTTTCTTTGGCCAATAAGGCAGACTAAACAAAGCCAACCAGTCAAAATTTCCTAGCATTTTTGCCACCTTCTTTGTAAAATTAAGCTGATCGGCTGAAGAACGATAATTAATAATCGTGCGGTAACCTTCTTCATCCAAAAGAATTGCTGAAAGAGGACTTTTTTCAAGTTGGCGATCAACCAGTTCGAGGTTTACCTTTTCTTGGTGCAGATTTTGATAAATCATCTTGCCAAAAGTATCAGTGGCGATTTTAGCCCACAACCAAACTTCGTGTCCTTGTCTTTTCAAAGAAATACTGGCATTGGCGGCACCACCGCCAAAAAATTGATAAAGCTCTTCCACAGTATATTTACCCCCATAGGCTAAAGATAAACGATTTTTGAGTCGGCGTTGACGGAAAATCGAACCTCTAAAAATTAAATCAATGGTAGCACTGCCGATGACCAAAATTTTCATAATTTTTTATCTTTTCTTATTATACAAGACTTTGGGCTGTCATAACTGCTGGTTTGGGAATACGCAAAATTTTTAAAATTGTGGGCGCAACATCGCCTAAAATACCTTTGGGAAGATTTAAGGGGTAGGTTTCTGCTAAGTTGTTAATCAAAATAAAGGGAACGTTATTGGCTGAATGCTGGGTGTCTATTTCGCCTGAAAGTTGATTAAGCAGTTCCTCGGCATTGCCGTGATCTGCGGTAATGATAACAGTGCCCTTTAACGCCAGCACCGCTTCAACAATTTTACCTACACATTCATCAACCACCTCAATGGCTTTAATACAGGCAGAAAGCTTAGCCGTATGAGCCACCATATCCGGATTGGCAAAGTTAATCAAAATAAAATTATAACTTTGACTTTTGATTTTTTCGAGGGCTACTTGGGTGAGTTCGCGAGCCGACATTTCTGGTTTTAAATCATAAGTGACTACCAGTTGAGAAGGTACCGTCAGCCATTCTTCTTTGGGAAAAGGTTGGTCATGAAAACCGTTAAAATAGTAGGTGACAAAGCGTTCTTTTTCGGTTTCGGCAAGATGGAGCTGGCTTAAGCCCTTTTCTGAAAATACCTCGGCCAAAGGAAGGTTTAATTTTTGAGGCGGAAAGGCAACTGCTTTGACTGGCAAATTTTTTTCATATTCGGTCATCGTCACAAAAAAGAGATCCGGTAGGAAAAGGCGGCGTTGAAAAACCGGCTCTTGGATTTGCCATTGTTTGCGCGCTTCCGGTCCCAAATATTTTTCAAAATAAGGATCAAAGGCTCTTTTAGAGGCCTCGGCGGCAAAATTTTTTAAAACGAAAGCTTTGGTTAACTGGCGCGGCCGGTCAACCCGGAAATTATAAAAGATCACGCCGTCATTATTTTTTACCAAACCTACCGGAATTTTACTTTGGTCAACAATCACAATCGGCGAAATAAACTCGTCAGTTTCGCCGCCTTCGTAGGCGCGCTGTAAACCTTCTTCAGCCGAATAAGCAAAATGACCCTTGCCTTCGGTTAAGGCAAGATAGGCTTTTTCGGTGCGACTCCAGCGGTTATCTCTGTCCATTGCCCAGTAACGACCCATGAGGGTACCAATTTGGCCGACTTTAAATTCCTCTATTTTCTTTAAAACTTCATGAATATAAATCAGGGCAGAGGTTGGTGGTGAGTCACGACCGTCAGTAAAGAGGTGCAAAATAACGTTTTTTAAACCCTGAATTTTTGCCAATTGCAAAAGCGCAAAAAGATGCTCATTGTTAGCATGAACGCCGCCGGCGCCAATCAATCCCAATAAATGTAGAGTCGTTCCTTGCTTTTTAACATGGTTACAGACTTTAAGAAAGGCAGGATTTTCAAAAAAGGAGCCATCGGCAATGGCTAAATTAATTCGGGGTAAATCTTGATAAACAATTCTCCCTGCTCCTAAATTGAGGTGACCTGTTTCAGAATTTCCCTCACAGCCTTTGGGCAAACCAACCGCCTCACCGGCGGCTGCCAGCTGGGTATGGGGATATTTCTGCCAAAAATAATCGAGATTGGGTTTATGTGCCAAGGCAATCGCATTCCCGGGCCCAGCAGGAGCTATTCCCCAACCATCCAAAACAAGCAATACCAATAAAGGGGAAGACTGATTCATAATTGTGGTGGTCTGCGTTGAATTTCTGCTTCAATCGCTAAAAGTCGATTATATTTACTTACTCGTTCGCCTCTAGCCGGCGCACCAAATTTTGTAAACTGGGCACCGATACCCATGGCTAAATCAGCAATAAAATCATCGTTGGTTTCACTGCCGCGTTGGGAAACTATCAACTGCCAAGATGCATCTTTGGCAGCCTTAACTACGGCCATCATTTCCGTAATCGTGCCCACCTGTAAAGGTTTGATAATCACGCCATTGCAGGCTTTCAACTTAATAGCTTTTTGCAGGCGTTTAAGGTTGGTGCATAAAAGATCATCGCCAACAATCACGGTTTTCTTGCCCAACAATTCGGTAATGTTTTGCCAGCTTTCCCAGTCGTCTTCAAAAAAGGGATCTTCTAAAAGCAAAGTATGATATTGGCGCGTTAAGTCCTGATAATAATTAAAAAATTCTTCAGGAGAAAAAGCTTGGGCGCGATCTTTAATAAAATATTTGCCTCCCTGATAAAACTGATTGGCCGCAACGTCCAAACCTAAAAAAACGTCAATATTAAATTTATAACGTGTATCTGCAATCGCCTCTCTGATAATTTCCACGGCATCAAGATTGGTAAAAAGGTTGGGGGTAAAACCACCATCGTCACCCACCGAGTGAACCAAATTCCTAAAAATTAAAGTTTTCTTAAGCGCCTGATAAACCTCCACGCCGACTTCTAATGCCTGTTTAAAACTAAAACGAGAGGTGGGCACCAGATGATACTCTTGAAAATCTAAATTACCAATGCCATGTTTACCGCCGTTGATCAAATTAAAACAAGGGGTAGGCAATCTGAGGGGTTGCTTAATTAATTTATATTTTTGCCATAAGTAAGCATAGACAGGAAGATTAAAAGATTGGGCACTGGCCTTTAAAACTGCGGTGGAGACGG
Source organism: uncultured Pseudomonadales bacterium (assembly GCA_964398365.1). Classification (GTDB taxonomy): domain Bacteria; phylum Patescibacteriota; class Microgenomatia; order UBA1400; family CAYNMC01; genus CAYNMC01. Next base: position 29,570 of record CAYNMC010000037.1, on the reverse strand, counting down.
AAATTAAGGTATTGGCACCTAACTTTTCTTTTTTTTCTGTACCATCCAGACTTAAAAGAATTTCGTCAATTTTACCTTGAAAGCTGGCTTCCTGACCGATTAGGGCAGGAGTGATGGTTTTCTGGATAATGTCGATGGCTTTTAAAACTCCCATACCCTTGAAACGCTCCATATCCTTATCTCTTAATTCCACGGCTTCGTAACCACCCAAAGAAGAACCCGAAGGCACCGAAGCCGTACCCCAATAACCACCCTCAAGATAAACCGTGGTTTCTAAGGTCGGAAAACCACGACTATCAAGAATCTCCCGAGCGGTAATGTGTTTAATTTGTGCCATCTTTATTTAAACAGATTTTTCTCAGCTTCGTAAATCATTTTTCTTCCATAGCTAAGCACGTCGGGATTTACCGAAATGCTGGTAATTCCCCAATTAATTAATTTTTTTACCAGATCCGGATATTGACTTGGAGCCTGGCCACAAATAGAACTTGAAACTCGGTGTTTTTGACAACCTTTAATCACTTTTTCTAAAGCCCACAAAACTGCCTCATTTCTTTCGTCAAATTCGGCAGCCACCGTTTCATTGTCTCTATCCAGCCCCAAAATAAGCATGGTTAAATCATTGCTGCCAATCGAAACGCCGTCAATGCCTACCGCTAAAAAATCATCGAGTAAAATTACGTTTGACGGAATTTCAACCATCATCCAAAGTTTAAAATTATGGTTTCTTTCTAAGCCGTGTTTTTTAATAATCTGTTTAACTTTACTCAATTCCTTGACCGTTCTTACAAAAGGAATCATCAACCATAAATTATCTAATTTGAGTTTGTGTCGTACAAATTTTATGGCTTTAAGCTCCAAGGCAAAAACTTGTTCATCGGCAACATAACGAAAAGCTCCTCGATAGCCAAGCAGGGGATTCGCTTCTTTGGGTTCGTAGGCTTTGCCTCCCTTAAGATTGGCATATTCCGAAGTCTTAAAATCAGTTGTCCGATAAACTACCGGGCGCGGATAAAAAGCCTTACAAAACTTAGTTAAACCTTCAGTAAGCCGGTCAATAAAAACTTGACTTTGGCCTTCATCGATGAGCTTGCGGGGATGAGTGCCAATGGCGGCAATCATAAACTCTGCCCGCAGTAAACCCACGCCGTCAACATCTTCAGCGGCTACTTTTTCTGCCAGTTCAGGCTCAGCTAGATTCACATAAAGTTTGGTGCGCGTCTGAAAGGAGCCAGTTTTTGGCAGCGAATAAGAAAAATTATTGGCAAAACCAGCCTGAGCGTTAAGAAAGCCGCCGGCAAAGACCTCGCCTGTTTTCCCGTTAACCGTTACTACCTGGCCAGTTTTAAGCACTTTGGTTCCTTTGTTTGTACCGACGACACACGGCAAACCTAACTCGCGGGAAACAATTGCCGCATGTGAAGTTTGACCGCCGCGATCCGTAACGATGGCGGCCACTTTTTTCATGGCCGGCACAAAATCCGGCGTCGTCATTTCGGTTACCAAAACTTCACCGCGTTTAAGTTTGCCGATCTCTTTTACAGAACTAATAATTCTGGCGTAACCTGTGCCAATACCCGGTGAAGCCGGATCGCCTTTAACCAGCAGTTTAAGTTGAGTTTTTGGGACTACTTCTTTGGGGGGAATTTTTGGGTTCACCAAGGTGGTGATTGGTCTAGCTTGAAGAAGATAAATTTTACCTCTGCTTACGGCCCATTCAATATCCTGGGGGAAAAAATAATGCTGGTGAACTTTTTTTCCCAAACGACTCAATTCAAGAATTAATTTGTCAGGAAGTTTTTGTTTTTCTTGTTCTTTAGCCGGCACTTTAACCTCAAGAGTCTGCTGGGCTTTTTTTGCTAATTTTATTGACTGTTTCGCAATCACTTTCTTTTTAATTTTTAAAGTCAGCCTATCTACTTCATAATGATCAGGTGTTACTGTTCCCTGAACCAGAAATTCGCCTAATCCCCAAATAGCTTCAATTACCAAAAGCCGTTTTTGCTGATTCAGGGGATCAGCGGTAAACATCACGCCGGAAACTTCAGCTTCAATCATCTTTTGAACAATCACGGCCAAACCGGTTTTAAGGTGATTAAAACCTTTCTCTTGGCGATAAAAAATAGCCCGCGGCGTAAAAAGTGAAGCCCAACAATGTTTCATTTTCTGAAGGAGAGTCGCCTCACCGACCACATTTAAATAACTGGCTTGCTGGCCGGCAAAAGAAGCTCCTGGCAGATCTTCTGCCGTGGCCGAAGAACGCACAGCCACCGGGGTTTTATTAAAAAGACCAACCAATTGTTCGTAGGCGATAAAAACTTCTTTGGCAATCGTCTTGGGTACGGGCGCGGCCAAAATCAATTTTTGAACGGCTCGGGAAACTCTTTGAAAAGAATTGGGGTCGTTCTTATCCGCTAGCTTTAAAATTTGCGCAATTTTTTCTTTAAGCTGGTTAACCTTAAGGAAATAAAAATAGGCTTGAGCGGTCAAGACAAAACCCGGCGGTACTGGGAGACCACAACCGGTCAACTCGCCTAAGTTTGCACCTTTACCGCCTACACTTGGAAGATCATCTTTGTTAATTTCTTGAAAATTTTTAATAAATTTATACTTTAACATGATTAAAATTTAAGCGAGTTCCTTTTTAAAAAAATCAACCCAAGGAATGGGACTGGGATCCAGTTGGTTAAGCATTGCTAAATAAAAACTCACAAAACTGCCCAGCTGAATTGTTTCAAAAGCCTGATTGAGGCGATTTTTACCGCTTAATTTCACTTTTTCGTACTTTAAAGTTAACTTTGTGAGGACTTTTTGGGTAATCGTGATTCTTTTTTGATTGCGAGGATGATAAAGGTCGCTCTCCAAAAAAATAAAAAATAAATTTTGGGGGTTGGTTTTAGGAAAACTTAAACCTTCTAATAAATGATGATTAAGTTCAGGAATTTCAAAATAATAAGCGAGATTTTTGGCGTTTTCGTTTAGCTGATTGCGCCAGGCATGAAGGGCACCCACCACGAATTCGGCTCCAATCAGCACGGGAATTCGGCCATAAAATTTTTGGGCTAATTGTTTGGCAAAATTTTGTTTAAAACTGACTGAAAAATCATATCTTTTTACGACTTCTTTAAGGAATGAAATCAACTCTTTTATTTCTTTCTCGGAAACCGGCAGCAGTCTGAGGGCAGCGAGCAAAAGGATTTGCCCTAAAATTTGATAACCTAAACTCATTCTTGGTTGACCACAACGATTGTATTTAGGCTGAAAGCTGAAATAACCAGGATAGTGGTTTTCCTGGCCAATTTTAGCCAATTCACCGCCTTGAGCTAAAATCATAATTTTAGCTTTTCTTTTTTTTGCTTCGGTATAAGCCGCCAAGATTTCTTCGGTATTACCGGAATAACTGGAGAGGATGAGTAAAGTTTTTTCGTCAACATAAGCCGGGAGCTGATAATTGCCAAGAGGGATAAGGGGAAGCTTAAGTTTATCGGCAAAAAGCCGCTCGGCCACTCTGGCGCCCAAACGGGAACCACCCATGCCGTTGACGACGATTTTGTCCACTTTTCGATAAGAGGATGGTAACTTAATTTTTTTTAGCTCCTGGTAGGTTTGCTGACATTGTAAGCCAAGTTGTTGGACCGAAGCCAAAAGTTGACTTTTATCTAGTTTTTTAAGCAAGTTGGGATTATCAAGTTGATTCATGGTTTCATTTTAAACAATTGCTTTTCATCAAGCAATCTGTTTCAATTAAATTTTTTTTAGTTGATTGAAATTGCTTACTGCAACTGACAAACGCCAAAATAATTAGCATGAAGTTTTAAAATAAGTTTTAAGCTAAGTTTTAATATTTAGGCAATTTCTTGGGTATTTACCCCGTAACTGAAATCAATTTCCGGATGCCGATGAAGAATTGCCTTAATAGCCTTTCTTAAATTTTCATATTTAGCCTTGGTTTTGGCTTCAAATTTAATTGTCATGTAAGGACCGTTTTGACTGGCCCGGATAATGGCCATTTCTGTCGGCGTATCGGCGCGAATACCGTCAATGGTTAAATATTTTGCGGTTTTGCCAAAGAGTTTTCTTAAATCGGCGGCAATTTTGGTGTCAATAAATTTAAATTTAATCTCGTCTGGCAGGCCAAGTTTAATTTCCGGACTGGAGTAATATTTCGGCAGCTCATCAATTGCCTGAGCCAAAGAAATTTGACGACGCGCCAAAAATTGAAGCAGACGCAGGGAAGTATAAGCACCGTCGTCATGACCAAAGAAGTTATCCATAAAAAAGAAGTGACCGGAGAGCTCACCGCCAAAGGGTGCTCTTTCTTCCTTGAGTTTGGCTTTAATGAAAGAGTGACCGGTAAGCCAGATTATGGGTTTGCCGCCGGCGCTTTCGATGGTTTCCGGCACAATCTTTGAACATAAGGTATTGAAAATAATTTTGGCACCCTTCATAAAACTTAGAATATCTTTGGCAAAAATTGCCACCAAAACATCGTTCCAGACGAAACGTCCATGCTCATCAACGATTCCCAAACGATCGCCGTCAGTATCGTAAGCAAAACCCAAATCTGCTTTTTCTGCGATTACTCTTTTGGCCAACCTTTCCATTACCATTTTTTCGGTAGGATCGGCTGTTCCCGAAGGAAAATTGCCATCCAAGCGACAGTTTTGTTCAATCACTTCGCAGTTAAATTCCCGAAAAATTTGCGGTAAAAATTTGCCGGCTGGCCCATTACAAGCATCAACAACCAGTTTAAATTTTTTCTTCAGCTCAATCCTTTTTTTTAAATCTTTAAGATAAAAGGGGAAGAGGTTTTGTTTTTGTTGCGTTCCTAAACGCGGATAACGTTTAAAAACCTGATTTTTGATGATACTTTTCAACTCTGCTATTTCTTCGGTAACTAAGGTGTCAGAAAAACCGCTGGCAAGCTTCACGCCGTTATATTCTTTGGGATTATGAGAGGCCGTAATCATCACGCCGCCTTTGCAAAGATTGTGATACTGGGAAAAATACATCATTTGGGATAATCCTAGGCCGTTATCAATAACTTTAACCCCACCTTTTGCCAGCTCATCCAAAACATTTTCTTTAAAACTGGGAGAGGATAAACGATTGTCATGCATTAAAACCACTTCGTTAATTTGACGGCGATAAAGAAAGGTCAGGTAAGCCTTGGCAATTAAACGAACGGCTGTTTCGTTGAGCTCTTCCGGTACCTTACCCCTAATATCATAACCCCGAAAGATATTAAAAGAAAGCTTAAACATAAATTTCTTCAAATTACCTTTACAGCATTAATCTTATAGTTCTGCAAGCAAAAAATCAAGATGGCAAAGCAAACTTCTTAAAGTTTGTCCTGTTTTTACCCTTTTCTCGACGCTTAGTAATTTTTGATAAAAACTGGTTAATTGCTCAAGTTTAAATTTTTGACTTTGTGCCAATAACTTTGCCCGCTGCCAAGGTGCCAAACCAACAAAAGCGCTTTGCCCAAGACTCCGACCAAGAATCAATTGACTCATACGTCGAACCAGCAGGTAAAAAATTAATTCCGGCGGTTCTGATTTAAGTTGATGAAGTTTTTGGAGCATCATGCTTTGGTTGCCCGGACAAAGCGCGTCAAGAAACTGAAAAATCAAGGGGGGAATTTTAAAAAGTTTAACGGTAAATAAAGTTCCTATTTTTTTCAAAAGCGATGCCGGGATAATTTTTTCTTCCCATAAAATCAAAGACGAAGAGGGTTTTAGACTAGAAAAATAATTTATAAACTTTTCTTTAAGCGTAGCTGGTTTGCGGGAAAGCAAATTTTCCACGATTACCAGTTTTGCTTGGCCAAAAAGCGAGCGCGTTTCTAAAGCTTGCTTTAAGTCTTCAAGTTTAACGGTTTCCCCGTCAAGGACAAGTACTTCTTCTTTTTGCTCTTTGCTTTTGCGCAAAAGCTGAAAAAGATAATTTCGCGAAGCCAAAAGATTATCTCCGTGAATCAACAGCATGCCTCTTGATAGCGTTTAAAAATTTTTTCGATGTGTTGTTGGTTAATTCCCCCTTTCTGCCGACGACGGTGAGGCAAGAGCGCCCCAGAAAAATTTTTCGGAATGTGAAGAAGTTCATGAATTAAAACCTTTACTTGTTCGCTGGTTGAAAGACGAGAAAAATGCTCACTTAAAACTTCAAGGCAGTAATGGGCTTTAAGATTTAAGGCTATTTGCCAAATGCGGGGCAAAGCCCAAATGCGGGCATAGGCCCGGGATTTAGCTTCAAAGCTGCGAAAACAAATAATCCTTCGGGGATCAATATGCGACAGCCGGCTCCTCACGACAATTTCTTTAATCTGCTGCTGGAGTTTTTTATCAATTACTAATTTCATTTAATTAAATTTTAGCCATTTCAAAATTGCTTGCCATTTTTCTTTAGGTAATTTGAGAGAAACTTCTTGAGAGGCAGATTCCGTAACCAGCCTAACGCCTAAAGTTTGGGCCAAACGTTTTTCCGCTGTCAACTGCGGTTGCCCTTTTTCTTTGGCGATATTTTTAATCACTTCGTAAGCCATTTTTGGTTGCATGTCTGCTTGAAGCAAGGAAAAAGCCTTAAAAGGTCCGTCTGCGGCAAAAAGCACAAACGGAGTAACGCTTACGATTTCTTTTTCCTGCCAAATCTCGGCAAAAGCAGTTTGATAATAGTTGGCTACCTTTGCTTCAGATAAACGCTTTTCATCCCACCCAGTTTCTGTAATAAATATCGGTAGATTTTTAGAGGTAAAATTTTTAAGAAAATTTCGCTCATAGCGATAGCCCACAAGACTGGAGACGTGGCTGGCCTGCGGGCTGCCGGCAAAACCAGGATTGGGATAGGCATGACTGGTCCAGCCGTCAATAAACTCAAAGACGTCCGGTTCTGCTCTGACCATTTCTTCAATAAAGTTATAAAGATTTAAACAGTTTCTCTCATTGGGAGCGGCGGCATCCAAACCAGCGGGTAAAATAAAAAAATCTTCACTGCGGCTTTTAAAAATTTGACTGGAATATTTTAAAATTTTTGCATAACCAGCCGGATCTAACCGACCGCCCCATTCTTGAGCATGGTTTGGCTCGTTATAAATAATCACATAACGATTTTGGGTTGGCCAGTTCAAATCAGCTAAAAAATTAGCAAAATCCAAAGATTGGTAGAGATTAGGTTCTTCCCAGCCAATTGTCGTCATCACTGTCGCCAAACGAATTAGGGGAATAAGATGAAGCCTTTGACAATTATCCATAAATCTTTGCCATTTGAGGCGATCCTTATCATCATCCCGTAACGGCACGGTGACATAACCCCAGTCGCCACCATTGCCGTTAACCAAATCAGCTACCTTTTCCACCTCGTTGGGATCCAAAATATGGACGCCTACCTTGTTATTGGGAACCGCCAATGGGTCCAGCACGGCACAAGCTTCATTCTTTAAAATAAACAAACAAAGCAAATAAATTAAAATTAGCGCTTTAAAACACCTCATTTTTATTTTGACCTAAAGGCTTGATCATGACAAAGATAATGGCAGATAGCTACCGCCAAGGCATCGGCCGCATGCTGGGGGCGGGGAATTTTGCGGATTTTAAGAATTTTTCTTACCGCTGCCTGTAATTGTGGCTTTTTGGCCCAGCCGTAGCCGGTGAGATTTTTTTTAATTGCCAAAGGCGAATATTCAACCACCGGAATTTTTCTTTTTGCCGCCGCCAGCATTACCGCCCCCATCGCCTGACCAACCGCGGAAGAGCTTTTGGCATTGGTATTAAAAAAAAGCTGCTCAATTGCCAAAATTTCTGCGCCAAACTGGTCAACCGTTTTGCCAACTTCCTCAAAAATAAACTCCAGTCTTGCCGGTTTAGTGTCGGCAATTTTGGTTTTAATGCAGGCATGGTGAAGAAGTTTGATTTTACCATCAACAACTTCGATCACCCCCAAGCCTGTTTCCGCAGTACCGGGATCAATTCCCAAAATAATCATTTTTCATGACAACTAAAAGGTTTAATATCTTTAATTTTAAGGTAAAGACTTTTAAAAGCAAGTCGATGAGCCAATTCATTTGCATGATAATCAAATTGGCTGACCATCAATTCTTTTGGTTTATAATTGGAAAAAATCGGTAATAAATCCAGCACGGCCACTTTATTTGCTTCAAAAAAGTTTACTAAACGCTGATGAATACTGGTGGCTGGATACGCCGGCCCAATAAACTTCAAATAAGGAAGCAAAAAAACTGCCAAGGTCACTTGATTTTCTCTGGTGTAATTAATTATTTCTTGAAGCCTTAACAAATGACGCACCCATAATTCCGGATCGTAATATTGCTGCTCATAGTTTAGGGTCCAGCAGACCTCACCAAAGGTAGGAAAAACAAAGCGGTGATAAAAACGAACGTATAAATATTCTAAGGCATAAGAGGCATTCAATGCTTCTCTTAAAACCGGCACGTAGCGGTAAGCAAAAATCCGGTTGTAGCAGGGCTGGATATGGCGAGCAGTCAATTCGGAACCACCATCATCCAGATAATAAGCAATCACTACCGCATCAATCTTATATTTTAAAAGATAATCCTTAATGAGTTTGGCCTCGTCGCGGCTGCTCATGCCCGGCAAAGCCAGATTATAAATTTTAACAGTTTTGCCAAAATTGCGGCAGTCTTGGTTGAGTTGTTGGCCCAAAAGGTCAGACCATCGGTCGGCTTGATTTTTTATGCCGTATCCCCACGTATAAGAATCACCCAAAACCATAATTCTTATTTCGTTGGCAGCCTTATCTTCAAAAAAATGGTCATTGCGAAAACCAAAAGCGTTGATGACTACATGGCGGTCTTTCCAGCGTTGCGTGGTTTTTATTTGAAAGATATTATCGGTGGCATCAAAAATATAGCGATAATAAATCTCCAAGGCATAAAAAAGATTAACCAGTAAAAATAAAAAAATAAAAAAATTAAAAAGTAAGTTTTTAAGAGTTGAAGCTGTCATTTTTCTTAATAAACGAAAGCTATAAAAAGTGGCAATTAAAAAAAGAAAATAGGCGATCAGAAAAGGGTAGAAGTCCTGCCAAAAATATCTTAAATGACTCAGGCCGTTAACCATAAGGTTTGACATAAAACTAACTGAAGTTTACTGAAAAATTAGAATTTTAACAATACTTGTTTCCTAAAATGAAGACTGATAAGATAAACTAGATGAAAATTTCCCTAAAAATTTTTCTTCCCATTTTTTTTCTGACAGCTTTAACGGCTTACTTTTTAGGTAAAAATTCTCAACAGACGACAATTTTCCAAGATAAAAACTGGCAGAAATTTATTCAGAAAAATCTTGAATGTCAATCGTTTACGGCTTACTCTTATCTTTACGAAAAAGGGAAAAAGTCAGGCCAGACAAATTTTAAATTGGTAGATGACGGTTGGCAGCTTACGCTTCTTGACCCAGACTCTTTGGCTTTAGAAAGGCCGGCCTCGCTTTCTGCTTGGCTTAAATTAGGTAAAGAGATTTATATTTTGGATTTTCGGGACAATCAATGGTGGCAAAGTTCTCATGCTCCAGTCCGTCTTTTATCAGCACTCGATTTTAGAAATTATTTAAAACTGTTGGCTGATCCCAAAAACAATTTCTTAGAGGTGCGCTTTCTTAAAAGGGACCTGTGTGAGGAAAAATTTTGTCTCCAATATGAAATCATTGATAAACATATCCAGTTTCCGGGCAGAAATCTTCTTAGTCATTATCTCTGGTTTGACGAAGAAGACTATCTCTTAAAGAAAGAGGAGTATCTCAATGGCAGCGGAGACATTTCCCTTACCGAATATTTTAACTGCAATCAAACGGTCATTGAAAAACCTAGTAAAAGCAAACAGGTTGCGGAAGAAAAAGACATTTTTATGTTGCCGGGCACGATCTTTAAAGCCAAAGGTAATGAGTTTTGGCCCAAACCAGCTGTGGTTCCCTTTTTTTATTGAAGCCTACTTAAAATAAGCTCTGTCAGGCGGATGGTTTAATTGCTCTTTTTGGCCCCCAGCTTTTCGTTTATCTTATTCTCTGTTTATTTTTCCGGTGCACCATCATTGCCGCCCTTTGCTTTTAGACATATTCTAAGAACTAAGTTTATTATCAAGCTTAGCCACTATTTCCGAGTAATTTTGGTCTAGTGGGATTAACAAATTTATTAAATCTTTTAGTTCTAACCAAAAATTAAATAGTGCCATTTTGCCTGAAAACAAGGATTTGCTAGTAAACTCTTTTACTCTATCTACTTGAACCTCATTACCAAACAGCTTAGCTAATGTTCCTTTGCCTGTATGCGTTGGCAACTAAATATTTCCCAGCTAGCTTTTCTTCTAAAGCATGATGCGGTCTTTCCAGAATTATATTATAGGTTAGCAGATATGTTTTGCCAGCTTGTCATTAAATAATTTAGGCTGATGGATAAGATAAAGATTAGGATCAATAAAATCTTCCTGTAATGTTCTTTTGATAGGGTTCAATCACTCTGTTAATCTTCTAAGGCATCCTTGGATAGATAAAATATAGTCTCAAATGTATCGTAACTTATTCATGTTATATGATATGTTCAAAACCCAAGCGATTTCCGCTCTAGAATAATTGCTTTTGCCGAGGGTGACTGCGGCGTTTGTAATAATCAGGGTTGTGTTGAGTCTCTTTCCCTGCGAACTTGAAATTTTTCAAATGGTGAGTCCGGAGGGATTCGAACCCTCGACACCCTGCTTAAGAGGCAGGTGCTCTACCAACTGAGCTACGGACCCTTTTTTAACTGCTTAACTTCTCCCCAAAATTCCTCTCTTGGTGCGTCCGGCGTGATTCGAACACGCAACCTTCTGTTCCGAAGACAGACGCTCTCTCCGTTGAGCTACGGACGCCCTTTGGCTAATTTTACTTCAAAATTAGCAAGAAAACAACGAAAAGAAGCTGTCGCACATTAAAAATGCTATAATTTAAATAAGCTTCCTGCCTTTTTTCTTCAGCAAATTTTTAAGTGGTAAAGATTTAAAGATTTTAAGATAAAATGAAAGCCCTGATTATTGCGGCCGGCGACGGCACCAGAATCCAAAAATATGCTCAAGGAAAACCCAAATGTTTGCTTTCTTTATTGGGTTTAACAATTATTGAACGGATTATTTTAGCTGCTAAAGAAGCGGGCATTCGTAGTTTTGTCATCGTTATCGGTTACCAAGGCAACCAAATTAAAGCTTTATTAAAGGACGGTAAAAAATATGGAGTTTCCCTTACTTATCTAGAAAATAAAAATTGGCGAAAAGGTAATGGTGTCTCGGTGCTAAAGGCCAAAGAATTTTTTAAAAAAACTTTTGTACTTTTGATGGCTGACCATCTTTTTGCCCCAGACACTCTCAAACGTCTCCAGCAAGTACCGCTTAAAACCCACGAATCAGTACTGGCGGTTGATAAAAAAATCAAAACCATGGAAAATCCTCAGGAAGCCACCAAAGTTTTTGTCAAGGCCGGCCGAGTTATTTCTCTTGGGAAGAAGATTTCGCCATACAATGGTTTTGACACCGGCATGTTTATCTGCTCTCCTTTTCTTTTTAAGGCCCTTATTAAAGCCACCAGAAAAAATAAATATTCATTAAGCGATGCCATGAGGATTCTTGTTAAGGAAAATAAACTTAAAGCCTTTGATATTGGTGAAAACTTTTGGGCTGACTGCGATACCTATGAAGACTTTAAGTTTGCCGAGAAAAAACTGCTGCAGAGTCTTACAAAGCCCCAAGATGGCGTTATTTCCCAAAAATTAAATCGAAAAATTTCGGCTTTTATCACTAAATTATTAGTAAAAACCCCCATCAGTCCAAATTTTGTCAGCCTTGTCACTTTAATTTTAAGCCTTTCAGTTTGCTGGTTTTTATTCAAGGGAACTTATCCTTGGCTTTTATTTGGCGGTTTGGCAATTCAGTTCCTTTCAATTTTAGATGGTTGCGACGGTGAAATTGCCAGACTTAAATTTCAACAAAGCCGCTGGGGCGCTTTTTTTGATACGGTGCTTGACCGCTATGTAGAAATTATCCTTATTTTTGGTATGGTTTATGGTTACTGGAAGCTTAAACAGGAACCGCTTGCTTTAATTCTTGGGTTTTTTGCCGTGGCTGCCAGTCTACTTGATATTTTTAGCTCCCGGGAAATTAAAGTTGCCACCAGAAAAAAAATAAAATGGCCACTTCTTAATATCAGGCGGGACTTAAGACTTTTAATTTTGGCTTTAGGAGCTATCAGCAGGCAAATAATTTTGACAATGCTGATTTTGATTTTTATCGCCAATTTTAAAATTATCTTCCGTCTCTTTTTTGCCAGAAAAAACAGTTTTAAGCGTTAATTGGCTTAAAAAAGAGGGTGATCGACGGGAGTCGAACCCGCAACTTCTAGCTCCACAGGCTAGCGCTCTACCATTGAGCTACGATCACCGGCTAGCTTTTCTGAAATAAACTTTTTTATTATAATATTTTCATGAGTCAAAATCTAGAAGAAAACGATATTAAAATTTTGGAACGTTTAAGAAAACCGATTGATGACTTGGTCAATAAATACTGCATCAATCAGCCTCTTATCAACCGGATGCGTTTACGTCAGTTACCTTGGCAGGCAATAGACGTTTTGGTAAAAACTGAGGACGTGGCCCATTTAAAAACCAACAGTAATATTAAAAGAATCATCAAAGATATCAAGCAAACTGGTGTGCCGGAAAAATTTATTGATGAATCTTTAAACTTGGCGACAAATATTTACCAGACTATGAAAACCGAATACCCCCTGCTTTATAAACGATATAAAGGTTGAGAGTTTAACGCTGGGCAATTAAGGCTAATTCTTTTTGATGATTAAGAAAAAAAATTTTTTTAACCTGAAAGCCACTTTTCAGGGTTAAATTTCTTAATTCTTCCGGAGTAAAAGCGTAATAAGAGCGGTAAAAGGTTTTGATAACTTTTTGGCCATCTGAAAGTTTCCAAGGCTTGATGATTCTTTTTTTCTTATCATTGAGTAAATTCCAGACTACAATCATCAATAAACCCTTATCTTTGAGGTGTTGATAACAAAGCTTTAAGGTTTTTATTTGAACCAATTGGTTCAAAAGATGATGGAACGAAGCAAAACTGAAAATGGCATCAAATTGGCCTAATTTGCGCCAAACTTTTTCATCACTCATATCACCGTAAACAAAGCTTGCCTGAGGATAATCGCGGCGGGCAATGGCAAGTAAACCTCTAGAAAAATCCAAACCGATATATTGACAAGCCGCCGGCATCAATTCATAAAATCGGCCAGGACCGCAACCCAGATCTAAAATCCGCATACCTGGATAAAGATATTTGGCTCCCAGTTTCATTTTTTCATCAGGCCGGTGGCGTTTTAAGGCATAATCACGGCTGATTTGATCATAAATTTTAGCGACTCGAGACATAAAATCAGGTATAATTAAAAGATGAGTTTCTCCCAAGACTATTATACTCAAAATCGCCTAACTACCATCCTTGAGTTAGGGCAAGAAGGTTTATAAGTTATGAACTTAGCAAACTTGCTTCTTGATTTTATTAAAGAGGCTGACTTTAATGCTGCCAAGTTAATGGCCTTAAAGCGTTCGTGGGCTAAAACCAGCCGGCAACCCCTCTTGCGGAATTCTGATCTCTTCAGGGTTTATCAAGAACTTCTTAAGAAAAAAAAATTAAAACCCAACAAAGTTTTTGAAGATTTATTACGTTTAAAAAAAATAAGAACTTTGTCCGGTGTTTCACCGGTGGCAGTCTTAACCAAACCTTATCCCTGTCCGGGAAGGTGCATTTATTGTCCCGACCAAAAAAATCTGCCCAAAAGTTATCTTGGTGATGAACCGGCGGTCCTCCGCGCTCAGGCCTTAAATTTTGATGCTTACGCCCAAGTCCGCTACCGGCTTAAACAATATGAAGCCATTGGTCATCAACCCGAAAAAGTGGAACTTATTGTCATGGGCGGAACCTGGTCTGTTCTGCCGCGGGACTACAAAATTGAGTTTATTACTCAGTGCTTCGCTACTTGCAACCAAAACCCTAAAAATCAAAAAGTAAAAATTAAAGATCAAAATGAAAAATTAAAATTCAAAAATTTAAGAAGTGAACAAAGACGAAATGAACTGGCTAAGTATCGCATTGTCGGCATCACCCTAGAAACGAGACCTGACTATATTAATGAAAAGGAAATTAAGCTCATGAGGAAATTAGGCTGTACGCGAGTGGAACTGGGAGTTCAGTCAATCTATGATGATGTTTTGAAAAAAATCAAACGCGGTCATAAGGTCTCCGCCACGATTAAAGCCACCAAATTATTAAAAGATGCCGGTTTTAAAATCTGCTACCATCTTATGCCTAATCTTCCCGGCAGTAATCCTGAAAAAGATTTAGCTATGTTTAAAACCATTTTTACCGACAGCCGCTTTAAACCAGACATGATTAAAATTTATCCCTGTGTGGTTACCTATCAAAGCGAACTTTATCGCTGGTACCAACAAGGTAAGTTTAAACCTTACCCTGATGAAGAATTAATCAGTTTACTGAGCAAAATTAAAAAAATCGTGCCGGAGTGGGTAAGAATTAACCGTTTAGGTCGCGACATTCCGGTAGCCAATATTGCCGCCGGCACCAAAATTTCCAATATCAGACAGGTTTTAAAAACAGCGTGTCAATGTATCCGTTGTCGAGAAATTAAAAATTCAAAATTAAAAATTCAAAGGGAAAGCTTAAAATTAAAAATTAGCCAATATCAAGCGAGTGGGGGAGAAGAGTACTTTTTGCAGTATGTTGATGAACAAAATCGGCTTTATGCCTTACTCCGGTTGCGACTAGTCGGTCAACGAGCCATCATCCGCGAAGTCCATACTTTTGGTCAAGCTTTAGCTATCAGTAAAAAGGAAAAGGATATCCAACACCAAGGTTTAGGGAAAAAGTTAATCAGTATTGCGGAAAAAATTGCCGCTCAAAAAGGTTTTAAAAAATTGGCAGTGATTGCCGCTGTCGGTACCAGAAATTATTATCGGCAATTGGCTTATCAGTTAAGAGATACTTATATGGTAAAAAGGGTTGACATTTAATAAAAATTATTTCAAGATTAAAAACTAAAATGAAAAATCATGTTTTGCATATCCGCCGTTATCTTTCACCTCAGGGGTTGATCATCGCTTTTAACAAAAGAAGGTATGAAATTAATTATCCTGTGAAAGTTTGGAAAAGGTTTCCTGTTGTTTACCATCAAACTTTTGCTGATGCCGTCACTTATAGCTTTACTCTTCATCTTTCTTTCAAAGATTTTCAATATCAAAAACTGGTTTATCATTTTCCGCCGCCGATTTTGGAACCCTTGCTTTTTAAGGGTACACTTTATAGTTTAGTCGAAGATGCAATTTTTGATGGTTCAGCAACCAAATATCTTCAGCTCTTTTTTAATGCCAATCAGGGTATCAGCTTCACGCGTCGGCCGCGTTATGAACACTTTAAAAACATTAACCATCACAACCATCGTAAAAGTTTAATTCCCTTCACTTTTGGTAAAGACAGCCTTCTTTCCTTTGCTTTAAGTCTTGAACTTGGGATTAAACCGATACTCATTTTTTTTAGAGAACCGCGCTCACCATATGAAAATCGCTATAAAAAAATTTTAAGCGAACGTTTTTTTAGGAATTTTAAAGAAGAGGTGACTTTTTTTCCTGTTAATAGCGGTTGGCTTCGCGAAACTGATGAAAGCGGTCCTTGGTGGGGTTGGGATCTTTTACTTACTCAATATACCTTGCTTTTAATACCTTATCTTTTTGCCCATCGCGCCAAATACCTTTTTTGGTCCCATGAACAAAGCTGCAACCAAATTTTTACCAATAAAGAAGGTTATTTTATTAATCCTGTTTTTGAACAAAATCATCAGTGGTTGTTAAGCACTAACGCTGCCATGAAAGTTTTGGGTTGTAACAGTATTTTTGCCTCCTTGGTAGAACCCTTGCATGAAATTGCCATTATGCAGATTCTTCATCACCGTTATCCTCATATCGGCAAATATCAAGCTTCCTGTTTTTTTGATGAAGTTCCCTCAAAGACCCGGCGTTGGTGTGCGGTTTGTTCTAAGTGTGCCCGCATCTATATTTTTATGAAGGCTTTAGGCATTGATCCGCGTCGCGTCGGTTTTACCCAAAATATGCTTCAGCAAAGAAAAAAAGAGCTTTTTAGTTTATTTGGAGCAAAAACCGACGAAAGTGGTAGTTATGATGCTTCAGGCGTCGGCCGCGACGAACAACTTTTAGCTTTTTACTTGGCTTATAAAAGGGGAGTTAAAGGCAGTCTCATGAAAGAATTCGAGCGTCGTTATTTAAAAGAGGCTCAAAAAAGAAAACAGGAACTGCTGGAAAATTTTTTTAGTGTTCATCCGCCACAGACTTTAACTTACGAATTAAAGCAACCCTTGCTTAAAATCTTTAGTGAAGAATTGGCCTTTTTCAAAAAACAAAACCGTTCAATTTTAGCCTGAGGAAGTGGTATAATAATTTTGAAGCCAATTTTGTCCCCGTAGCTCAGTTGGATAGAGCGACTGCCTTCTAAGCAGTAGGTCGAGTGTTCAAATCACTCCGGGGACACTCTTTGACTAAAGTTTTGAGTATAAACATGAAAGGCTGCCATCAGCTTTCGCGTATAAGGCCCCGGTTTCCCCCCATTTACTTTTAAATTATTAATCTGAACCACGGGCATAATTTCTTTATCTGAAGCGGAGATTAATGCCTCGTCTGCCGTTTTTAATTCGTTCACCAAAACCGGTCGTTCCTCAACTTTCATCATCTTTTTTGCCAAACTCAAAATCACTTTTTTGGTAATCCCCTGAAGAATATCAGTCTGAGGAGTTACGAGAACCTTATTTTTAACCAGATAGAAATTTGAAGTGGTACACTCTAAAATTTTCCCCTGCCAAGTATAGAGAACTTCTAAAAATCCTTTTTTGACAGCCTTGCTTTTGGTCACCACCGCCGCAAGATAATCAAGGTGTTTGGCTTCGGGCAAAAAACGCTGATATTCATAAGTTTTGATCTTAACCCCCTTTTTATAACATGTTTTGGGGTAGGGAATCCGCTTTTCTGCCAGCACCGCCACACTCGTTTTGCCTTCAGGAAAGATGTTGCTTTGGGAAATACCACCGGTAACCACAATCCGCAAAGTCAAGCTTGGCCAATGATTTTTTTTGATAGCTTGGGCAATAAAATTCTTCAGCTGGTTTTGCGAGTAGGGAATTTTTAGTTGAAGCAAACGAGCAGAACGATATAAACGCCTTAAATGCTCAGTTAGCAAAAAGGGTTGGTAATTATAGGTTACCAAAAAATCAAAAACTCCAAAACCCCGTAAAACGGCAAGATCGTTTATGGGAATTTTCGCTTTTTGGGCGGGAAGATAACGGCCGTTTAAAAACCAAATCATCAGTTTATTATAAACCTAAATGCTTGGTTTTTGTAGTTGACAATTAACAAAAATTATTAATAATGTAAAATAAAAATGGAAGAAGACAAAAACGAAAAACCTCCTCCAAGGAAGAATGAATTCAATTTGCCTAAAAAGGCAGGCATTATTTACAGTGAAGTTAAACGCGAATATTTTCCCACCGAAGCCCAATATCTTACCGAAAAAGATGCCGATCGTGACGCAATGATCATTAGCCACTATTTAGAAAAATTAGGTGTTAAAACCAAACTTTATCCAGGTAATGCCCGCTTAACTCAAGAACTGCGTCAAGATCGTCCGGAAGTGGTTTTAAATTTAGTTGACTCGGTAAAAGGTAATGAATATCTTTCGGCAACCATTCCTGCCACTTTGGAACTTTTGGAAATTCCTTATACCGGTGCGGGTATTTTGGGCAAAGCTTTGGACACCAATAAATTTCTCATCAAAAAACTCTTGCAACAAAATGGCGTGCCTGTTCCCAATTATCAAATGTTCAATAATCCAAACGATCCCTTGGATCCTACCTTAAGATTTCCCTTAATTTCCAAACTTAATGAAATCCATGGCGCGGTGGAGATTACCCAAAATGCGGTTTCGGAAAGTGAAAAACATCTGCGGCAACGCTTAAATTTTTTGATTAAAACTTATGAACAACCGGTTATTGTGGAAGAATTTATTGTTGGACGGGAAATTACGGCGATTCTTTTGGAGGGCTTGAATAAAAAGGTTTATTTGGCTGAAAAAGTTTTTCATAAAAGCGGCGAGAAGTATATTTTTTCAACTTTTGAAGATCAGTGGTTAAAAAGGGCAAACGAAGTTTTTCACTACCAAAAATATCGCGATCCGCTTTTGAATGAATACGTTAAGCGGGCATTTGAAATTACCAAAATGGCTGACTACGCAAAGTTTGACGTCCGCTTGGATTCTTCAGGGCGTTACTTTTTTTTGGATTGCAATATGAATCCTGCTTTTGGACCCAAAGAAACTGATTGCGCTTTGGCTTACATTTTAGATCTTTATGGTCTTTCTTTTCTTGATATTCTTAAACGCCTACTTTTAAACACCGTGAGGGATGCCGCCGGCAAAAAACTCCTTCCAGTTACCAATGGTCATGAAAATGGGGAAAATTAAAGCAGTCTTCATCGGTAATATTTTGGAAACTTATTATCAGGTTTATGAAAAAATGCCTCAAAGACAGAAAGATTATTGGCTTAAGCACGACTGGCTTGAGGCTAATCGGACCTTGTTTTATGACGCTGATGATAAAGTGGTGGCCACCTCATGGCCAATTTTAGAGACACATCAAAAGGAAATTTGCCAATTGATGAAATGGCGAAACGTTTTTAACCTTTTTCCTCAATCGCCGTCCTGGTCTCTTTGTCGCGACCTGGCTAAAAACCAGCAATTTCTTAAACTCCTTAAAGATAACCCCAAAATTGCTCTGATTCCTTATCGGAGCACCGAAGAATTCTATCAGTTGGTAAAAAGTCTAAGAAAAAAGGGGTTAACTTTTACCACGCCGGAAACGGTGGCACCACAAGAAACTTTTCTCAACCTCTATTACAACTCAAAAAGAGGTTTCAGGCATTTATGGCCGCAGGCACTGGCCGGTCATCAGCTAAAAATTAAAATTCCCGAAGGTTTTATTGTTGGCGATCAAAAAGAGGCTTTGGCCGCCGGTTGGTGGTTTAGGCAACATGGCAAATCATTTGTGATTAAACACAATTGGGGAACTCAGGGTACGGGCGTAAAGATGATTTTTCTCAGTCAAGTTCCGAAAAATAAAACAGCTTTTTTCAATTATTTAAAAACTCAACTGACAGATAAATTTTGGCAAACAACGCCGCTGGTGGTTGAGGAATTTATTGAGCAAAATGAAAAAATTTTGGGCGGCTCGCCGAGCGTGGAGTTTTTTATTAGCCAAGAAAAAACTGTGCAGCCAACTTATGCCTGTGAACAACTTTTGGAAAAAGACCGCAAAACTTTTAAGGGGTGTTTTATTTACCCCCAATTAAACCAACATCCCCTGATTAAAATCGCCTTAAAAGCCGGTATTTTTTACGGTGAGGCATTGGCAAATTTAGGCTATCGTGGGTTTTTTGATATGGATTTGGTGATCGCTAAAAACGGTCAAGTTTATGCGGTGGAAACAAATCTGCGCCGTACCGGCGGCACTCACGTTCATGAAACTGCTCAAAATCTTCTGGGTAAAAATTATCTGCGTTCCTTTTTTGTTTTAAGCGAGGATATAAACTTGCCCAAAAACAAAAAGTTTACTTATCCGAATCTCAAATCAGGTTTAAAAGATTACCTTTATTCGCCAAAAACCAAAAGCGGGGTGATTTTTGCCAATCCAGATATGCTTGAAGTCAAAATCCTGTCACTTTTTTATTTTGCTCCTAACCTTGGCAGTCTAAATAAACTGCGAACGATCATTCCCCAAAAACTTCAAAACTACCATTAAACGTTTAATTTATAGTAAAATAAGAGAAAAGCCCTGGTGCTGGAACTGGCAGACAGGCACGCTTCAGGAGCGTGTGTCGCAAGACGTGAGAGTTCAAATCTCTCCCAGGGCACAAAAATCTGCTAAAATTTTAAAAGACGGGCAAGTGGCGGAATTGGCAGACGCGCGGGACTTAAAATCCCGTTGGGGTAACACCCAGTGAGGGTTCAACTCCCTCCTTGCCCACTTCAAGAAAGACGGGGAGTAGTTCATCAGTAGAACGCTCGGTTTGGGACCGAGAGGCGGCAGGTGCGACTCCTGTCTCCCCGACGCGGGATTCGTACAATGGCAGTATGCCACCCTTCCAAGGTGGAGATGCCGGTTCGACTCCGGTATCCCGCTCCGCCAGGAAATCCCGCACTTTGATTAAAAAGTACCTCCTTTGTTTTTATTTTCATCGCTTTTTATATTGCTTTTAGTCTGCGATTTTGCTACAAATTTAATAACGGCTAATTTCGTAAGCTATCAAAGACTTAGAGAAGAACGTTTAAAAGCAGAAAAAGCCGAGTGCTTGGTACTACTGTGCAACACGCTTTAACTCTATACTAAATAAAAATCATGATGTCAATAACCTCGAAAATCAAAAATATCATCTTGAAAATGTCAAAAATCTGTAATTCAAATTCTCGCCTCTACAGACAACGAGTTTCCGGCTCCACTATGTCTCTAGAATAGTTCTGTCGGAAACAAAAATAGTTGAAGTGTGGTAAAAAATAGAGAGCATGGAAAAATCGAAAGCTAAAAACCAAAAACCAAAGGCAATAGTTTTTATTGATGGTGCTAACATTTTTTATACTCAAAAGCAATTAGGGTGGAATATCAGTTGGAAAAAGACACTTCGGCTAATCTCGGCAAACTTTGATGTAATTGAAACCCGTTACTATACCGGCATCAAAGATAGTGACCAAAAAATTAAAAAGTTCCTTCTTCGCTTGCGCGAAATGGGGATGAAAACGGTAACAAAACCCCTTAAAATAATCAAAGATAAGCAAGAAAAAGTTATCTATAAATCAAATTGTGATGTGGAGATGGCAATCGATATTCTTCTTGAAGTAAATAATTTTGATGTTTTAATCTTATTCTCCGGTGATTCTGATTTTGTTCACTTAATTAGAGTTTTACAAAAGCAGTTTCAGAAAAAGGTAATTGTTTACTCATCTAGGAAAACAATTGCTTGGGAATTAAAGTTAACAGCTAACAAATATTTCTTTTTGGAAGATGTGGAGTCTAAAATCCAGAGATAAAAAAACCCGCCCCGATTAAATCGGGACGGTACTGTAAAACACTTTATACTATACTAAATAAAAATCATGATGTCAATAACCTCGAAAATCAAAAATATCATCTTGAAAATGTCAAAAATCTGGAATCCAAAGTCTTAAGGAGATTAAATAAAATTATGTTCAGGCATACAGCAGGGAATTCAAATTTCAAGAATCAAAATAAAGCCTCCCGTCTCGTCTTCTTTTTGACCCTCTTCTTCTTTGCTTTCCTTTTAGCCTTTTTTAGCAGTGGCCTAATCCTCTCAATTTCTATTTTTGATCTACTTCATGCTTTTCTCCTTTTCTTCCCATTTTTGCTTATCGGAGGATTTTTCTGCTATATCTTAGTATCTGATAAACAAAAACTAAGAAAGAAAGTATTGACTTTTCCGGCAAATCTTCCGGAAAAAGTTGACAAAGATAGAAGATTGTTTTTAAAAACTTTAGGGTCTTTAGGTTTGGGCGGTCTGGTTTATTTTCTTTTTACCCGTAAAGCCGAAGCGATCCAATTTGGCGGTACCGGCGTCCCCGATCCGATTGGTATCGAACCTTTAGGCGGTTCCCAAACGACAGGGTCGGTAACTTTGACTGACGCTAACACTTGGTACCAAGTGCCTTCAAGCAATCAAAGCAACCGCTTCGTCAGTGGTGAATTTGAACTGGAACCAAAAGAAACAAAAAATTTTCACCGTTGAGGTTAAGGATATTTGGAAAATATCAGAAGAAGAAGTCAATTCTTTGCACAAACAGGTGGAAGAATTATTAAAACCACTTAGAGGCACCTCATATTTCGCCCAAGGGACGCTGGTTAAGTCGGATATTGATGTTTCCCTAGATAAAATCTTGCGCCTTCAAAAAGAAGCAAATACACCCCAGGGAAGAATCAGGGCCTATCGTGAGGCAAAAACAGAAATGCAACTGGTAGCCGGAAAAATAGATACAATGAAAGCTCTCGTGGTTTCGGCCGGCTCGATGGGTACCATGTTTGGTTTTATTGGCGGAGTACAAACACTTGGTGTTTGGGGACTAATAATTTTCTTAATTGCCGGCTTTGTTTTCCTAGCTCTTTATTTCCGGATGTTAAGTCTCCAGCAATATCACTCTCTTAAAGATGATCAGGCAGGCAAAGGCACAACCGTAATTGACTTTTGGGCACCTGTAAGACCGCTGATAAATAAAAAATTACTAAAGATTATAATTGTTGCTTTCCTAACCACGGGTTTCACCCTTTTTATGATCAATTTTTTAACCACTAAAATACCTCAAAATAATTTACCAGCGGCATTAAATGAGCCTAAAGGGGAATCAACAAAAACTCCAACTCCTGCGCCAACGGCACCACCTGAAAAAGAGGCAAGTGAAAAAGAAGAAATTCAGATAACTGATGAAAAACAAATTTTGGGGACGAATACTAAAATTTCAAAAGTTAAAGTTTTAGTACCTGAAAATGAGGGGGTAAATATCAGAAAGGAACCATCATTAGCCTCCGAGATAATTGGCAGTTTTTGGTCAACTCAAGAAGTAGTGAAAATTTCCGAAGAAGATGAGTGGATAGCAATAAAAATCGATCTTGAAAAAGAAGGAAATAAATACCAAGAAGGTTGGGTAAATAAAAAATATATTGAAGAACCATAAAATGGAACTGATAATTATTGCTTTACTCATTTCCTTATCGGCGCCACTTTTCCTCATCCCCCTAGAAAAAATATTACCTTGCCCATATGTAATTGAAGAAGTTTTAAAATTATTTATTCTCCTTTTCATATTTAGGTCAGCAAAAAACATTAAAACAAATTTATTAAAATGGGTAGTGATTGCCGCCTTGCTTTTTACGCTCTCTGAAAGCATTTTTTATTTAGTTAATATCTTTGCCTTGGGAAACATCTTTTTGTTCCCCCAAAGACTGCTTTTAACAGGCACATTGCATTTGGGGACATTTCTCCTGCTTTGTCTTGTGATAAAAAAGAATCATTTATGGCTCGCTGGCGGCCTCGCCACCTCGATATTAATTCATTATTTTTATAATTTTTATTACTTTCAGCAATTTTGATAAAATAATTTCCAGCAGCCGGAAAGGCCTGTCAATGAAAAAAAACAACTTTAACTTTTACTATTTACTTTCTCTTGTTGGCCAAATCGGCTGGACGGTTTCCCTTCCCTTGGTGATTTTAATTATTTTAGGCTTTTTTCTGGATCAAAAATTTGCCACCAAGCCGCTTTTTACCTTAATTGGTTTAGGCATAGGCGTCCTCATTTCTCTTAGCTTTCTTTACCAATTAATCAAAAAACTCATCCAAACTAAATGAAGTTTTCAAAACACTCTTTGATTTTGGGTTTAATTTTTGCCTTGGCTTTCTTTTTGCGTTTTTATAGAATAGGGGAGAGGTTTTCAATTTTTGGCGATATCGGTAGAGACGTTTTAGTGGCCAGAGAAGCAGTTAAGTTGGGTCTAAGTCACTGGCCATTGGTAGGTTCTTTTTCTTCTGCCGGACCCTTTGTTTTTGGTCCGATTTTTTACTGGCTTATCAGTCTAAGTTATCTTCCCAACTTTAACTGGCTGATCATGCCTTGGCTTTTAACGGCGACGGTTTCTTGGCTTTTTGTCTGGGTAATGTATCTTGTGGGCCAAAAATTTGGCGGTCAGAAATTAGGCTATTTAACCGCCGCCTTGGCGGCCGTCAGTCCAGCGCAAATCAGCCGAGCTACCGCCTTAAACCAGCACACTTTTATTGCCATCATCAGCGCTTTAACGCTTTTAAGTTTTATCTCTTATCTTAAAAAACCGCGGCTGAGAACTCTTTTTTTAATGGGTTTGGCAATTGGTTTTGGTCTTTCTTTTCATTATCAAGCCGTTAATCTTTTTTTCTTTCCTCTTCTGCTCATCTTCTTAAATTTCAATTTCTTGAAGATTTTTAAAAAAGCGGCGGTTTTAATTTTTGGTTTACTCCTTCCTTCTTTGCCGCTTATCTTTTGGGACAGTCAACAAAACTGGGCCAATTATCGTAATCTTTTGGATTATTTTTTGATTGGTCAGTATCGGGTTTATGTGCCTAACCGTTGGTTAACTTATCTTTTTTCTTTTTGGCCGAATTTTTGGGCCTCATTAATAGGCAATTTACCAATTTTGAGCGTGATTTTGATGGTTTCAGGCTTAATTTTCATCATGAAAGATTTATTGACTCACCGTCTTTCAAAATTAATGTTTAAGCTTATCCTTGTTTTTGGTCTTCAGTTTCTCTTATTGCGTTATCATCACGGCGAACGTTTCGAAGGCTATCTTATTTATTTGCAACCAATTATCCTTCTTTTTTCCGCATGGATCTTGCTAAAACTCAAAGCCAATTTTCCCCAGCCAACCTTCATGCTTTTAATCCTGATACTTGTTTCTAGTCTAAAGGCCAATTTCTATCATTTTTTGGAAGTTAAAAGCCCAATTCCCGCTCTTAGAACGGCAATCTTGACGCTCAAAACACAGTTTCCCCAACAAAGTTTTAGTCTTTATGATTATCGGGGTGAAAGCTCAAATCAGGCTTTTGGTTTAAGTTTACTCTTGGACACCGAGGGTTTAATTGATAAAAACAAGGGTATCAATTTGGGTACTTGTATTTCGGTTTGTCCGAAGGGATTGCCGGTAATTACCCAGACCGATTTATCTTTAAAAATTATTAATCTAAGTCAATTGCCCAAAAATCAACTGGTTAAACCTGAATGGACACCCATTAATCCAATTGATGTTTATGAAGACGTCGCCCTCTGGTGGCAAAAAGAGCCACTTAATTCTTCTTTCTCCTTAGTTAAATTTATAGAAGAAAAAGTTGGTTTTAAATGAGCTTACTCCTTAAATAATTCCTGAACCGTTTGGGCAATGCGACGATTATCAGCTTTTCCCCTTAAAATCTTCACCGCCAAACCGATGAGAGCGCCGGCATTTTGGACTTCCCCATGCTCGGCTTTAATTTTTTTAATTGCCTCAAGAAGTTCCTCTTTGCTTAATTGTTTGGGTAAATAAGCAGAAAGTATTTCAATTTCGGCCAATGTCTTTTGTCTTAGATCTTGACGTTGGGCCCGGCTAACCAAAGCCAGGGTTTCTTCTAGTTTTTTAATTTGGCTGGTAATAATTTTGATAATTTCCTCGTCAGGGAGTTCGCTTTTGCCTTTTTCTATTTCGGCATTTTTAATTTGGGCAGCTAAATAACGCAAAACTGCCAGTTTTTCTTTTTCACCTTTTTTCATGGCCGCTATGGTATCGGCTTGAATTTTATTTTTGAGCATAATTTAATTTTACAACATTTAGACCCTAAAAGACACCTTAGAGGTGTCTTGATCTAGACACCTTGGGTTTAAATTACGAAATTTAAGACTCACAAACTAAATGTTTTATCTGGTCAAGAGTTCTTTGATAATCAGCCTGATTAAAAACAAAATCTTTATAGGTATTGGTTTTCTTAAAGTGGCTCAAAACCAGTTCTTTTTGACAAAAAGATTGCCTGGATTTGCCTAAATATTCTGGAAAAGAAGAAAAGGGGTAATTCATCAGATCTTCAACTTTTTTAATTATTAAAGATGTATAGGGATTAAGATGAATATATCTTGAAACATGAACTAATTGCTCATTTGTCGTTATATGTACGGCTTTAAACTTCCCTTGTAACAAGGGACCATTTCTTTTATTTTTGGTATTGAAATAACGTGTATAACTGTTGCTAAAATTACCGACGAATTTGGAAATCCCATTATCCTTAACTTGTTTAAGTAAAAAATG
Organism: uncultured Pseudomonadales bacterium; assembly: GCA_964398365.1. Taxonomy (GTDB): domain Bacteria; phylum Patescibacteriota; class Microgenomatia; order UBA1400; family CAYNMC01; genus CAYNMC01. The sequence goes on along the minus strand of CAYNMC010000037.1, from coordinate 3,579 downwards.
AAAATGGGTAGGCATAAAACAGAAAGCTATAATTTCCACTAAAAAACTTTTCTCATCTTTTAACTCTGTTAAAATTTTTTGTTTAATTTCAGCAGCCTGAGTAATAAATTTTGAATAGCGAGTGGGCAGGAGAGAATTCTGATAATAGAAGAAAGTCTCTAAAGCCCTTTGATAATCCCGTTTATTTAAAAAAATAGGTTGAGAGGCAATAGAACGATTAAAAATATGATAAACTTCATTATTAGCAAGAACAATTTCTCTTCCAGGCACAATTTTATTTAATAGCTATTTACCAAAGGTGTCAAGGGTAATCCACCTTAGAGGTGTCTTGAGTATCTTAAGATAAGAATTATATTCTGATGAAGTTGTTGTTTAAATATGGAGCGAGTAACGGGAGTCGAACCCGTCTCTTCACCTTGGCAAGGTGACGTTGAACCGCTCAACTATACCCGCCGCTAAGTTTAAGGCGTACCTTCAGGGTGTGCCGAGGGGAGGAATCGAACCTCCATCTCATGTTTTTCAGACACGCGCCGTGACCGCCTTGGCTACCTCGGCATAAATTTTTCTTCCGTAACCTGTTTTCAAAGAATTTTCTCTTTTAATCGCCTTGTTTTTATCTTTATATTTTTCAAAATAAACTATCTTCCAAGACATGCCTCTTTTCGACCATCTGTCTAAAATCCTAAGTTATGATGCGCTAATCTTTTCTTAATATTTTTGGTATATCCAGTATAAAATTTTTTTATTCTTTCTGCATAAAGAACATCAACAAAATACATTTATTGTTTTTCAGTTCCGCCAGCTGGCGGAAACGCCGTGACTCTCTCGGCAAAGTTAAGCCATTCAAGGTTTTCAGTCTCCGCGCTTTCGGATAGCTCAACCTTAGACTTGGCTAATGGTGGGCACTGTAGGACTTGGACCTACGACCTTTCGGATGTAAACCGAACGCTCTGCCAGCTGAGCTAAGTGCCCATAATTATATAACATTTTTGGTGCCGAGGACAGGAGTTGAACCTGCACGGGAAAATCCCACAGCCTCCTCAAGACTGCGCGTCTACCAGTTCCGCCACCTCGGCGTGTTCTTAATTTTAACAAAAAATGTTAAAATAGTCAGCAAGTGCCGGGTCGTCTAACGGTAGGACAGCAGCCTTTGGAGCTGTTTATCGGGGTTCGAATCCCTGCCCGGCAGCAAGGCTGAATTGATGAAGTTAAAAACATAAGAATTGCTTCTAAAATCGAAACTTTTGGTAGGTTCGAACTCTGAAATGTCGGTTTTTATGGTAGAAAGATGCTTCTCCTCAATCAAAAAGAAAGGTTTAGTCACATCTATCGACAAATTCTTGTCCTTCAAAGTTATGTTCAAACCTAAAGCGGTCAATACCCTGGTCTTTACTTGCTCTCGGTAAACTTTATCAACTCTTTTGGTTTTTGGTATTTTGAGAAATTTATCTTGTCAGTTTTATCCTCTAGAGCATTTATTGTTTCGGTGTATTTATCAGGTTTTACCAGCTGTTGGATACCATAGTCTTTTCTAAACTGTGGCAGCATCTGTAGGAATTCCGGCTTATCAAAGAGTATTGCAAGCTCTAAAAAATTAGTATTATCTTTGGTGTAAATTTTGATTTTCAGATCTGTAAAATTACTTTTCATTTTTTTGTTGAACGGAAATTGTTACTTGTGTTTTAGCAACTATCAGCGCTTCTTCTTTTTCAAGTTTAACCAGTTGTACTTCGTAGGTTCCTGGTTCGAAGGCTTGGTGTTTCTCATTAAATCTTCCACAACCCTCATCACCAAAACCTTTGCTTTTACAAACTTTATCTTTATTAAAGATTATTACGGGTTTACCAGTCGAATCTATAACTTGAAAACCATATTTTGTATCCTTAGGTAACCCTGAATTCATCGGATAGACAGTCTCTCCTGGATAAAAAGTGGTTTTCTCTTTTAGAGGAAATACAGAAGGATCAGCAACGAGTACAAATTCTATACTGCTATCAATTGCTTCTTCTGTTACTTGGGTATACTCATTACTTGCTTGAAGCGTTAAGAAACCATATGCTAAGGTACACCAGTTGTCACCAATTATTAGACTTAGCCCATAAAACGGCTCATAGGAGGTTATTTTAACTTCGGCATCTGTTTTCGGCTCAACTAGGATACCCGACATTTCTTTTTTTGCACCTGAAACCACTATTTGCTGGTTAAATGGTGGAGCAATTATTCTTTCTTCCTTGAAAATATCAAGCAAGCCAAAAAACTTCTTGACTTGTTTAGTAGCAGATATCTTTGAGATAGCAACTTTTTCATTGAGACGGTTAGTAGCGCTCCATCTGTATTGCCAAGTGTTTGACTGTTGGTCTTTTATAAGAATCATCTTTGTTTCCGGGAAAGCAAATTTACTTGGGTGGCAGTTATGGCCAAATTGCATCGTTTGGCCGGAAACAAGATACACAGGAGTCAGAAGTGGATAAATAATTAAAATGGCGGTTACCACTAAACTGAGAAATAAAGATATCAAACCTCTTTTCTTCGAGTAGATGAAGAATTTCAATTGAGATAAAACTTGAGTAAGAATAAAAAGAATACCGGCAACCAAAATAAATATCTTGCTTAACATAGAGACTGAGGCAAGAAGAGAAGCTGTTGGACTTAACAGAAGAATTTTTAAAGCCGTAGCTGGAGGACCAATAAAAGGTAAATGTTGAAAATATAAGACAATACCAATAAGAAAAACTAAAATATCAAGAAAAAAGAAATAACGTTTTCGGAAAAAGACATAGATACCGATAAAAACTCCCAAAGGTGCAAAAAATATCCAAAACTGTAAGCCTAACAGAGTTGTTGCAACAATTAAAATTGCTAAAAGTTTGCGGATAATAAACTCTATGGTTGTAGGATAGATTACATCAGATTGTTTATTAAGATTATTATTTACGGCCATATTAATAAAACAATCCTAAATCTATTAGGATTTTCTCCAAAATAAGTATTGTCTTTGGTTAAAATTTTTACTTTGAAGTAAAGTAAATTTATATTCATAGAAAAACTATCTTGTTTATGGATACCATTTTACCAGTTTAAGATATATAATTAAACTCAATTAGGATGTTAAGTACCCCATTTTTTAAGAACACTTTCTGAGACTTTTTAATTGTTGTTTGTATTTTACCGGACTGGTTTTAAGTTTGGTGACAATCCTTTCTTGGTTGTAATAATTGATAAACTGACAAACATATTCCGTTAGTTGTCCCAAGTCTTCAAACCTGTTTAAATTTCCAGCTTCAGCTTTGAATCTTGAAAAGAATGATTCAATCTGATTCTGCCAGGGACTGCCGGGTCAGAAACGGATATTTTTACGCCCAGGCTTTTCAAATATCCAAGACAGTTCTGGGATAGATTTTTCCTGCCTCTATCAAAGTGGAATACCTTAAGATTTATTTGTTAAAGTTTCAGCAATTTAGTTGACATGTAGGGTTTTGTTTGGGTAGTAGAAAAACGATAGCCTCCAAGGCTAAACTAGTAAGTGTTAATCACTAATTAGTGCCAGTAAAGGAGGCTACCATGACCAAGTATAGCAAA
>CAYNMC010000036.1:0-3632 GCA_964398365.1 uncultured Pseudomonadales bacterium | reverse complement strand
CATTAATCCCGCAGACACCAACAACAAGAACCTTAACCTTAACTGTTAAAGCCGGCGGTGCTGGCGGCTACAGCGTCAAAGCGCAAGAAAACCATCCTCTGGCTCTTAACAATGACCCTGATCAAGCAAAAATTGAGGATACGCTCTGTGATTCTGAACCCTGGTGCAGTGAAACCCAAGCTCAGGTCTGGACAGAAAATTCAACTTACGGCTTTGGTTTAAATATGTCAGGCGATGATGTCCCGGATGATTTTATCAGCGAAAACCACTACCGTCAGTTTGCCGATGCCTCAAAATCACCCACGCCTGAAGAACCGGCAGTAATTATGGCAAAAACCGAAGTCACATGGGATTATCCGAATAATGCCTGGCCCTGGGAGTCAGAAGCCACTGTTACTTTTAAAGCCAACATTTCCGGCACCCAGACAGCGGGAACTTATCAAAACATTATCACCTTTATCGCCATCCCATCATTTTAAATGAAAAAAAACAAGATAGCATTTTTAACCTCTATAATTTTTATAACTGTTATTACCTTTATAATTCCCAAAAAAGCGGCTGGCCAAACCGTGTCATTATCCATTTCTCCTCCCCTTTTTGAAGCAATGATTGCGCCGGGAAAAGAGGTGACGCAAAGTTTTATCTTTATCAACAATGCCTCGGAGCAGATTTTTTCAACAAATATCTATTATTTGACTTCAGAAGATGAATTCGGCAACGTTACTTTAGGCAAAAATTTAAAAGAATATGATCCGAATAATTTTTCATCTTGGTTTACCTTGTTAAAGCCGACAATTCCTTTTGGCGGTAAATTTTTCCTGCCAAGAGGAGCAAGCCAGGAAATAATTCTTAAAATTAACATTCCTCAAGAAACACCTGAAGGCGATTATTATTTCACCCTTGTTTTTGAGACAGTTTCTGAAGGACAAATCAAAAGTCAAGGTTCTTTTACAAAAGCCAAAATCGGGACAAACATCTTAATCAGCGTAACCTCGAGCGGCCAGCCGGAGAAAACTGGCCAGATTGTTGCCTTTAAAGCGCCTAAAATTATAGACTCCCTGCAAAAGTTTCATTATCTAGTCACCATTGCCAACACCGGCAAAACCTTTTTTAAGCCTCAAGGCGAAATTATTGTCAAACCAACTTTTGGCAGAGAGATCAAGCTTTCCCTAGCGCCTTTAAATATCCTGTCCCTGTCCAAACGCCAAATTCCCTGCATCAAAGATGAGGCTTTAATTCGCTGCAATCCCCAGCAGAAAGTGTATCTTGGCTTTTATAAAGCAACTTTAAAATTCAAGCCCGATGAAACAAGCAATACCTATGAAGCGACAAGGCTTACCTTTGCTTTTCCTTTCACCCTCTTGTTGGCTTTTGCTTTGATATTAGTTATTTTGCGATTATTAATCAGAAAAGTTAAAAGCTAGAAGCTTAGAGACAGAAGTAATGATTGATGACAAATGCTATTTAATACTTCTTAGTGTTTTAATACTTGACAAGCTTAAATGCCAACCATTATAGTGAAAAATTAGATACAATTTTAGAGTCTAAAAAAATGAAAAAAACAAGGACTCTTAGTTTTTATGTAACCAAACTAGGATTTATCCTTGTTATTGCTTTTTTTACCACTGTTTCAATTCAAATCTACAAATCTTTTTTCCCGAGAAAAACAAAGGCTGCCAACTTAACCAGCGTTTCAGCTACTCTTTCTAATCCCAGGTTATCTTTTAGAGCAGGTGTAACCAGCGGATCTTCGGGGTCAACCCTGGTAACCATTGACAACGCAAACCAGGCAGATGTTGACACCAACCATCTTTTCCGCACCGACAGTGTCTGCTTTACCCCTTCGGTACTTATAGGCTGCCGCGATAATATTGCCTATTCAGTGGCGAGTGTGCCTTCAACAACGACATTTAACGTCAGCCCTGCCCTGACAACAACGCTCCAATCAAGTGACTTTGCCATTGCCACCCAATCTGGCACCCTAACTCTCACCTTCACCTTAACCAATGCCATTCCTTCGGACGGCGATATCTTAATCACTATACCAATGGCTGATAACGCAGACGGAGACGACGGCTTTCCAGACTGGAATAGCAGCGGCGGCACGACCGCATACGGCGGTTTTGATTTAGGCGAAGCAGGAAACACCAAGATAGGTACAGGGGATGTTTCGGTCAGTGAGACCTGCTCCGGCTCTTTCACTGTTTCTTCGGTAAATGTAGGCAGTGGCACCAGTGATCACACTATTGACATTAACAACGGAACAGCCTCATGCGAGGCAGACTCAACTATCACGATTACGATCGGCAACACTTCAAACAACCATCTTCTTATCAACCCTGCCCCACAGACATCCGGACGCAGTCGCGGCGAGGCTGAAATTTACAACATTAATATTAAAACCCGCGACAGTGGCGGTAACACAATCGATGAATCAGATACGCTTGTGGCGCCGATTGAGGGGGTTTTTGTTTCTGCAACTGTTGATGAATCTTTAGCCTTTACTGTCACCGGGGTTACCACTGAATCCGGTTCTTATTGCGGAAGCTCAAGAACATCTGCCACCCCGAAAACAACTGCCTACACCATTCCCTGGGGAACACTGTCAACCACATATTCTTCAGCCACCCACAACACCCAGCAGGTTCTTGAAGTAACCACCAATGCCGATGGAGGCTATAAAGTCTATATTCAGGAAAGAGACCAGATGGGCAAAAACGGCGTGGCGTGTCCGGGAACCGCTCCCTCTTCAGGTGATTACACCTTTTCCGGAGCAACCTGTATTAGAGACACTGTTTGTAGCTCTTCCACTTGCACCCATATTGACGGATATGACTGGGGTTCTGACCCGTCAAGCTACCCTGGTATGGGTTATTCCCTTGAAAACGTTAGTGGTAAAGGAAGTGATGCCAAATTTCTCTATAACTATAAAAATGCCGGAACGAGCAAGTGCGATACGTCAGGCAATGCCGCTGATTTCTGCGCCAAGCAGATTGCCGACTATGACCGAGGCTCGGGTTCAAGTGAAGATGAAACCGCTGACGGCGCCGAAATTATGACCAACTCTAGTCCGGTTGACGGCAACCAAATCAGAGTCTGTTTCAGAATTGATTTGCCAGGCACCCAGCCTGCAGGATACTATTACTCAACTATTCTTTACACAGCTGTGCCGATATTTTAATGAAAACTCAAAATCTAAAACTGATAACCAAAAAGTTAGACAAATTTAAGCTTTTTGCTTTTAGTTCTTTGCTTGCACTAGCTTTTTGGCTTTTGCCTAAAACTATTTTCGCCCAGCAGGAAGCTCGGTTAATCGTTGCTCCGGCAAGACAGTATATCAATGTTGACCCAGGTACAAAACAAAATCTTCAAATTAAATTCTACAACAGCAGCAGTACTCCTGTTTACGGCAACCTCAAAGCAGTTGATTTCATCGTTACCGGCTCATCAGGTTCGCCGACTTTACTGGAGGAAGAGTTTGCCAATATTTCTTCCCGCTTCTCTGCCTCAAAATGGGTCAAACTGCCTTATGATAAAGCAACGATTGCCGCTGAATCCATGCTAAAAGTCCAGTTTGAATTAAACGTCCCTGAAGACGCAAGACCTGGCGGAAGATACTTAGCCGTCATTTT
>CAYNMC010000035.1:0-10279 GCA_964398365.1 uncultured Pseudomonadales bacterium | reverse complement strand
CACCATTCTTACATCTGCCGGTAATCCGGAAAAAGTTAAAGTTGGACAAGAACGCTTAACTTCAGCAATTATTGGTTTACTTTTTATCATTTTCTCGGTATTCTTAATAAGAATCATTGGGTTACCGATTATGGAAATTAGCAGGTAGGTTAGATTGTTAGAGAGTTAGAAAGTTAGCAAAATAAATTCTCTAACTCACTAACTCTCTAATCTCTAACTCTCTAGTTTTGTTTCAACTCAACCTTCCCGGCTGGAATCAACCCATTCCTGAGCCTTCAGGTTTTAAATTTAGCGGTGCCGACGCCACTATTGGCGCTGTTCTTTCTTCACTTTTAACCTATCTTTATCCGCTAGCTGGTCTAATTTTATTTATTAACCTGCTGGCTGCCGGTTTTGGCTTTTTAACTGCTGCCGGCAATCCCGAAGGACTTAAAAAGGCTCAAGCGCGGTTATTTTCTTCGTTTATCGGCTTTTTTCTTCTTTTTCTTTCCTTCTGGCTCATTCAATTAATTCAAGAAGTTTTCGGTTTGGGAAAGATATTTTAGAGAACTAGTGAGTCAGGTATTAGACTGCTAGAAATACTCACTCTCCAACCGCTCATTTTCCAAACCGCCTCTCGCGGCTGGCAAACCACTGCAACGCTTTTTCAAACTCCGCCACGTCAAAATCTGGAAACAAAACCTCACTAAAATAAAGCTCGCTGTATTCGCTCTGCCAAAGCAAAAAGCCTGAAAGGCGATGCTCGCCACCCGGCCGGATAATTAAGTCCGGATCAGGCATACCCGCGGTATCAAGATATTTTTCAAATTCTTCTTTTGTTATTCTTGATTCTTGATTCTTGATTCTTGATTTGGCGCGCTCAATGGCGCGGAGAATCTCATCTCTTCCTCCATAATTGATGGCAATAGTGATGGTAATTTTCCGATTATTCTTAGTTTTTTCTTGCCAATCCTCTAACATTTTTCTTAAAGTCTTAGGCAGTTTCGTGAGATCGCCGATGGTTTTCATTCGATAACCCTTTCGGGCACAATCCCGGGCATTTTTCTCAAGTCCTCTTTTCAGTAAAGCAAAAAAGAACTTCGTAAATCTTTCTCCCCGTTTCCAGTTTTCCGTGGAAAAAACCCAAAAGGTAAGGTAAGGAATGCCTTTCTTGACAGCATGTTCAACCAGTTTTTCAAAAACCTCATTCACCACCTTTTTATGACCGGCAACTTCCGGCAAACCTCTTTGCCTAGCCCAACGACGGTTGCCGTCAACGATAAAGGCAACGTGGAGAGGCAGGTTGTTAGACATTTTAAGATAAATTGCTAATCATTTTACTGAGCATTTTTAAGACTTCAGTCAATTGAAAATATAAAAACTTAAAATTTTTTTAAACTCAGGAATTTAATTCTATAACAAATAATTAACCGTGTTTCTAATTCTGCCGCCGAGGCGTAGGCAAATTTTAAAAATTGTTTTAACTCTAGTTTTCTTCCTCGACAATAACCTTCGGCAATATTGGAAGGAATAGAATAAGCCACCCTCCTTAATTGGGAAACAATGCCATAAAGTTCCTCTTTGGAAAAACTCCGACTAATATTAAAAATATTAACTGCTAAATCTATTGATTTCTGCCAAATAATTAAATCTTTATAATTATTTATCTTATTTTTCATTTTTCTAACAACTCAATACCTAACAGTCTAATATCTAACAAGCTAACCGTCTGACTAATTCCCGCATATTTCCCGCATTATTTCCGCACGCTTTCTAACAGTCTAAGTCTACTCACTAACTCTCTAACTCACTAACAATCTTATCTATCAATCTTTTCAACTCCCCAAACAACGCTTCCTCTTTAACCGTCTTGACCACTTTACCTTTGACAAACAAAACGCCCATCTTTTTGCCGCCAGCAATACCCACATCGGCTTCTCGCGCTTCACCCGGCCCGTTGACAACACAACCCATGACGGCGATGGTTAAAGGTTTGTCAATTTTCTCAACATATTTTTCCACTTGAGCGGCTAGAGAAGCAAGGTTGATTTCTGTCCGGCCGCAAGTGGGACAAGTAATCAGATTAACTCCATGCTGACGCAAACCCAAAGCCTTTAAAATTTCAAAACCAACTTTAACCTCTTCTTTTACCCCACCAGTCAAAGAAACCCTTAAAGTATCGCCAATTCCCTCATATAAAAGAACTCCCAAACCAACGGCAGACTTGACTGCGCCTTTTAAAATTGGGCCTGCTTCGGTGATCCCCAAATGAAGAGGATAATCATAGCGCCGACTAAATAAACGGTAAGCCTCAATTGTTCGTAAGACATCTGAAGCTTTTAAAGAAACAACGATTTGCTCAAAGCCTAAATTCTCCAAAATTTCAAGATAGTTGCTTGCGGCCTCAACCATGGCAGCAGCAGTCACCTTTCCTTGGTATTTTTCCAAAATTTCTCTTGATAAAGAACCGCTGTTAATCCCTATTCTTAGCGGTATCTGGCGCACCTTAGCCTCTTTCACCACCGCTTCGATCTCTGCTCGTGAACCGATGTTGCCGGGATTAATCCGAAGTTTATCCACCCCTTGTCTTAAAGCCTCCAGTGCCAGACGGTAATCAAAATGAATGTCTGCTACCAAGGGAATTTTGATTTGCTTTTTGATTTTAGCCAAAGCTTTGGCCGCCAACATGTCCGGGACGGCCACCCGAATGATTTCGCAACCGACTGCTTCCAGTTCTTTGATTTGCTTCACCGTGGCTTTAACGTCCCTCGTATCGGTATTGCACATCGACTGAACAAGAATCGGGTTTTCCCCGCCAATTTTTCGGTTACCGATTTTAACTTCTCTGGTTTTTCGTCTTTGGATCAGCATAAAATTTGCGTCAGATAAACTTTTTTAAACTCTCTTTCCAAGTTTTGGCTGGCATTTTTGGCTTCCGCTGGGCTCTTAAAAAAGCCAACCATAGCTAAACCTGAACCGGCTAAAATGGCTGCCCTTGCCCCATATTTTAAAAGTTTTTGTTTAATTTCCCGAATAACAGCATATTTTTTGGTCATCAGCGGCTCAAAATCATTAACCAGGTTTTGGCAAAGAGTCACCACGTCCTGCTCTTTTATCGCTTGTTTAAGCAATTTAAGTGACTCAAACAACTCAGCGAATTTATCGGTTTTGTCTAACTGATGATAAGCCCAAGCTGTAGAAGGTTTTTCCATTTCAGGAATAACGACTACCACTGAGAGTTTTGGCAGTTTATAAGGCAATTTTTTCACTTTCTCACCAAAACCGCCAACCTCGCAAAGGCCGCCTCTTAAACAATAATTGACATCGCTGCCCAAAGAAGCTCCCAACGCTTGCAACTGTTTCTCGCTTACCTTTAATTGCCAAAGACTGGTTAAAGCTTTTAAAACTGCCGCCGCGTCACTACTGCCGCCAGCTAAACCCGAACCCGGCGGGATTTTTTTGACCACTGAAATTTTCACTCCTAAATGAGGCTTACCATAGGTCCCTTTCAACAATTCTGCTGCTTGTAAAATTAAATTTTTCTGGCCACGGCAGAATTCTTTTTTTTCACAGCGACAAACTTTATCAAAACGACAGTCAATTTCGAGCTTTTGGGGTTGATTAATCAAGGTAATTTCATCAAACAAGGTCAGTTGACAGTTGATCGCCCGAATTTGGTGCAGTTTTTCCCCCGGTTTTTTAGGCAGGATATGGAGAACCAGATTGAGCTTGGCTGGCGCTAAGACTTTCATGACGAAATTAAAACGACGGCGGTCGCTTCTATAATCCCACCCTTTTTGCAGGCGGTTAAACCATTACCGGTGGTAAAAGCAATACCAACCCTGTTTTTTGTTATTTCTAAGATTTCCGCCAGCCTGATTTGCATTTTCTCTCGATATTCCTCAAGTTTCGGCCGACTGGCTTTTACCATAATCGCCACGTTGATGATCTTTGATTTTTGCTCTTTGATCTTTGCTTTAATAACTTCTAAATATTTGCTGCTGTCGGTAATCCCGCGCCGATACATCTCTCCCGCCCAAGTATCCAGCGAGCCGCCACCAATTGCTGTTGATAAGGCATTACAAAGTGAGTGAATAACCACATCTCCATCGGAATCCGCCTCGCAATAATACTCCTGACTTATTTCTACGCCGGCCAAAATTAAATTTTTGGCTATTTTTGCTCTTTGGCCTTTGCTCTTTACTCTTAATTGGTGACTATCTTGTCCTATCCCCACCCTCATTATTTTTTCCTCCCTGCCAATTTTTATAAATTGCCCTGACTAAAATCAAATCTAAGGGCACGGTAATCTTAATGTTCTTTAAATCTCCCGGTAGCATTTTTACCTTAATCCCCAAACGGCCAACCAGTTCTGAATCATCAGTACAAACCATCTCGCCCTTTTTAATAACCTTTTCAAAAGCCAGCTTAAGCAGATCCCGTCGAAAGGCCTGGGGTGTCTGGGCTAACCACGTTTCTTTTCTTTCCAGGTGTTCGTCAATAAAACCATTGCCAATTTTCTTAATACTGGTGTGCGTCTCTACTGCCAACATCACTGCCTGATGTTTAAGCACTGCCGCCGCGATTTTTTCAATCAAATGCGTCTCAATCAATGGTCTTGCGCCATCATGACAAACAATGTAATCACCTGAGGCTACCTTGACGCAATTATAGGCCGAAATATGGCGTTCGGCTCCGCCAATCACCAGTCTGGCTACCAACCCCTCTTTTTTTAACCACCTTTCATAAATTTTTCTTTCACCTTCTCTGATGGCCACGAGAATTTCATCAATGTTTTTGGCTTTGGCAAACTGTTCCACCGTCCGCACAAACACCGGTTTGCCAGCTAAGGGCATTAAAAGTTTATTATGGCCAAAACGACAGCCATTGCCGGCACAAGTAATCACTGCAGAAATTTTAGGTCTTTTGAACATCTTTATACCCCCAGTCTTCAGCTTCAATTAAATCAGATAATTTTGGTTTTTTGATCACTTGATGCTTTTTCAGGGTTGCTTTAATCAGGGAATAAATCTCAGTAAAGCGAATTTCGCCGGATATAAATTTTTCCACAACCGCCCGATCCGCACCATGAAGAACAGCCGGCATCGTCCCGCCAGCTTGAAGGACTTCAAAACCAAGCCTTAAACAGGGAAACTTCTCATAAGGCGGTTTTTCAAAAGTCAACTGTTGACCGACCAAATTCACAAAATTACTTACTTTTGTGAGCTTTCTCTCCGGATAGAAAAGCGCATACTGCAAATAACGTTTCATGTCTGGTACTCCCAGTTCTGTTAAAATACTGCCGTCAACAAACTCCACCAGCGAGTGGCACAAATATTCCGGATGAACCACAATCTCAATTTGTTCGGGCTTAACCTTAAACAAGTGTGCCAGTTCAATCACTTCAAAAGCCTTATTAATTCCTGTGGCTGAATCCACGCTGATTTTTAAACCCATCGACCAACAGGGGCGGTTAAAAATATCCTTTAAGGTTACTTTTGAAAGTTGTTCCGGAGTCATCTTGGCAATTGGTCCCTTACCCATCGTCAAGATGATTTTTTTGATAAACTTTGGAGGCTGGCCAGCCAAGCTTTGGAAAATTGCCGAAGGCTCGGAGTCAAGAGGAATAAGTTGATGGGAGAACTTGATTTCTTTAAGCACCAATTCACCGGCAACCACCAAAACTTCCTTGCTTGCTAAAGCCACGCTTTTGCCGGCTTTGAGCGCTGCCAAAGTCGGCATGAGACCAGCCATACCCACCACCGCCACCACCACCAAATCTACATCTTTTCTTTTCACCAGTGCCACCATTTCTGCCTCACCATCTCTTTCGGTAACCAGCGCCACCGAGGGTTTAAATTCCTTTAGTTGTTTTTCAAATTCCTTACCGCCGTGCCTACAAACTAAACCTACCACCCGAAATTCACGCCGGTAACTGCTGATCACAGCCAAGGCTTGTTGGCCAATCTGGCCAGTTGAACCTAAAATAACCACTTTCTTCATTAATTTATTTCTTTGGCCAAGAAGTTTGGTTATTCCTTAACTCTCGGCTTCGGTTTTAAAAGTTTTTATTTTTTCTATCACTTCTTTCAGTAATTCCTCCGGTGTACTCGCGCCGGCGGTGACGCCAACCTTTTTAACTCCCTTAAAATCCTCCGGCTTTAATTCTGAAGCCGTATCTACCATGATGACTTTTATTTTGCCTGCGCTTGACCGCTTGGCCACTTCTCCTAAACGTTGACTATTGGAACTTTCAGGAGAACCAACAACCACCATCACCTCAACCCTTTTTGCCAACTCGGCAACAGCTGCCTGTCTCTCGGTCGTTGCCCGGCAAACGTGAGGTGCTAAACGCAAACCTGGATACCTTTTTTTTAAACGTTCTAACTTTTCGGCTGTCTCAAAAATTGAAAGAGTGGTTTGAGTAACAACCGTGGTATTTTGTGGGTCGGTAATTTTCAAGTTCTCCAGTTCTTTTAAAGTGGTTAAAATAACCAGTTTTGGGCTGGCTGCTTGACCGACCACGCCAATGGCTTCTTCGTGATCTTTTTTGCTAGCCACATAAACCACCGTTTTGCCCTTTTTAGTCAATTCCCTCACTACTCTTTGGGCTGCTTTTACCATCGGACAAGTCCCGTCTTTATAATTTAAACCCCTTTCTTTTAATTTTTGATAAGTCTCTGGTGGTTCACCGTGAGCCCTTATAACCACCGTCGCTCCTTGAGGCACCTCTGTTAAACGCTGAACAGTAGGGATATCTTTAGCGGCTAAAGCCTTAACCACCCAATCGTTGTGGACAATTTTTCCTAAAATATAAGTTTTGGGGTTCTCTTTTTTGGTTTTAAGAGCCAAGTTAATTGCCCCCATCACTCCATAATTCTTATCCCCACAAAAACCGTGGGGATGAGCCACAATCACTTCAATAGCCATAAACTCCTCATTTTTTCAAGTTCATGTTTGTCAAGATTTTGGGTAGGTGCGATTTTGTCTCCATAACCTTAAAGCTTGACGTTTAAATTTTGTTCTTTGGTTTAACGCCTGCCAAAACCAGAAAAGAAGATAGGCAGTTAAAAACAAGGTGATTAAAATTAAGCTAATGCCTAAAAATTTTGCTACCGGTCCCCATGGCTGACGCGGGGCGCCGATTAAAAAACGCAGGCTTTTGATTAAAATAAAACCTGAAAGAAAAAGATAAAAAGGTAGGCCGCAAATCAAAACTCCCTGAGAAATATCTTTTTCCTGAAAGATGAGATTTAAGGTTTTGAAAGGATGGCAAACTAAGCCTAGACAGTTGCGACCAAAAAGGTAGCTCTCACGCAGAATCAGCAGTAAACCAACTTTGGTAATTTTTTTGAGCTTGACCGACAAATTCTTCACGGAAGGCCAACCGGGCACGCGCAAGACGTGATTCGCAGGATTTATAACTAATTTTTAATTTGGCTGCGATCTTGGTCACCGACCAACCTTCAACATATCTTAGTCGCAAAAGCCGACGTTTTCCTTCGCTGAGCCGAGCAAAGGTTTTTTTAATCTTTCTTTTTAATTCTGCCTCCTCTAAGGCAACCTCTGGCGATAAAGCCTGGGAAATTAGTTTGCCTAAAAAAGGCACCTTGGAAAAAACAATTTCTTTAATTTTTTGCCGCCGGTAATAATCGGCAATTTCATGCTTGGCAATCCCAAATAACCATGATTCCAAACTTGACTGTGCTTTAAAAAGCGGCAACGATTGCAAAGCGGAAATAAAAGTGTCTTGGAGAATTTCTTCGGCAACCGCCGGCCGCGTCTTGAGTTGGATAAACTCCAAAAGTTTGGCTTGATAACGCTGGTAAAAAAGAGAAACAGCAGCTTGTTCGCCTTTTAAAATTCGCTGGACTAATTCGGAATCTTGCATTTGTCTTTATTTTACCACTTTGTTATAGTAAAAAATAAAAGGTCAAGTTTATGAATTTCGCTTTTTTGGCTATCAACATTGGTGAGGAGTTCAAATTTGGCAATATAGGCATTGGTCAAAGACCGGCTTATGCTTCAATTGGAAGTTTTCTTTCTGCCCTTCTTCCCAACGCCTATATTCTTGCCGGGCTGATTTTGTTTTTTTATATCTTTTTAGGCGGTTTTGGCATCCTCACCGCCGCCGGCAATCCGGAAAAACTCAAAGAAGGCCAAAAAACCTTGACGACTGCTTTGCTTGGGTTTTTAATTATCTTTGGATCCTATTGGCTTATTCAGGTAATTGAAGTTTTAACCGGTATTAAGATCTTTAATCCGGGATTTTAAGTATCTTAATTTTAGGAAAAGATGTTCATACCACAAATTATCGGCACTGTCAGTCCACCACCATTTATGACAGGCAGCTACGGTGATTTTAAAAGCGGCATTACTGCTTTCATTTCAAATATGCTTAAACTTTTAACGATTGTCGCCGGCATTTGGGCTTTGCTTAATTTTGTTTTGGCAGGCTTGGCTTTTATTTCGGCGGCTGGCGATCAGAAAATTATTGAAAATGCCTGGAAACAAATTTATATGTCCCTCGTTGGCTTGGTGATTATCGTCCTGGCTTATGCTTTAACCGCCCTGATCTCATTTTTATTATTTGGCGATCCTAGTATTATTCTCCATCCAAAAATTTACGGACCGGGAATAAACTAAAAATCAAGATGCAAAAATCAAAAATCAAAATTATCATTAAAAATTTGGCTTTATCATTTACCGTTTTAAGTTTTATTTTTTTAATTTTTTCCCCTTCCTTTGTTTTCGCTCAATCTTCTCCCTCTTCCTCGGTTGCTGCGATTGAGCTTAATCCTATTAATATTGGTGAGTCCGGCAGCGGCTTTATCCCGGTTTTAAACGAGGAAGGTGTCGGCAAGGTTCTAGAGAAGGTAATGTCGATGGTGTTGGGTTTTTTTACCATTTTGGGCGGCTTGATGTTTATTATTTTTTTCGTCCTCGGGGCGCTTTCGTGGCTCACCGCCGGCGGCAAGCCAGAACAGCTCAAAAGGGCACAAGAACAGCTCACCAACGCTTTAATCGGCCTGATTATTGTCGTCGCCAGCTATGCAGTTTTTTATATCTTAGGCCAAATTTTGGGCTTGGAGATTCTTAACCCAGCCAAAAGTTTGCTCAAATTAAAACCGTGATTTAAAAAGGATCACCCTTGCCTCAAGCCAAGGTCTCAAGGTTGATCTTTAAACAAAATAACGATGGCGCGTCTTTTAGCCCAAATCACGAATCCTGTAATTAACGAAAAGTGGGGCAATCTCAAAAAATTCGACGATCCTTTAGCCTCCATTATCGTCACTCTCTGGAAAGCCTTGGTTTTGGTCGGCGCCATCTTCACCATCCTTTATTTGCTTCTCGGCGCTCTGGAATGGCTGACCTCACAGGGCGAAAAAGAGCGTCTCACTTCAGCCAAAGCCAAGATGACCCACGCCTTTACCGGTATGGCTTTACTCGCCGCTTCGGTGGCCATCGTATATCTGATTGATAAATTAGGCATTTTTGGCTTCAGTTTATTGAAGCTGGAGTGGCCGACACCATGAAAAAATCAAAACTCAAAAATCAAAAATCAAA
Organism: uncultured Pseudomonadales bacterium; assembly: GCA_964398365.1. Classification (GTDB taxonomy): domain Bacteria; phylum Patescibacteriota; class Microgenomatia; order UBA1400; family CAYNMC01; genus CAYNMC01. Next base: position 733 of record CAYNMC010000035.1, on the reverse strand, counting down.
ACCTAACTTAAAACTGAAAGCTTTTAGTTTTGTGTTTGGGTTTGCACTTTGTACTTTGAGTTTTGCATTTAAGATTACTCCCGTTTCCGCCCAGTGGTCTGATACCGGAGTGGCTGTAAAAGAGAAAGTAGCAGCAGCAATAACGACTGATGTTGACACTGCCTTAAAAAACCAAAACTTCTTCCAAACCAACATCGGCATTTTTTTAAGCCGCGGCCTTGAAGTGGCCATCGCCGTGGCCGCGCTTGCCTGCCTGGGGTTTTTTCTCTGGGGTGGTCTCTCTTGGTTGACCTCCGGCGGCGACAAAGCCAAATATGAAGCCGCCCGTGACAAAATCACTCACGCCCTTGTGGGTCTGGTGCTGGTCTTGGTGACTTGGGCACTCTGGCGGCTCCTCCTCGAGTTTTTTGGTTTAAACCTTATTTTTCAAAATTAACTCTTGACAAAATTTTCAAGTTTGTTCAAGATTAAATTATGAGGAAGCATTTCTCTTCTTTAATCTTTAATTTAATCTCTTTAAGCTCTTGTTTTTTATTTTTTCTTTTTAAACTGGCAGCCACCTCACGCGCGCAACAGAATATCACTATCAACGTTCCCACGCCTTCAGCCGCCGTTACCAATTTAGGCAAACTCATTGGTTCAGGCATTACCGCAGCCATTGTCGTTGCCGGGCTTTTGACTTTTATCTTTCTTGTTTGGGGCGGTCTGCAGTGGTTGACCTCCGGTGGTGACA
>CAYNMC010000034.1:0-9726 GCA_964398365.1 uncultured Pseudomonadales bacterium | reverse complement strand
AGGAGTAGTTGTTACTAATGTTGCTAAAATGTTGCTAACAGCGTTAATTTTTGCAGCCTACTACATAAACGAATAGCACGTGCAATTGATTTATGTAATACCGGTGTTGCTTCAAGAGGCAACACCCGGTGTTGGTTTTCGGTTTACGATTTGTGATTTATCTGCCCGGCCATAACCGGTAAGCGCCATTTTTACCTGAAGGGGAGTATATTCGATAACTGGAATATTATGCATCGCCGAAGTCAGCTGTACTGCGCCTCTTGCTTGTCCGATAATTAAGGCAGTTTTGGCGTTAGTGTTGAAAAATAAATGTTCCAAAACCAGAACGTCAGGTTGAAATTTTTTAATCATTAATCTAAGCGGCTTGACCAAATTAAGAAGTCTGGCGGGAATAGACAGCGACGGAGAAGTAACAATCGCTTTAGCATAAAGAAAATTTAACTACCCCTTTTTTTCACAGATAAAAGCAACGCCTGTTGTGGCAATGCCTGGATCAACACCCATAACAATCATACAGATGGATTATAACACGGAAAATCGCACCTATTGCTTTTTGAAGAATTTCTTTCGGATTAAGATGCTGGTTATAATAATTATTAAAATTAACGGAGTATAAACTATTATCCAAATAAACAAAGCGGCAATTTTCTGCAGATTTTGTATCAGGCTTCGGACCGCAGTTTTGAAAATCACCTCTGGTCTGAAAGATTCACCTCCGGTATAGGGAAGAGCAAATTCATCTGTTGAAAGATAGACAGTGATTTTAGCCGTCTTTGCAGTTTGTTCCATATATTTTTGTCTGCCGTAAAGCTCATCGATTTGATCCTGCAGATTAAAAATCTGTTGCTGAATTTTTAAAATATCATCAGGTTTCGTCGCCTGATCCATGATTTCCTTAAATCTTTTCTGGTTGGCGGTAAGCGTGTTGAGTCTAGTTTCAATATCGATGTATTCTTCAGTGATATCGTAGCCGTAAACTTGTTTGGAGACTACTTTTACGGCTATTGATTGGAATTGGTTTAGAGCTTCGTCCAGTTTTTCCTGCGGGATACGGATAGTGATGCTTCCGTAAGGAGCTTCTTTAGGAGAAGAAAGATTGCTGTCAACCATGTAACCGCCAATTGAGACAGTGTATTCATCGATTCTTTTAAGCGTTTCAATGACGTTTTTTACCTGCAGGGAAAGATTGGCGTTTTTAGCTACCATGCGGTTTGTAGGTTGCGAAGATGCTCACTGCTTTCATTCGCCGGACCCCCTGCCATTGGTAGAGTACCAATTCGACGGTTTGAATCATAACTTTTAGGATTAGGTATGGCTATATTGTATCCTAAAAATGAAGAGAAACCCGTTTTGCCTAAAAGATAGATAGAAATTAAAATAAGCAAAGTCGATAATTTATTTCTTTTTATCCAGTCGATAAGTCTGCCCATAAGTTATTTTTATTTTGGTTGAAATAAACGAAAATGTCAATTAAAAGTTAAGGATTATCAAAAAGGTAAAGTTTATAAAATTATATAGCTTGAAAGAGGGTTTAGAGGGTTTTAGGTAGATTACTTGACAAGAATTATTTAAGGTGTAAAATACCGCCTAGCAGATATATCTTATATACTATTATTATGGGAAATAGAGAAACTGAAACAGGATTTTACCCAAACCAACGAAAAGAAATAAGTACAGGTGGATTAGTATTAGAACTTGCAGGGAGAGCAGTAAGAAATCCAATTAAAAAAATAGGTTGTGGTTGTCAGGTAGTTATAGCGGCAGGAGCTATAGTTGGCCTTGCTTCTTTGGCTGAAAGATTAGGATTTATTAATATTGACGATTTAAACCCTTTTGGCAACAATGATCAAGCTGCGCCTACCGCCCCGGCTTTAAGTCCAACAGAGACTGCGACAGCCGAAGGGCCAAGGTTAATGATTTATGATGGCGGTACTCTCCGACCGGCAGAAATTGTAACGGCCACACCACCCGCTGAAGCAGTAAACTTAGCGCCGCAAATAAAAACACCAGAATCAACTTTTGGTCCTTCCACAAAAAAAGACGGTTTTAAAATACAAGATTGGTGTCCTGTAGTTAGTTTGGGACAAAGTCAAGCAGCAGAAAATGCAGGGTTAGAGGGTGAAATGACAACAAATTGTATTGCTCAGCAAGAATCTGTTTGTCTTGGAGATAGAGAGGGATTAGAAGAACCATGTCAAAATGTTTTAAGTGAATTAAATCAAAATTTTCAGTTGCCTTCTGTGATTAGTGTTGATGATGGAAAGCCTGTAAAATTTTCAGGTTATCTGAAAGAAAGAATAAAAGCTCAAGCGAGTTTAAAAAGTGTTATTCCCCCCGAAGCTAGAAAAGCACTTTTGGAAGCGATACAAAAAGCACAAGAAGGCGATTGCGGGCAAGCGTTTGTCTTAGAAAACCAAGCGGCACAAGTTTTTCCAGAGATTTTTACTGCCTTATCTCCCAATCCGGGTGAGATTTTTCCAGCGCTTTTGGCCTCATGTAATAATAGTGGTCAACCCGATTTGCCCGTGGAAAGTCAAGCGCAGGAGCCGCTGCCACCTATGCCTACCGAAACACCAACTCCTAGGCTGACGGCCACACCTACACCTACAGAAACGCCAGATTTAAAAGCTTCCGCTACTGCAGTACAAAGGCAAATAGCTACACAGGTAGCTGAAACTGTAGAAGCCAAAAAAGCAGCGGAAGAAGAAAGCCGCAGGCAGGCAGAGGAAGCACAACGGCGGATGGTAGCTACGGCGGCGGCAGCGATGACGGCTACCAGAGCGGCAGAAGATGTAAAAGCTACTTTGACTGCAATACCAGCCGCTACTGCTGCAGAGGCAGAGCACCGCAGACGGTTTATTGATGATGAAGTCAAAAAGGTAATAGCCACCCAAACAGCCATGGCGCCAGAACCAACTTATACGCCCACCTATACTCCTACTCCTACTCCTACTGCCACTCCTAAGTCATTACCAGCGGAGGGACAACCAACGACGCCTTATTTACCCTTGATAATTAAGCCTTCAACTGATGAAGCAACACCTAAACCTACGCCAACTCAAACACCGGCTTTAGCGCGCGACGGCGATATTGTTTTTCCTATGGCTGGAAGATTAGAAAGGGTAAGAGTAAGAGGTGGAGTTATAATAGGCTAAAGTGAAGATGAAAAAATGACAATGGCAGGGAAAGAAATCGAATCAGAAGTTTCTCCTGCCCAGCAGATTCTGGAGGGAAGAAATGTTGCGCTGCAAATTGCGCCGCCAAAAAGAGGACTGTTGAAATGGTTTTTAGCAGCTAGTCTAGCGGTTGGTGGTGGCGGAGGAACGGCTTATTTTTTTTCAAGAAGCGGTGGCGAAATTCAGCCAAACCCAGCAATTTCATCTTCGGCAGTTTCACCTGAAAAAGTTGTAATTTTGTTTACTGGCAGTGATGGTCTGGCTGGAGGCGAAATTGGCATGCCCTCGCTTTCTTCAGAAGAAACAGATTTATCACCAGCAAAACCGAGAGTTCTTAAGCCGGCGACAGGTGACGAAGTCGTTACCCGCCTTAAAGCGGTTGAACCGACAAAAACGCCTTTGCCGCTGCCCACTCCAGAGGCAGAAACTATCCCTGCCGAAATTTCAACTTCTGCTTCATCGGAAAATTCTTTAACTGAAAGCTCAACCTCTACCCAATTAGAAGAATCTTTAGGTATCGCCCAAAGAGTGGCGGAAAGCTTGTTTGCCGAAGATTTTTATACTGATAATGGTGAGTTACAACCTCAATTAATTGAAGAGATTGAATTTTTAAGAAGGGAAAATCCCCAGATGGCTGGGGAGTTAGCCAATTGGTTTTTTAATCTTTTGATAAAAATTTCCCAAGAAGGAATTGATGATCAGCGATTGGCGGTCTGCCAAAAGATGAAGGACTTAATCGTGGCTTTAGGCGGCAGTGATCAGGCTTTGGATCAAGCTTTAAGTGAGTATCTTGCTTCACTTTTGCCTAATAAAGCGCCTGCGGCAGAGCCAATTAAGCAGTCTTTAGCGTCAATTCCAACGCCGGCGGCAACAGTAGAGCTGCAACCAGAAATGTCTTCTGATCAGGATACCAAAGCAAGGTTGGAACCAACACCGTTACCAACAGTTAGTTTCAAGCCTCAACCGCAGGCAAGTCAAAATAATGTTCAGGAAACAGGGGTGCAATCCCAAACCGACTCTAATTTAGAGGAAAAGCAAGAAAAAAAACCAAAGATTAATGCTGTGATTGGTTGGTCACCGGATGCTGCTTTTAAATTCATGAATAATGTCGTGGGTCATGACCTTTTGGGTGTTACAGCCGAAATACCCTCAGGAAGATACGCGGTAATGAATATCCAAGATGAAGATCTTTTTGGATTACCCGTAAAAACAATTTACGCTGTAGGTCAGGGAAATGCTGCCGGCCACACGATAACTTTTCTTCAAATAGTAAAATTAGCGGGTAAACCATTAAAGATAGGAGATATTATTAATCCTTATGGAGTTTTAGAAGAAACTACAGAAATTTTCCTTGCCCGCTAAACATGTCTCCAGATATTAAAATAAATTTACTGCCTAGAGCAGCCCTAGTTTTAGGCTTGTTGGTGCCTGGTTGTAAAGTTAGTCAAGAAATTGGGCGTTTTACTGGCGGTGGCGAAAATGGTAGGCCGCCAATTGAAACGGGCGCAGCGAACGAACTGCCGGTACAAATTATTTTACCTTTTGGTCACGGGGGTGATACTACTGTTTTTGACAACTCTCATCAACTTCCTCCCAAACTAACAGCTGTTGAGGAAGAACTACCGCTACCAAAATTAAAACCAGTACCAGTAGAAGATGTAAAACATATTGTTAAGCTTGAAGCTGTAACAGCAGATGTATCTGCTTCTGTTTCTTCCCCAGACATGGGTGTTCAAGCCTCGCCGGCAGAGGCGGTGAGAGAAGTTTTGTTGGGAGAAAGGTTAAGTTTCAAATTTTCCGAATTAAGCGGCGATCCTAAAATCGTCAACAATGCGCGTTTGTTTTATGCCCGTGTTTCTGACCAAGTCGGCGAGGAGGAGTATGTTGGCAGTCTGAAGATTCCCCCAAACCAGGAGGTATCGGTTAACAGCATTTTTGGGTATGATTGTTACGAGACTATGCCTGTGGCTGGTGGTGCTCCCGGTGGTGGTGCTTGTCATGCTGGTTCGATGCTAAATGAGGTAGCCAGCAGAGCCGGTTTAGACGCGAAGCCAACAATGCCCACTCATAGCTCTCCGATTGGCGGCGTTTCCGACGAGCACGAGCTAACAATTTGGTGTTCACCTCAGAATCCAGCGGCAAACGCGGACCTGCTTTTGAGCAATCCGTTTCCAGAACCAGTGGTAATAGCCTGGGAAATTAAAGGAGACAAGATTAGTTTTGAGGTGAAGAGAACTAGTTTTTCTTCTCAACAAGAAATGGCAACTTCGGCTGAAAAAGCGGCTCTGCAGGAACAGTTGCTTTGGCAATATAAAGCCTTGGGAGTTCAAGAGCCGGCAACACTTATTGATGAAAATGTTTTGAATTTTAGGGTTCCCCAAGCCTTGAGACCGCCTAAACCAGAGATTGAAGAGAAAATCACTTATTGGGATGGTGCTAAATTTTCTCTTGAGATACCTGATGAGGTTTGGCAAGACAGTTTTGATGCTGCGGTTTTTGTCAATGGGGGAAAAGTCGACGAAACCGCGACTAAAATTGCTCTGCTTTTGGTAGCCTTAAGAAGTTCAGAGCATCCCTATTTTGTGGGGGGTAACATTACCAGTTATGCTGGTGCCGTGGGCGCGATGCAGTTTATGCCGGGAACGGCAGCGTTGGTGGGTTTACTTGATAGCACCAATGATCGTGCAAGTATGTTTGCCGCGGCCAAATATACCCATCGGGTGATGGGTTTGACCGCGGAGACGGATAAAACAGGCTTTGTGGCTAATTTTATGGGTAAAAAAGGTAATGGTACCTGGAATCAACATAGGGGGCAGGCAAGTTATGTTTGGCAAACTTGGCAGCTTTTACAACAAAGAGTAATTTTAGCCGAAGAAAGGCAGGACAAGTTTGCCGAAACTGCCCCAAATCCGGAAGCGGCGGCGAATCAGGCAATCCAAAAGCTCGAAAAACTTTTAGGTATACCATACAAAAATTTTGGTTATAAAGACAGCAAAGGTAATTATGGCATACTTCATGGGACAGCGGAGTTTTTTCAAATTGATAACCAAGCCGGTTTGAATTGCGCAGGTTTTCTTGTGGAGATAATGCGTTCCCTTTACGGCAATTTTTACTTAAGCGACGTGGTTAAAGTGCGTGATGACCGACCTGGTTCAAAAGATCCTGCCGGTGAATGGCTTTGGTATGGTTACGATTTAGTAGCAAATTTTAAGGATAAATTTGGGGGACGCGAGCTGATTGTTGAAGGTCTTAACTGGCAAGCCAACATCGGTTATCCCGTGGATGCTTTAGGGACTCTAGCCTCGTCTATGCAAACAGGCAAGATTTATTTAGGTTCGGTTAATAAAGAGCACGCGAGGGAAGGTAGAGAACATCACTATGTTGCTGCCTTCTTAAAAAGTCCTGATGGCAAAATCGCAGTTTTTGAAGCGGTTCCTGGTCAAGGATCGCGAAGGGTAAATTTAGAAGAATTTATGGCTGCGTATCCTCAGGAATCAATCTACGTTGTAGAAATTCCCTTGGGGCCTGATATTAACGTTTCGGAATCGCCAGCGCCTTCAACCACTGCTGTTTCCTCAACCGAGACCAAGTCAGGTTTTGAGGCTTTGGCTACACCTTTGGCCCCGGGTGAGGAGAGAGATTTGGGAAATGGGGTTTTTGTGCGTAATTTGACATCTCGACCCATAGAAGCAAAGTTACTTCAAGAAACCTTAGACTTAGGAGGTGGCCCAAAAACTCCAGAATTAATAAGATGCGTAGCAGGCTTAAATAAGAATAATAAGAGACTTAAGATCACATTTCTTCCTGACAGCCAACTTTCACCTCAATGCGGATCTGCCCCGATACCTGGATCAGAATTAAGTGGGATTTTATTAAACACACTCTGTTTAGAAAATTACGATGAAAACCCGGGAGAACGTCCAAATCCCTCTGATGTGTTCCTTCATGAATTATACCACGTCAGTGAGTTTGAATCGGGCAAAATATTTTTAGGAGAAGCGTCTAATCCTCTTGAGCTTAGTGATTTATCACTTAAAAGACTTAAAAAGTGTGAAAGTAAAACGGCAAATTAAGAAATTTGGGCAAAAACTCACTTTTGGGAGAAAACTTAGCGATTCCAGTGGCGAGCGATTAAATTGCTGATTTGGCCTTGGCGTTCTTCAAAAGAATGCTTGGCGGGCTTAGCAATCTCAAAAAGATAACAGGTAAGAAGATTGCTCAAGTTTGAAAGCTGGGTAAGTTTTCCTGAGGCAGAGGGAAAATTTGGCGGTAGTCAGGCAAGCTTAAAATGCTTTTAAAGCGTTGGATGATAAGCGGTGCTTGTTTTTCTTTTCTAAAGCGGGGATCTTTTCTGGCTACATCCCGGCTTAAACAGATAAGCAAATAATTAATTTCTTCTTGAGTTAGCTTTAGGTGTTTTGCCAGCTCGTAGGATGAGAGAATTTCTTCCGCGCCTCTTTTTATTTTGTTGAGCGGCTCATTTTCTGGCAACAAGAGAGGATTTTTTTCCATCAAACTCAATTATATAATAAGTGGCGCAAGAGTGAAAAGCTTGTTTTGACAATTTAATTTTTGGCGTTAAAATAGAGTTCATGACTGAAAGGGTAAATGGGTGTAACTGTCTTGGACAAGAATTGAAGTCCACGCTCTCGTCGGTAAATAATGAAGTGGTTCCTTTAAAAATTTCCTTCGGCGAGACTCCTTTGCTCTTTGTTTTTAAGGAGAAATTTTGGGAGGGATTAGCTGATAAAGGAAAAATATTTAAGGCCAGCTTGAGCGAAGAAGGGGAAATGAGACTGGTAATTACGCCGCAAGCCTTGTTTGAAGAAAACAGAACTTTAGGTAGGCAGCTTTGGGAAGATTTAGTCCGCGGTTTTAGGGAAACACAAAAAGATGCCAACCCTTGGGTTGAGGCATATTGTTTTTTATACACCATTTTAACCGCAGGTTATCAAGGAAAAGAGGGAAGTTTAAAAGAAATTTTAGACCGTGCTGAGAAAATAAGACTGTTAGATTGGCAGATTTTATCTGAGACCTCTTCTTTTAATTTACTTGCTGATCACTTAAAAAAGGGTGGTAATTTAGCAGACTTAGGTTTGGAATGGGCAGACCTTCATTTGCTTACTGCCGGCATTTTTTACGGCATTTTACCGCCAGACATGAGAGAGACACTTAAGGCTAACGGTTTAACCCCGGAGACTTTTACTGCCTTCAAGGTTGATCCTTTAAGGCAGTAAATAACCCCTTCTTAACACCTTGGAGGTGATATGATCTTAACACCTTTGGTAGAAAGAAAGCTTTTAAGAGGGAGATATAAGAAGCAGGAGTAATTGTTACTAATGTTGCTAAAATGTTGCTAACAGCGTTAATTTTTGCAGCCTACTACATAAACGAATAGCACGTGCAATTGATTTATGTAATACCGGTGTTACTTCAAGAGGCAACACCCGGTGTTGGTTTTGGTGTGCTTAAATCCGTTTGACAAGATAGTCAATTTAGCCTCTCGTCAACTTATACTCGAATAATGGGATGTTTTCCGACGAATAAACCGGGCAAGTAAGCTGGCATATCCTGAGTCTGCTTTAAAAAAAATCAAGAACTTTTAACCATACGCTGAACTTTTTCCTTGAATTTAAGAATATTTTTACCTTCTGAAACTAGATACCCACGCCATAACGGTAGTAATTTCTTCATTAAAGGAAATAGCTCTTTATGTGTAACGAAGGGTGGATAAACATCACCGTTCAGTCTCGCCCTCAACTCTTCATCTGTTAAAAATGAAATCAAAGCGTGGTCCAACTCTGTGCTGGAAAAATAAGAGTGTAAAATTTCGTGCCAAAGATAAATTGTTGTGTAATTCTCATAATCTTCATGATGCCCCCAGGCAATTTTGTTGTTGCCCAAATAACGACCATTCTTCAATCCTGGGTGGGTAATGAAAACAGTAAAAGTTTTATTAAAGTCAAACCCCGTCAATTTTTTCAAAATTGTCAGTGTGACCTTGTAGTTGGTATTCCATTGTTTTTCGCATCTTTTTAGATAATTCTTTGTTTGTTCAAGTATTTTTCCAAAACTAGCACTCTTTTTGAGAAAATCTAAGTATTGTGTTAATTTCTGTGACAACTCGCTAACCTTATAATCCAACCAAAATTCAGGATAAAAACGGGCGATCAGAAAATTGTAACAAGTTTCTGATTTTTTCCAAGCAAAGTCTTGAAAAGCTACAATAGTCTTTTTATATTCTTGCGAAGAAAATCTATCCGAAGCCATACTAGCAAGCGTATGAACTATCAGATAATTATCATCTATCAAAAAGTTTAATTTCATCTTTAATATCTTATATTTTACTCAACTAGGAGGATTTAGTAAAGTTCGTGTATAAGTCCAGTACTTTTTGGACTCTAAGTCCTCCTTGAGCATAATAAACTCCATAGTGGTTAAATAATCTAATGATTGATGAGGTCTGACTGTGTTGTAGTATCACAAATAATCTACCAGTTTAAGATTGAATTCTTGGGTATTCTCTAGGAATTCCAGATTGGCTTCAATA
>CAYNMC010000033.1:0-3098 GCA_964398365.1 uncultured Pseudomonadales bacterium | reverse complement strand
GTTATATTGATGTTGATGATCTTATTAAGGGATTAGAGTTGGCGATGAAATTTGGTAAAAACAAAGAAAATTATATTCTTAGCAGGGAAAATTTGACTTATCGAGATTTAATTAACAGGATTGCTAAAGTATTAAAGAAGGGAAAAATAATGTTTACTATTCCCAAATTTACTTGCGTTCCGATCATCACAGCATTTAAAATTATAGAAAGATTTACGCCCTCATTTAAACTGATTAATTCAAATATTTTGGAGGGTTTCTATAATTATCGTTATTTTAATAATAGTAAAGCGAGAAAACAGCTGGGATTTAAACCTAAATATAAAATTGAAGACTCAGTTAAGAAATTACTATTCTAATATTAATTTTTAATGAAATCTCCAAATTTCAAAACATAAATAAAAATATAAATAAATATTATGAGAAAAAGACTCCCTAAAGTTTTGTTGATTTATCCCAAGACTTCGGTTGAATTTGATACTACCCATTGTTTACCCTTAGGCCTAGCTTACATCGCTGCGGTTTTAGAAAAAAATCAATTTCCGGTTTCGGTTTTAGATTTAAATGTGCAGCCTGATGACTTAACCAGAAGACTAAGAACTATCGATATTACTGGTATTTTTACTTTAACTCCCAATGTTTATAATGCGTGGAAATTAACCAAAAGAATAAAAGAATATAACCCAAAAATCTGGACGATTTTAGGTGGACCTCATGCTTCTTCCCTGCCGGAAGAAAGCCTCAAAATAGCCGAGGTTGATATGGTAGTAAGGGGAGAAGGTGAGGAAGTAATGTTAGAGATTTGTCGAATTTGGCCAAAGAAAAATTTTAATAAAATAAAAGGTCTCTCTTTCAAAAAAAATCAGAAAATTATTCATAACCCACCTAGAGCTTTTATTAAAAATTTAGATTCTCTACCTTTTCCTGCTTGGCACCTTTTCCCCTATAAAAAATATGGGCCTACTAGACCTACTTGGATTGATAAAAGCAAAATTATTCCTGGAACAATGATAACTAGTAGAGGTTGTCCTTATCAGTGTATTTTTTGCTTTAAAGGAGTTCATGGTTATGAGTATCGTTTTCGTAGCCCCGAAAATGTGATTGCCGAGATGAAATGGCTTAAAGAGAAATATGGTGTTAATTTTATTGAATTTCAAGATGATGCTTTTAATGTTTTACCTCAAAGAGCTTTAAAGATTTGCAAATTGATGGTTAAGGAAAAACTGAATATTGCTTGGAGTTTACCCAACGGTATTTCCCGGGTTGATAATCTAAGCAAAGAATTTTTATGGTGGGCAAAAAAAGCAGGCTGTGTTGATGTTTGGTTTGCTATTGAATCTGGATCGCAAAGGGTTTTGGATAAAGTAATTGGTAAAAAAACCACTCTAAAACAGATAGAGAGAGCAATAAAATTAGCTAAAAAATTAGGTTTTCCAGTGGGTGGTTTTGTTTGTTTTGGCAATCCCGGCGAAACTAAAAAAGATATGGAAAAAACCATAAATTTTGTTTGTCGATTACCGCTTGACCGCTGTCAGTTTACGATCGTTACTCCTTTTCCCGGTTCCAAGCTTTTTTGGCAAATGGAAAAAGAAGGAAAGTTATTAACCCACAATTGGGATGAGTATGGTCCTTTTGAAAACAAAGTTTATATCAATGATAAAATAACCAAGCCAGAGAGCGTAAGAGAAATGTACCGTAAGGCTTTTCGGCGATTTTATTTAAGGCCACAATATATTTTGAAGGCAATAACTCAGATGGTTACTTATAAAAATTTACCATTAATTTTAAAGCAATTGTGGAGATTCACCACATGAGAACTTGGATTTTAACCACACTTAGCTCTTCCTCTCTATCTAATTTTTTCCCTTATGCCGATGTCTTTAAAAACAGTTTAATCTCTTCTAAAGCGATATTAATTAGCCGCTGGGAGTTAAATAGAAAAAAGAAAGAAATTCTGCTAGCTAATAAAGAATTCTATGATAAAACCGCAGCTGTGTATGATTTAGCTGATGGCAGAAGATCACCAAAGCTTGAAAAATGGTTATCTTTAAGATTAAAAAAACTGGCCAATAAATATGGTAATAAAAATTTTCTGGATTTGGGCTGTGGTACTGGTTTTGTTATGAAGTGCGCTCGGAAATATTTTAAAAATATAGTTGGAGTTGATATTTCGGAAAAGATCCTCCAAAAAGCTAAAGAATATGGTCAGGCGGTTTGTGCTGATATTAATCAGTTACCTTTTGCGAATAAAAGTTTTAATGTTATCTGTAGTTTTGCCACTTTGCATCATTGTGTTGACACTAGGCAAGTTTTCCAAGAAAGCTATCGAGTTTTAAAAGATGGTGGAGGGTTTTACACTGATCATGATTTAGAAAAACATTTTGCTGAAAATTTTAAACCACTCCTGTCTCTCTACCGTTTTTTACGCAATCCTTGCCGACGTTATGCTAAGCTTGTGAAAAATCTTAATGAATCTTTATATAAAAAATGTGAATTTCATTCAGAAGGTTTAGATGCCCAAAAGATAAGCGATGAATTAAAAAAAGTAGGTTTTGTTAAAATTAAGGAAAGTTATCACTGGTTTGGTTTAAATCCACTGACGGATTGGATTTTTGGAGAAAGAAGATTTAAACAAGGATTAGCGCCACTTTTATCAATAGAGGCTGTAAAATGAAAAGAATTGCCTTACTTAGTCTTCCTTATTTGCCCGACTACATGCGCAACGCTCGTTGTGATTTCGTTTCACTTTCTCATACTCAATGGTATCCAATCTGGTTAGGTTACTTAGGGGCTTTTCTTGAAAAACATGCTTATAAAGTAAAGTTGATAGATGCGCCAGCAGCCAATTTACAGTTCAAAGACGTTGAAAATCTTCTTAAAGAATTTAAGCCGGAATTTTTAGTAGTTTATACCGGTCGTTTAAGTGAAAAAGTTGATATTAGATTAACGGAAAAGTTGATGAAAAAATTTAAAGTTGAAGCGGTTTTGGTTGGGCCTTATTTTTCTATAGACCCCCTTAAAACCTTAGCAAAAAGCAAAGTTATTAAATTCGGAGTTGTAGGTGAATTTGAATATCCCGTAAAAGAATTACTTGAAGG
>CAYNMC010000032.1:0-50153 GCA_964398365.1 uncultured Pseudomonadales bacterium | reverse complement strand
CCTAAATTATTTAATGACAAGCTGGCAGAATATCTGCTATTCTATAATCTGGAAAGACCGCATCATTCCTTGGGACAAAAGTCACCTATGGAATATTTAGTTTCCAACGGCTATTTGTCTCAAATGTCCGCAACGCATACATAAATTTGACTTTCAGCTAGATTTTTGTTAGAATACGCTCAATCTTCCCACAATTGGTGCGGAAGATTTTTTTATGGCCTAAATCAAGCCAGAAGATGATTGTTTTTAATTTACCCAATTGGCGTAAAGGTAATTTTATTTCTCGGATTTTTAGAATTATTTTTGAAAAACCAAAGATTAAACAAATTTTTGGCCTTGGCTTACCGATTGTCATGATTTTGACTGGGCCGATAAGTACCTTTTTGACACCTTTACCGGCGCAGGCGCAAACACCACCAACGGTTATCACCCCACCGGCAATCATTAAAACCTTGCATACTTTTCAGAAACCGGTAAAGGGCACTATTTCCCAAGGATATCACTGGTACCATCCTGCCATAGATATTGCTGATAACAACGGCGCTTTTGTTTATCCTATTGCCACCGGTAAAGTAGTGGCCATCGGTTATCAGTTTTGGGGTTACGGCAACTACGTGATCATCCAACATGGAGAAACTCTCACTTCTCTTTATGCCCATTTAAAAACTATCAAAGTTAATCTTAATGATGAAGTTAAACTAGACACAATCATTGGCTTAGTTGGTTCAACTGGTCGTTCTACTGGCCCTCATTTACATTTGGAAATTATAGATAACGGCGTTAAAATCAATCCTTACGCAATTATTGATAATCTCTAAAAATTATCAATTATTAAAAACTCCCCTCTTTTAATAGGGGAGTTTTATTAACTTTATAAAGTCTAATTCTCAGCTTACATTTCCGGCATACCGCCCATGCCTTCAGGCATAGTCCCGCTCTTTTCTTTCTCTGGAAGATCAGTAATCAAAACGTCGGTGGTCAAAACCATCGTCGCCACCGAAGCCGCATTTTGCAAAGCCAACCTGACTACCTTGGCGGGATCCAAAACGCCCATCGCTAACATATCGCCGAATTTCATACTACTAACATTGTAACCCCAATTTGGATTGGCATTCTTTTCCACTTCACGCAAAATCCATTCAGCGTTAGCTTTAGCGTTGGCCACAATTCCCATTAAAGGAGTTGCCAAAACACTATAAAGAATACCCTTGCCTGCGGTCTCAAAATTGCGCCAATTCATTTCTTCCTTAGCATGATTAATCTCTTTACCCATACCTTTGATTAAAACTGAACGGGCGCGCAGCAAAGCTACTCCGCCACCGGGAACAACACCCTCCTCAATGGCCGCTTTGGTAGCCTCCACAGCATCTTTAACCCGTTCTTTCTTTTCATTCATCTCAACTTCTGTGGCCGCGCCTACATTAATCACCGCCACTCCTCCTGATAATTTCGCCAGCCTTTCCTGGAGTTTTTCCTTATCAAATTCAGAGTCTGTCGTCTTCAATTCGTTCCTTATGGCTTCAATCCGCGCATTAATCTCGCGTTTGGAACCTTTACCACCGATAATTCGACAGTTTTCTTTATCAGCCCAAACTTTGTCGGCTCGCCCACAGTCTTCAATTTTAACTGACTCTAGTTTACGACCTGTGTCTTCAGAGATGAACGTCCCACCGGTCAAAATGGCAATATCCTGTAACATCTCTTTACGGCGGTCACCAAAGCCAGGAGCCTTCACCGCCAAAACATTAAAAGCTCCTCTCAATTTATTAACTACCAAAGTTGCCAAAGCCTCACCCTCAATTTCATCAGCAATAATCACCAAGTTTTTGGAAGTTTTAACCACATTTTCCAAAAACGGTAAAAGATCACTAATTGAAGAAAGCTTCTGATCAGTAATCAGAATATAAGGATCTTCAATTTCTGCTTCCATGGTATCGGCATTGGTCACAAAATAAGGCGAGGCATAACCTTTATCGAATTCCATGCCTTCTTTATAATCGATAGTCATTTCCATGGTTTTGCCTTCTTCAACGGTCACCACGCCGTCTTTGCCAACTTTTTCCAAAGATTCAGCTATTAATTGACCTATTTTTTCATCGCCGGCGGAAATCGTTGCCACCTGTTTAATCTCTTCCTGGCCTTTAATGGGTTTAGCCATTTTCTGAATACGGTTAACCACTTCGGCAACAGCTTCGTCAATTTCTTTCTTCATCTGCATTGGATCAACTCCAGCCACAATCGCCTTCCAACCCTCTTTGATTAGCATCGCCGATAATAAAGTAGAAGTGGTGGTACCATCACCTGCCGTATCGTTTGTTTTAGAAGCTGCCTCTTTAATTAACTGAGCACCCATATTTTCAAAAGGGTTTTTTAATTCGATCTCTTTGGCGACGGAAACACCGTCGTGAACAACGTTGGGTGCTCCCCATTTTTTATCCAAAGCTACATTACGGCCTTTAGGACCTAAAGTAGTTACCACACAGCGGGCAAGTAAATCAATCCCAGCCATTAATTTTTGCCGGGCATCTTCACCAAAAATGATTTGTTTTGCCATAATAACCTCCTTTATTTGATAACCGCTAAAATATCTTCAAATTTAACAAATAAATATTCTTTCTCGCCTAAACCCAGTTTAAATTCATCACCGCCCCATTTCTTATAAATGACCGTGTCACCCTTTTTGCAAGGCGCTTTGCGTTTGGGCTCATCGGCTCCCACCGCTAAAACTTTGCCTTGTTGGGATTTTTCATCATGAGAATCAGGTAGATAAATGCCGGAAGAAGTTTTTTTCTGTTTTTCCTCCGGATCAACTAAAACATAACCTTGAGTGGGGAAAATTTTTGAAAGAGTTTTTTTAACCATAGCAACCTCCTTTTTATCTTCTTATTTTATCACTCTAACTTGACAAGTGCTATTATAAAAAAGCTTTGTCTTTTGTCAAGAGGGTGTAAAAAGTTACTCTTTGTCATACTTAGACATATTTTTCTTTAGTTGACAAGCAATTTTAATTTCATTAATATGCTGTTAAAGAAATTACTTTTTAATTTCTTGCCTCAGCCTGACCGCTCACGGAAGGTAAAAACAATCCAAAATTCTTTAAAGAAAGGAGGTGAAAAAATAAATGAGAAGAATTTTTTTAAGCTTAATTACGATTGCCGCGGTTTCTCTCGTTGGTTTTGGCGCCACCCGCGCCTTTTTTACTGACACCGAAACCAAAACCGGCAACACCTTTTCTTCAGGTACTATTGATATTGCGGTTAATAACCAAAATCCTTGGGAACAAACAAGTGCCTATGAGCTAAAAGACATGAAGCCAAGTCAGACTGAGTATATCAACTTTACTATTAATAATGTCGGCACCAATCCTGTTAATGTCTGGAAAAAAATTACTTTGGGTGAAGAGAAAAGCGGAACGGTCACCGAACCAGAATGTGTTGATCAAGAGGGTAACTGGAATGGTCAAACATGTGTTTTTAGTAGTAATGGTGATAATAACCATATTTCCAGCGTTATTAATTATGATTTGTCGGTAAAGGTTTATCGCGCCGGTGATACTCAGCCTTACTGGTTTCAAACCATTTATACTGATTCGGACAATAAAACCTTGGATAAACTAGATCAAGAGAGAGGAGAATTCTTGGGAATGATTCCAGCTGGGGGTAAAATGGAAGTCAGCCAAAGCTATCATATGCAGTCTGATACTCCCAACTGGGCTCAAGGTGATATTTTAACTTTTGATATCACATTGTTTGCTGAACAGTTAACCAATACCGTTAAAATGGTCAGTAAAAGCGGGCCAGATTGGGCTGATATTGACCAAGAGGAATTGCCTGGAAAATATGCCGAGTTAGTCTATAAAGTTAAAGATGATGACTTTAAATACGACTTATCTGTTAAAGGTTTGACACCCAATACAAATTATGTTCTGGTTTCAGGAACTAATCCTTGGAATGGTTCGGATACTGTCGAAATTAAAGCCTTTACCACCAACAGTAGCGGCGATTACAGCATTAACAATCAGACAGTTGAACTTAATCAGAATTTAACCAATGCCAAAGTTTGGGTAATCCTTGCCAGTGATTGGAATTCGGTAACTAAAACAATGATAAAATGGCATGGTGACAGTTATCTTTTTGAAACCGGCTTAATTGATTATTACGACGCAGATCTGTAGAGTAAAGGGTAAAATTCTCTGGCAGGGCGCGGAAGCCCAAATCTGCGCCCTGCCGGGGGAAGGTTTTTATGGAATTAAAAAAAATCTTTAATACTTTTTATCTTTTAC
Source organism: uncultured Pseudomonadales bacterium (assembly GCA_964398365.1). Lineage (GTDB taxonomy): Bacteria > Patescibacteriota > Microgenomatia > UBA1400 > CAYNMC01 > CAYNMC01. Next base: position 45,871 of record CAYNMC010000032.1, on the reverse strand, counting down.
TTATTTTTCTGCTTTTGCTTTTCGGCGGCCTCACCTTTTACACTTATGGACAGAAAAACGCCGGTTTTAATTTTTTTGTCGTTCAGTCCGGCTCCATGGAACCGACGATCAAAACTGGCTCAATCATTGTTATCAGCAATCTTAATAAGAGTGTCGTCTCGCCTGTTGATCTACCTCTTTACCAACCAGGTGAAATTATCACTTTTCTGGCTGCTAAAGAAACTCTCACTCACAGGGTTGTGGCTCGGGAGGTAATCAATGGCGATTATTTTTACCAAACTAAAGGTGATGCCAATCAAGGTGCAGATGTGAAAAAAGTCAACCAAAAGGATGTATTGGGTAAGGTAATCTTCAGTTTGCCCTATCTGGGCTATGCGGTGACTTTCAGCCGAACACAAATGGGTTACATTTTTTTGATTGTTGTACCAGCCACGATTATTATTTATAGTGAAATTATTAATATCAAAAAAGAAATTAAAAAATATTTGGCGGGCAAAAAAAGTCAGTCAATTTAAATATGAAAAGCCCTTTTTTGTTGGTTTTTGCCTTTTTAGTTTTGGGACTAGCAGGATTTAAAACTGCCTATTCTTATTTGACCGATACGGAAAAAAAGCAAGGTAATATTCTCTCGGTGGCGACCGATTTTGGTTTGGCCTCACCTTCTCTTTCACCTATCCCTTTACCTACTGTTTCACCTAGTCCCTCGGCCAGTCCAATAACTTCTCCATCACCATCACTTAGTCCTTCTCCTTCAGTAATCAAACTAGTTATTAATGAAGTTTACTATGATGTCGATGCAAGAACCAGTAACGGATCTACAGAAACCGAAGGTAATAATGAGTGGATAGAAATTTATAATTCTAATAATTTTGCTGTTCCATTCAAAGATTGGCAAATTTGCGATAACAACAGTTGTGTCACGGTAAACCTCAATGTTGATGTTCCAGCTTTAGGGTTTGCCCTTCTTTCTCATGATACTAATACCTGGAAATTCTGGACTATTCCTAGTGGTGTTGAAAAAATAAATGCCCTTGGAGGCACACCTTTGGCTTTAAACAATAATGGTGACAGAGTAATCTTAAAGAATCCCAGTGGTGTGGTAATTGATCAAATGAATTATGGTAATGATACAGCCGTTTGGAATCCAGCCGCCGGACCGGTCAGGGAAGGTCATTCTTTAGAAAGAGAACCGGACGGCAAGGATACCGATACGGCGGCAGACTTTGTTGATCGCGACAGTCCCACACCGGGTAGTTAAAGTATGAAAGATAGCAAATTTAAATTAATCAGGATTATTATTTTAATTGTTATTCTGTTATTGGCGATCGCAAAAACCGGTCTTTGGAAAAATTTTGTTCATCCGGCCACAGCCCAGACTATCGGCGACCTATCGGTTGACTGGGGTGTGCCGGCGGACCAACCCTTATTTAAAATCCTTAATATGCTACCGGGTGATGTGATAACTCGTCAAGTCAAAGTCATGAATAATGCTACAGTAGGTAGAGTTATTTCAATCAAGGGTATTAAAACTTCGGAAACCGGCAATATCAGTCAAAAATTAAAACTGACTATTACCCAAAATGGCCGTGATGTTTTTGGACCAAAAAATCTCAATCATTTTTTTAGCGAATCTATGGGTCCGAGCGGCTTGCCTTTAATCAACCTCAATCCGGGTGAAATGACAGAATTTCAATTCAAAGTGGTTTTTGACTCCTCGGCAAACAATAGTTATCAAAACAATAGTGTGATTTTTACCATCCAGTTTGGCGTGGCGGCAGAAATTCCTGAAGCCTGCAAAAATATCAAATTTGACAAAATCATTTTTGGAACTTGTAGAAGCGAGGTTTTGATGGGAACGTTTGGCAATGATTTAATTTTTGGCTTTGAAGGTAATGATTGGCTTTTTGGTAGTTTTGGGGATGATTGTTTAATTGGTGCTGAAGGTTTGGATGTACTTAGCGGTGGTCCGGGTAATGACATTTTGGTCGGTGGCCCAAATTATGATTTTGTTAATGGCGGCTTAGGCAAAGACCGCTGTGAAGGAGAATTAAAATTTAGTTGTGAGTTATAACTCAAATCTTTCTTTTATCTTCTCGATCTTCTTTCTAACCTTCAGCGCCTGCTCGAATTCCAACAATTTGGCATATTCGCGCATTTTGCGGTTTAATTTAATAAGCATTTTTTTTGCCTCACCAGGTGTCAAGCCATCTTCATCAAAATTACTTTCTTCCTGAACTTCTGATTTTTCCACCAAGCGGTCACGGACTGGTTTCTTGATAGTTTGAGGAGTAATTCCATGTTTTTGATTGTAATCCAGTTGAATTTTTCTTCGACGGTTAACCTCCTCAATCGCTTCCTTCATCGCTAAACTTACCTCATCAGCATATAAAATAACTTTACTGGCGACATGACGTGCTGCCCGGCCCATGGTTTGGATAAGCGAAATTTTGGAGCGCAGAAAACCTTGTTTGTCGGCATCAAAAATTGCTACCAAGGAAACCTCAGGCAAGTCCAAACCCTCACGCAAAAGATTAACGCCCACAATCACATCATACTTTCCCAAACGCAAATCACGTAAAATATCGGTCCGCACTAAGGTCTCCACATCAGCATGTAAATAATGAACGTTTAAAACTTCACCGGTATTATTTGGTTCTGATAAATAATTACTTAATTCTTCTGCCATTCTTTTGGTCAGGGTGGTCACTAATACCCTTTCATTTTTTCTTTTTCTTAGAATAATTTCCCTAATTAAATCCTGTACTTGCTTGCTTGTAGGACGAATTTCGACCTGAGGATCCACTAACCCCGTGGGTCGGATTAATTGTTCCACAACTTTGCCGCCAACTTGTCTAATTTCCCATTCATCCGGGGTGGCAGAAACGAAAATTGCTTGCGGGACACGGACCATAAATTCGGTAAACTTTAAAGGCCGGTTATCCAAACAAGAAGGTAGCCGAAAACCAAAGTTAATGAGTGTATTTTTGCGTGACTGATCCCCCCGATACATTCCCCGTAACTGAGGCACGGTCATGTGAGACTCATCAATAACTACTAAAAAATTATCACCATACTGATGACGAAAATAATCAACTAAAGTATAAGGGGCCTCCCCGGGTAGGCGGCCATCAAAATAACGCGAATAATTTTCAATACCATTGACATAACCCATTTCCCTAATCATTTCCAAATCATAATTAACTCTTTGCTCCAAACGATTGGCTTCTAAAAATTTTTTTTGTTTTTTTAATTCATCAAGCCTAATCTTTAAATCCTGGCGAATTTGAGCAAAAGCATTTTTTAAGGTTTGGGGATCGGCTAAATAATGTTTGGCTGGATATAAATAATATTGGTTTAATTTTCTTTCTTGACCGCCAAAAACCGGCCGGCTACTGATTTTGCTAATTTTATTCTTTTTCCAAACAACCCTAATAATTTCATCAGCGTAAGCCGGATAAATCTCCACATTTTCTCCTCGAACAAAAAAATTACCTCTTTCCAATTTTAATCTTGATCTTTTATAAAAAAGTGAAACTAAAGAATACAAAAATTTTTCTCTGTTAAATATTTGTTCATTTTTGAAAATTAAGACTCGATTACGATACTCTTTTGGAGAACCGATATTATAAATGCAGGAAACCGAGGCGACGACAATGACATCTCTTCGGGAAAAAATGTGGCTGGTGGCTAATAATCTTAACTTGTCAATCTCTTCGTTGATTTCTGCTTCTTTGGCAATATAAGTATCGGTTTGGGGAATATAAGATTCCGGTTGATAATAATCATAATAAGAAACAAAATAGGAAACAGCATTATCCGGAAAAAATTCCTTAAATTCCTGATAAAGCTGGGCAGCCAACGTTTTATTATGGGAAATAATCAACGCCGGTTTTTGTAAATTTTGGATGACATTAGCTATGGTAAAAGTTTTACCGCTACCAGTCACACCCAGCAAAACCTGAAAGCGTTTATTTTTCTCGAGTGCTTCGGTTAAATTCTTGATCGCTTCCGGCTGATCGCCGGTGGGCTCAAAATCGGCTTTAAGCTGAAATCTCATATCGCTTAATTTTATCATTGATCCTCACTGTTACTAATTGTTAAATTAAAAATAATGAAAGCAACTTGGGAAATTATTTATTGGCTTTCTTCTTCAGGCGAGAATCCCATCCATGATTTTTTAGATAATTGTTTACCCAAAACCAAAGTTAAAATCTTCCGCATTCTCATGCATCTTGCTGAATATGGCTTACAAGGAGCTATTCCTCATCTTAAAAAATTAACCGGCACGCCCTTATGGGAAATCAAAATCAGGAGTAAGGAAAATGTCAGAATTTTATATGTTGCTTATACTGGCAAAAAAATCCTTTTATTACATGCTTTTTACAAAAAAAAACAAAAAACACCAAAAAAAGAAATTGAAATCGCTCTTAAAAGATTAAAAGATTATAAAATTAACCATTGACATAATATATCTTTTAAGATATATTAAAATCATGAGAAAAATTTATACTTTGCAAGACCATCTTAAAGAAAGTCTAAAAGATCCCCAGTTCAAGAAAACGTGGGAAGAATCTGAAGTGGAATATCAGCTTTCCCGGCAAATCATCAACCAAAGACTAAACAAAAAAATGAGCCAGGGAGAGCTCGCCAAAAAAGCCAAAACTACCCAAGCAGTAATCTCAAGGGTAGAAAATATGCTTGCCAATCCTTCTTTGAATTTGCTCAAACGTCTTGCCGGCGCTTTTAATGTCCGCTTAAGGTTATCTTTTGAATAAAAAATAAATTCATTTATTTATCTATCGCTTCCGGCTGATCCCCGGTGAGCTCAAAATCGGCTTTAAGCTGAAATCTCATATCGCTTAATTTTATCATCTGTTATAAAATTATCTGATAGAAACGTCATTTAAAATGGTTTTAAGTTTTTGCCGACAAAAATTCTTATTAGTTCCTCCTCACAAATTAAAACTAGATCCTTGTGCTTTAAAAAGTAAACTGATAAAATAATTTAAGTAGCACTTTAATAAATTTGTTAAAGAGATCATCGAGAAAAGAGGTGATGTGTATGGCATCAAAAGATGATCTTGTTAAGGCGGAGAAACAGCAAATCCGCATCTGGTTAACGATCAGTAGGGAACGACACCGGTCTCGTTATAAACCGATTAATCCCTATGAACCAAAACCAGTTAGTTGGCTTCCGCCGCCTCGAAAGATAGACGGAAATTTAGAGTCAATCTAGAAAGCCGTCTTTTTTTGTCCCCAAAAATCTTTTTATAGAGCAAATATAAATATATCCCAACCCTTAATCAATTATCTTTTTTATGATAAAATGGAAAGTTCGTATATGGACAAAAATAAAGAAGAAAAAATTATCATTAAAGGTGCCCGAGAACACAACCTTCAGAATATTAATGTCGAAATTCCTAAGGGCAAACTTATCGTCTTTTCCGGTGTCTCTGGTTCAGGTAAATCCAGTCTGGCAATGGATACCTTATACGCCGAAGGCCAACGGCGATATGTTGAGTCTCTTTCTTCTTATGCTCGCCAATTTTTAGGAATGATGCGCCGGCCAGAAGTAGATACGATTGAAGGTTTGTCGCCGGCAATTGCTATTGATCAGCATGGTCTTTCCCATAATCCCCGTTCTACCGTCGGCACCGTAACTGAAATCTATGACTATCTGCGCGTGCTCTTCGCCCGTATCGGCCATCCCCATTGTCCACAATGCGGCCGGGAAATCACCAGACAAACCAGTGTTAGTATCACTAAACAGATTCTTTCTTTAATTGAAAAAAAGTTAAAAACAGAAAAAATCGGCAGATTCTTACTCTTAGCCCCAATTATTCGCGATAAGCGGGGTGAATTTAGTAAGCTATTTGATAATCTCAAACGTAAGGGTTTCGAAGAAGTCAGAATTGATGGTCATTTTCTCAAACTCCATGAGGATATTTTTTTGATCAAAACCAACCGTCACAATATTGATGTTGTCGTGGACCGAATTAGTTTAGTCTCTTTAAAAAAACCCTTTAACGCCGAAATCTCTCAGCGTTTACAAAACGACGTTGAAATTGCCTTAGATTTAAGTAATGGTTTACTGATTTTAAGCGAAATTAAAGATAAAGGCTTTCAATTACCGGAAAAACCCAAGAATTTTAAAGATTATCTTTTTTCTCAACGCTTTGCCTGTCCTGTTTGTAATCTTTCCTTGAGTGAAATTGAACCACGTTTGTTTTCTTTTAATTCGCCTCAAGGTGCCTGTCCCGCCTGTAATGGTATTGGCGCTAAGCTCAAAGTTGACAGGAATAAGGTTTCACCATTTAGGGCAGAAATGCTTGAAAAGCAGTATTACACCACCACTTCCGATGTCGTCCGGGAAGAAATTGAAAAATTGATGGTTAAAGAAATTTGTCCTCTTTGTCTCGGCACCCGCTTAAAGAAAGAAGCTTTAAGCATCACCGTTGATCAGAAATCAATTGCGCAAATTTCAGCCATGTCTTTAAAAGACCTGCTGTTTTGGTCAAATAAAATCAGGGAAAAGTTAGCTTCGGAAAAGGAAAAAGAAGTCAGCCAACCAATTCTTAAGGAAATTATTAACCGTCTCAGTTTTTTGGTGGGCGTGGGTGTAGATTATCTTACGTTGGACCGCAGTGCTGCTACTTTATCGGTAGGTGAAGCCCAACGCATCAGACTAGCCAGCCAAATAGGCACGGGTCTAACCGGTGTCCTTTACGTTCTTGATGAACCAACGGTGGGTCTGCATCAACGCGACACCCAAAGATTAATTGAAACCCTGAAACGTTTAAGAAATTTAAATAATACCGTGGTGGTGGTTGAACATGACCAAGAAGTTTTGGAGGCAGCTGACTGGATTGTAGATTTTGGACCAGGAGCAGGTAAAAAAGGGGGCAGGGTAGTAGCGACTGGTACCCCAAACCAAATTAAAAAAAACCGTCAGTCCCTTACCGGTCTTTACCTAAGTCAAAAAAAGAAAGTTTTGAGATTAACCGGCAGTGCGGCAACAAACCACGGTTTTCTCACCATTCAAGGTTGTCAAGAGCATAATCTCAAAAAAATTGATGTTTCTTTACCACTCAATCAACTAATTTGTATTACCGGTGTTTCTGGTTCGGGTAAATCAACTCTGATTCATGATACTTTATATCCGGCGATCAAAAAACAACTTGATTATTATTTCCGCGATCAGCCCGGAAAATTTGAAAAACTCACAGGAGCAGAACAAATTAATCAGGTTTTACTTGTTGATCAATCTCCTATTGGTCGGACTTCCCGAAGCAATCCGGCAACTTATACTGGTGTTTTTACCGATATTAGAAAACTTTTTGCTGAAACCAAAGAAGCAAGATTGCGCGGCTTTACTCAAAGTCATTTTTCTTTTAACGTCAATGGCGGTAGATGTGAAGCCTGCAAAGGTCAGGGAGTAATTCGCGTCGAAATGCAGTTTTTACCTGATGTTTGGGTAGAATGCGAAGAATGCCACGGCACCCGTTTCAAAAGTGAAATTCTCGAAGTAGAGTTTAAAGAAAAAAATATCCATCAGGTTTTACAATTAACCGTAGATGAAGCTTTAAAATTTTTTGCTGCCTTTCCCCTTATTGTGAGAAAGCTAAAAATTCTTGAAAAAGTTGGCTTGGATTATTTACAGTTGGGGCAACCCTCACCAACGCTCTCTGGTGGTGAATCTCAAAGATTGAAATTGAGCCGCGAGTTGGTCAAATCAAGCCGTAATCATACTCTTTATCTTTTGGATGAACCCACCACCGGCCTACACTTTGCTGATGTAGAAAAACTACTCAAGGTGCTAAAAGAATTGGTAACACGCGGCAATACGGTTATTGTTATTGAACACAATTTGGACGTTATTAAAAATGCTGACTGGATTGTTGACTTAGGCCCTGAAGGTGGCGAAGCGGGCGGAAAAATTGTCGCAGAAGGCACTCCTCAAGAAATTGCTAATAATAAAAATTCTCTCACCGGTAAATACCTCAAAAAATATCTTTAAAAAGAAGCTAAGGCGTTATGTTACAATAAGCCAAATGTTTAAGCAGAATTATTTAAAACTTTTTCTAATTAGCTTTTTATTCCTCTTTATTGAACTTTTGGTGATTAGGGTTGTAAGCACGGAAATCCGTATTTTTGCCTACATGTCAAATCTCGTGCTTTTGGCGATTTTTACTGGTTCGGGTTTGGGAATGTTAACCAAAAAGAAGTATTCTCTTTCCTTGAGTGTCTTGTTTTTTTTCCTTATTAGCCTCTTTTTAGTAATAAAATATATCGTTCGTCTCCCCAATTTAGAGTTTAAATTATTTTCCGGCATCACCGAATTATTAGCCCCTCTCTCGGAAGCTTATATTTGGATGCAAGTAGAAACTTTTTCCAAAACCGGTATTATTATTGGTCTTTTTTTAACCCTCACTCTTTTTGTAATTATTGCTTTCGCTTTTGTGCCAATTGGTCAATTTTTAGGCACCAGTTTAAATGCGAGCAAGAATCCTCTTTTGGGTTACTCAATAAATATTGTTGCCTCTTTAATTGGTATGTGGATTTTTCAGACACTTTCCGTGCTTGAGGTCTCTCCTTTTCTAGCTATCGTTTTTGGACAGTTATTGTTAATTTATCTTATAAAAAATAAAAACGAAAAAATTCTCGCTGTTGCCGGAGTGCTAGCCACGGTAGTTTTACTGGCACCGAAAAGTGCTGGCCAACCTTTTGAACAACCCAATACTTTTTGGTCTCCCTACCAAAAACTCATTCTTTCAAGAATTACTAATCCCGAAAGACATCAACCAACGGGCTGGTTTTTAGAAACCAACAATGTCGCTTATATGGGTTTGCTTTCTCTTTCTCCAGAGGATATTAACCAAAGAATGTTTGCTATTGAGGAAGTTTTTTTAAAAAATTCTCAAGACATAGAATTTTCCAACCATTATTCTCTTCCTTATAAATTTAAACCCCAACCTAAAGAGGTTTTAATTATCGGTGGGGGTGGCGGTAACGATGCGGCGGCTGCTTATTACGCCGAAGCAAAAAATATCACCGTCGTGGAAATAGATCCTACAATTATAAGGCTTGGAAAAAAGTACCATCCGGATGCGCCTTATCTTAAAAAAAATGTAAAAATTGTGATCGACGATGGCCGAGCTTTCTTACAAAAGGCCCAAAAAAAATATGATTTGATTATTATGAGTCTTGCCGACTCTCACACTACCAGCAGCAGCCTTACCAATTTAAGGTTGGATAACTATCTTTATACTAAGCAAAGCTTGCAAAAAGCTAAAAATTTACTTACCGATGACGGATTACTTTTTTTAAGCTTTGAGGTGACTCGGCCTTGGATAGGTTCCAGGATTCAAAAAACCATAGAGGATGTCTTTGGCTACCAGCCAAAAATTTTTGAGGTGAGAAGTAAAGGCGCTTTCGGTTGGGGAGGAATAATTTTTGTAGCTTCAAAAGATAAACAAGAGTTGGATAAAATTTTAAATAACAATCTCAAACTCGCTTCCTTCATCAATAAACATCGTTTGACATACAACACCAAGATAAACCCTCTTACCGACGACTGGCCTTATCATTATTTGGATAAACCCCGACTCCCTTTAATTCATCTCTTCACTGCTTTTATTATTGGTTTGGGCATGACAATTTTTGGCTTAAAAAACTTAAAAGCCAACGGTTTTAGTCCAGCCTTTTTCTTTTTAGGAATCGGTTTTATGCTTTTTGAATTTCAAAATATCAGTAAATCCAGCTTGCTTTTTGGTACCACTTGGACCACAAATTTATTTATTATTACCGGAGTACTAATTTTTATTCTGGCGGCAAATTTTGCCGTTTATAAAAAAATAATCTCGTTGCGTCTCGGTTTTGTTTTACTCTTTACTACTTTAATTTCTCAATTACTTATTCCTCTAGATCTCTTTAATCAGTTAAGTGGTTTTATTAAGTTAGTCAGTTCAGTTTTATTTCTGTGCCTGCCGCATTTCTTTTCTGGTATCGTTTTTGCTAATCTTTATACGCACTCAAAAAATAAGGCCGCAGTTTTTGGTAGCAACCTTTTAGGCTCTGTTTTTGGCGGGCTTTTGGAAATGTTTTCTTTCCTTTTAGGAATTCAAGCGTTAGTCTATTTTGTTATTTCTTTTTATGGTTTAGGTTGGCTTTTTGCCCAAAAAAATAATTGCTTCCGTGCTTAAGATAATTAAAAATAAATTAAAAAAAATTCCCAAATATCCGGGGGTCTATTTTTTTAAAGATAAAAACGGGAAGATTATTTACATCGGTAAGGCTTTAAGTTTAAAAAACCGTATCGAGAGTTACTTCCGCGAAAACCAAAAAGATCTTAAAACCAAAATTCTCGTTTCCCAAATTGCTGATTTTGATTTTCAGGTCGTACCTTCTGAATTTGACGCTTTACTTCTGGAAGCCAAACTGATTAAAGAACATCAACCAAAATACAATACCCGTCTTAAGGATAATAAACGTTATCTTTATATCGCCATTACCAAGCCTCCTCAGCGAATTTTTCCTTTACGTCGACCGGAATTGGAAAAAAAATTAGACGCTTGGTTTGGCCCCTTTCCTTCCAGTCGCGATATCAAACTGGTACTCCAAACAATTCGCAAGGTTTTTCCTTTCTGTTCAGAAAAAAAACCACCAAAACGCGAATGTTTCTATAAACATCTTCACCTTTGTCCTGGTTTTCAAAAGCTCAAAACTCGGCAATATCAACAGCAAATCAAACACATTAAACAAATTCTTTCTGGTAAAGGGAGTAAACTCCTGCTGAAAAATCTTGAAAAAAAAATGAAAATGGCGGCGGCAAAAAATGATTTTGAAAAAGCTCAAAAATATAAGAATCAATTTTTATCTTTACAGCGATTGACTCAGAATTGGCAAACTATGCCAAGTGAAGAAAAACAAAATAGTTTAGCCTTAACAAAACTTAGAAATTTGATCATTAAATATCAACAAATTGAACAAACCACCATAAGTAAAATTGAGGCTTATGACGTCGCCAACTTGGGTTATGAAATTATTGTTGGCGCTATGGTGACTTTTATCAACGGCCAACCAGAAAAATCTTTATACCGCAAGTTCAATATTAAAAAAACAGCGCTTAAAAGGCCTTCAGCTAATTCACAAAAGTTAATTAAAACTGAAAGAACTTCAGCTAACGACCCTGCCGATCTGGCGAGGATTATTGACCGACGATTTAATCATCCGGAATGGCTTTATCCACAACTTATTCTCGTGGATGGCGGTAAAAGTCAAATCTCGGCGGCCTTCAAAATTCTCAAAAAACATCATTTGGAAAACCAAATTTCATTGCTGGGATTAACCAAAAAAGAAGAAGAAATCATTCTCCCTAAAATTAAAAGTGGAGTGATTACTGGCTGGCTGCCACTCAAATATGCAAGTAACAATCCCGTTTTAAAATTACTGATGCAACTTCGTGATGAAGCTCACCGCTTTAGCCAAAATTATTACCACAAGCTTCATTTTAAAAAATTACTTTCTTAATCCTCCTTTCTTAAAAACTAACTGAAGTTTTAAACCTTTTTCTTAAAACTCTTTTGCTAGCCTTTTTTTGTGTCGGCCCATTTAACTAAAAATTCTTTAAATCCTTAAGCATTTCAAGATTTCAATGAGATTTAAACTAAGAAAGAAGTTTTTAAAACTTGCAGGTTTAAAAATGTCAACTGGCGTTAACCATCATGGGTAAAAAGTAAGTAAAATTTCCATATTTACATTTATGTTAAAGAACACTAAAATAAAAATAATTAGCCTTAAAAAGGGGTTTTTGTGTGGTACTTATGAAAAAAAAACCTGCCTCTCCCTCTTTTTTTCGTTCTCTTTTAAACTGGGAACCAAAAGAAAATTTTCCCCCAAAAAGTAAAGCAGTAGCGGTTTTTGATGAAAAAAATCAGGTTTGTCTTTTATGTAAGAGAGTTGAGAAAAACCGCACCGTTTATTTTTGGGCTTTTAGCAAAGATGGCTTAGATTTTACTAAAGACCAAAAGTTATATGCAAGTAGAAGTGAAGCCTTGATGGGGAGAAAAAAAGCAAATTTTGGCCGCTATAAATCCCTGATAGAAAAATATTGCCCTTTTCCTGAAAAGGGTAAGCTAGCAATTCAAAGTGTCATTCAAGATTTCCCGAAACCAAAAGAAACTTTAATCATCTATCATCGGCAAAAATTAGGTAATTATCTTATTGGCTCTTTAATAATGAAGGGAGTTGATTGTCTTTGGGTAAATCCTGAGCCAATCTGGGAAACGGCAAAATTTTGGCCAAGACGTCGGCTTTCTTATTTAGGCTTCGCCAGAAAAAAGGATCGCTTTTTATCTTATTGGTATTTAAATCGCCAGCTTTGGTTACTCGCTTATCCGGAAAACAAACTCAGTAAATTTATCCATTTGAAAACTTTATCCCCTAAACTCGCTAGAGCCAACATCAATCCGCTTATAAAACCACTCCCATCCCACTCTTGGGAAGCCTTTAATACCTTCAATCCAGCTGCAGTATATGAAGCAGGTAAAGTTCATCTTTTATATCGTGCTCAAGGCTATGATTATGTCTCGGTACTCGGTTACGCCAGTAGTCGAGACGGCCTCCATCTCGAAGAACGTCTTGATTATCCGGTTTATGACACCCGCTCTTTTGGCAAGAAAATCAAAAAACCCACAGAAGCAACTTTTGCTTATTTTTCCGGTGGAGGTTTTGGCGGTAGTGAAGATCCGCGTCTCACAAGAATCGGTCAAAAAATTTATATGACTTACGTGGATTTTGATGGCTGTTCGCCTCCCCGCATTGCTCTCACTTCCATTAAGCTAGAAGATTTCTTAAACCATCGTTGGCTGTGGCAAAAACCCGTACTTATTTCTCCTCCTGGCGTAGTTGATAAAAGTGCCTGTCTCCTTCCGGAAAAAATCAAAGGAAAATATGTTATTTTTCATCGAATTTATCCCAACATTCTCATTGATTTTGTTGATGATCTTAATTTTGAAGAAGGTGAGTACCTTCAAGGACAGTATTTAATTGCTCCCCGACCTCATATGTGGGACAGCCGAAAAATTGGCGCCGGGGCGCCTCCTTTAAAAACTAAAGAGGGCTGGTTATTGATTTATCAGGCAGTAGATGAAAGAAATCCTGGCCAATACCAAATAGGCGCCATGATTCTTGAGCTTAATGATCCCACTAAAGTGCTTTACCGCTGTAACCAACCAATTCTTTCGCCTACACAAATTTATGAAAATGCAGGTTTTAAGGCAGGGGTAGTTTATCCGTGTGGCGCGGTGATTATTAAAGACACTCTTTTTGTTTACTATGGCAGTGCCGATTCTTATGTCTGCGTCGCCACAGCCAACTTGAAAAATTTCTTAAACCAGTTAAAATCTTCTTTAACAGCCACGCTTGAACCGGTAAAAATAAAGATTGAACTTTAATGCAAATTAGACGTTATTCCAGAAATCCTATTTTAGAGCCTAGTGGGGAAAATTGGGAAGTTCAAGGTGTCTTCAATCCCACGATTATTAAAGAAGGAAATAATTATCATTTACTTTATCGGGCTTTATCGGCTCCTCAGCTAATTAAAAACAAACAAGTTCCTCTCTCGGTGATTGGCCAAACCAAAAGTAGCGATGGTATCAATTTTGGTCAGAGAAAAATTTTTTTAGCGCCTCAAGAATCGTGGGAAGAATTTGGTTGTGAAGATCCACGGGTAACTAAACTTGAAGATGAATATTTTATTTTTTATACCGCTTTGTCAGACTTTCCGCCAAAAGCGGAAAATATCAAACTGGCAGTAGCCCTAAGTCCAGATTTAGAAAAAGTCACCGAAAGACATCTTGTTACTCCTTTTAATGCTAAAGCCATGGCTTTATTTCCCCAAAAAATAAAAGATCAATACGTCGCCATTCTCACGGTTAACACTGACCTGCCGCCCTCTTTAATAGCCATCGCCTATTTTAAAGAAAAGCAAGAAATTTGGTCTCCTCAATACTGGCACCACTGGTATCAAAACTTATCTCACCACCTTTTAGCGGTTAGCCGTCTTAACAGTGATCAAGTAGAAGTCGGCCCGCCACCCTTAAAAACTCAGGCAGGTTGGTTATTAATTTATAGTCACATTCAACGCTATCGTTCGCCTGATTATCGCCTTTTTGGTGTCGAGGCTTTGCTTTTGGATTTAAACAATCCTCAAAAAATTATCGCCCGTACCACCAAACCCTTTTTAATACCTGAAGAGTGGTACGAATTAAAAGGTCTCGTCCCTCGGGTTACCTTTCCTTCCGGTTTGCTCCAGAAAAATGAAGAACTTTGGCTTTATTATGGGGCAGCGGACACCAGATGTTGTTTAGCCTTTTTTTCTTTAAATGATCTTTTCCAAGATCCAAATTTTAAAAAGAAGCCAGTACCTAAACTGCAAAAGTATAAAAATAATCCTATTCTCGAACCAATTGCTGATCATCCGTGGGAAGCCAAGGCGGTTTTTAATCCGGCTGCTGTCTGGGAAGAAGATAAGTTTTACCTTATTTACCGAGCCTTATCAATGGATAATACTTCTGTTTTGGGTTGCGCTTTAAGTGAGGATGGTTTCACGATTAAGAGGCGTTTACCCCAACCTATTTATGAGCCACGTCAGGAATGGGAAAAGAAAAAAAAACCCATGGCTAATTCAGGTTGCGAAGATCCACGACTTACCAAACTTGGCGATCGTTACTATCTTTGTTATACTGCTTTTACCGGTGCCAATAATCCCCGTTTGGCGTTGAGTTCAATTAGTATAAAGGATTTTATTAACCAAAACTGGCAATGGTCAGAACCAATTTTACTCTCCAGTCCTGAAATTGATGACAAAAATGGTTGCCTCTTACCGGAAAAAATCAACAATCAATACGTCATTTTCCATCGACCTGGTGGTAAGGATATTTATGTTGATTTTCTTGACTCCTTAAACCTACCTCCCAATCAATATCTTGCCAATCGTCATAAACTTGGGTTTAGCCACCAAGAGTGGTGCGAACTTAAAACTGGCATTGTGGCCCCACCTTTAAAAACTAACAAAGGTTGGTTAGCCCTTTTTCATGGGGTGAGCGCTTTTGATAATGAATATCGGGTAGGCTATATGCTTTTGTCTTTAACAGACCCCACCAAAGTTACTTTCGTTTCTGAATTCCCCTTATTGGAAGCCACCCACGACTATGAACGCCATGGTTTAGTTGATAATGTTGTCTTCCCTTGCGGCGTGGTTTTAATCAAGGAAAAAGTTTTTGTTTACTATGGTGGGGCTGACCGTGTGGTTTGTGTTGCTTCAATTGATCTTAAACAACTGCTAATTTAATTTTCAGTTTATTTTCAGGTTAATCAGTATAATAGAAAGTGTGAGAATTCTTGTTGTTGAAGATGAACACAAAATTGCCAATTCTCTCAAAAGAGGTTTAGAGCAGGAAGGGTGGGCGGTGGATGTTGTTTATGATGGTGTTAAAGGTTATGATTTAGCCGCCACCGAAGATTATGATGTCATTATCCTTGACCTCCTCTTGCCGGAAATGGACGGCCTGACAGTTTGTCAAAAATTAAGAAATGAAAAAATCCAAACACCAATTCTAATTCTCACCGCCAAAGGTCAACTGGAGGACAAGGTAGAAGGACTTAATGTTGGCGCTGATGATTATCTGGTTAAGCCATTTGCTTTTGAAGAATTGTTAGCGCGAGTCCGGGCTTTAATAAGAAGACCAAAACAAACAATTAATAACATCTTGCAGTATGATGACTTAATTTTAAATACCTTAACTTACGAAGTTAAACGCGCCCAAAAACTTATCAAGCTATCTAAAAAGGAATTTAGTCTTTTGGAGTATCTTTTACGCCATCCAGAAACAGTCTTAACTAAAGAACAAATCATCAATCATGTCTGGAATTATGACGCGGATATCTTACCAAATACCGTAGAAGTGTATATTGGTTACCTAAGAAAAAAAATTGATAGACCTTTTAAACATAAAAAAAATTTAATTCAGACAATCCGCGGGTTCGGTTATAAAATAGAAGCAAAAAAGAAAAATTAAGTTTGCTTAAAGTTCAAGTCTTTGGACTTTAGTTTATTTTTAATGTTTTATTCCGCCCGAATCAAACTCACTGCTTGGTATCTTCTTATCATTATGTTTATTAGTGTGGCTTTCAGTCTAGGTATTTATCAAGCTCTTACTTTCGAATTAAACAGATTAGAAAGAATTCATCGTTTTCGGGTTGAACAAGGGCTACCAAAAAGACTCAGAATCATTTCTCCGGAAAATTCAAGAAATAATTTGCTTCCTCTTTTTCTTGATCCGAATTTAATTGCGGAAACTAAAAATAGACTTAAGCTTATTTTGCTCCTTATCAATTTTTCCATCTTGACTGCTTCAGCTGCCGGCGGCTATCTTTTGTCCGGCCGAACCTTAAAACCCATTGCCGAAATGATGGAAGAACAAAAGCGTTTTGTCGCCGATGCTTCGCATGAGCTAAGAACACCACTAACTGTCATAAAAACTGAAACTGAAGTTGCCTTAAGAAATAAAAATCTAAGTTTAAAAGCAGCAAAAAAACAACTAAGTAGTAACCTTGAAGAAATCAATAAATTAAAATCTTTAACTGATTATTTTCTCAAATTAAGCCTGTACCAAAATACCAACACTAAAATTACTTTTGAAACCTTTGATTTAGTCAAGGCTGCCGAAGAAGCCATTAAAAGAGTAAAAAGCTTCGCTGAAAGTAAAAAAATCAAAATTATTCAGGATCTTAAAGTTATTAAAATTAAGGGTAATAAATTAAGCATTTGTCAATTAATCACCATTCTTCTTAACAACGCCATTAAATATAGTCATCCTGGAGGACAGGTTAAACTTGCGCTAGAAACCCGCGGAAATTGGGCTTTAATCAAAGTTCAAGATTTCGGAATCGGCATTAAAACTAAAGACTTGTCTCAGATTTTCAAACGTTTTTATCGGACTGATATCTCCAGAAATAAAACTGGTAACGATGGCTACGGTTTGGGCTTATCCATTGCCCAAAGTATTGTCGACTTGCATCACGGCCATATCAGTGTCAAAAGCAGTCCTAATCAAGGCTCTACCTTTACCGTCCAATTGCCGATTAATAATTAAATCAATCCCAACCTCTTTCTGAATAAAAAATATTTTTCAGGTAATTTCTAGTAGTTGCTCTAATATAAGGAATTGTATTTTTCGGCAGACGGTTTAAGTCAAACCATTTTAAGTCATCACACTTTGCCGGTTCCATGTTTGCAGGTTTTTCATGATAATTCCTAGTGGTAAAAAAGAAGTCCATTTTAATATCTGCTTCTTTCGGTGCATAATATGAACCGGCCTTAAGTCTTTTGGTTTCAATTCAATACCAATTTCTTTTTTAACTTCCCTTACCAAGTCGCTGCTCAATGATTCATTGTCTTCCATATGATCGGGCAGACAAACCGTAATTGCCATCTTCATAGCCTGTCTGTTACCGCCGCGACAGGAGAATTTTGTTGTTTTCTATCAGAATAAGATACACTGAAACAGCCATCTTAAATCTGAACATAGTAAAATTATAGCTCATAATTTTTTTAAGCTTTTTCTCAGCTTTAGTCTATAAGCTTGGCTTGTGATAAAAACAATTAAAAATTTTGTGGCTAATAAAGTTTTGGTGGCCGCCGTCGTCGTTTTAATTGGCGGATTTTTTGGCTACCGGCATTTTTTCCAAAATAAAAATCACCAAACCCAATATCAAACCACTACAGTGGAAAAGGGTACGCTTGTTGTCAGTATCACCGCTTCGGGCCAAGTTTCTTCGGCCAATAATACCTCAATCACTACCCAAGCTTCCGGCGTCGTCAAAAATGTTTACGTTCAAAATGGCCAAGTGGTCAAAACCGGTGACAAGATCGCCGAACTAGAACTTGATCTTGATGGCAGACAGAGAAACAGCCAAGCCTGGTCCAATTATCAGTCGGCTAAAAACAATTTAGAATCCGCCAAAATCACCATATATACCTTGCAATCTGACATGTTTTCCAAATGGGACACCTTTAAAACTTTAGCCGAGAGCGGCAAATATGAAAATTCAGATAAAACGCCACGTGAGGACATGCGGACCCTCCCTGAATTCTATATTGCCAAAGACAACTGGCTGGCCACCGAAGCCAAATATAAAAATCAAGAGAATGTCGTGGCCCAAGCGCAAACGGCGCTTAATTCGGCTTGGCTGACCTACCAGCAGACCTCCGCCACCATCTACGCCCCTATCAGCGGCACGGTTACCGGTCTATCGCTGCAACCGGGCACAGTCTTGTTGGCTCAGTCTAATAATTCTGGTACCGCTACCTCGCAAAAAATCGCCAGCATCAAAACCAATGCGCCACCGCAAATTACCGTCAGTCTCACCGAGATGGATATCCCTAAAGTCAAAATTGGCAATAAAGTCACCCTGACCTTGGATGCCTTGCCGGACAAAAGTTACACCGGCAAGGTTATCAGTATTGATACCATCGGTTCGATCAGCTCCGGCGTAACCACTTATCCGGCGGTCATTGGTTTAGATACCGAAGCGCCGGAGATTCTACCTAATATGTCGGTTCAAGCCAATATCATCACCGAAGTCAAAGATAATGTCCTTTTGGTGCCCACGGCGGCGGTCCAAACCCAAAATAATCAAGCGACGGTCAGAATTTTGAAAAATGGCAAACTTGAAATAGTCAAGGTAGAAATTGGTCTTTCTTCAAGTTCCCAAACGGAAATTATCAGCGGCGTAAACGAAGGTGATCTCGTCGTCACTGGTATCATCACCCCTAACAACTCTCCCGCCGGCAGTCAAGGAAGATCTGTCTTTGGCGGCATTGGTGGTGGTGCTTTCCGTATGGGACGCTGAGATTCAAAGATGATTAAAGTTTCCCATCTCTCCAAAATTTATAAAATGGATGGTCTACAGACCACAGCCTTAAGTGATGTTTCTTTTATAGTTCATAAGGGTGAATTTGTTGCCATTATGGGGCCTTCCGGTTCGGGCAAGTCAACCCTCATGCATATTTTAGGAGCTTTGGATCTGCCGACTTCAGGCGAGTATTATCTTGATAACCGCAATGTTTCCCAGCTTTCGGATGATGAATTGGCCGACATCAGAAATCGCCAAATTGGTTTTGTTTTTCAAGCCTATAATTTATTGCCCCGCACCACTGCCTTAAAAAATGTTATCCTGCCGATGGTTTACGCCGGTGTGCCCAAAGAAAAACGTCTGGCAAAAGCGAAAAAATATCTAACAATGGTTGGTCTTGCCGACAGAATGGAGCATTACTCCAATCAGCTCTCCGGCGGCCAGCAGCAAAGAGTGGCCATTGCCCGAGCTTTGGTTAATGATCCAAAAATTATCTTAGCCGACGAACCCACCGGCAATCTGGCCACTGCCCAAGGCCAGGAAATTATGAAAATCTTTCAAAAATTAAATCAAGAAGGCCATACCATCGTCATGATTACCCATGAACCGAGTATTGCCAAGTATGCCAAAAGGGTAATCAACCTTCGGGATGGGAAAATTGTGGCAGATAAGAAATAAATTATGGAATTTACCGAAATCTTTCTTGAAAGTTTAAGCACACTCACCGTCAATAAAATGAGAACCGGTTTAGCCGTCTTGGGCATCGTCATTGGCATTGCCAGCGTCATTGCCCTTTTGTCATTGGGACAGGCCAGCCAGAAAGCCATTCAGGAACAAATTCAAGCTTTGGGTTCAAATTTACTGACGATCCGGCCCGGAGCCATAAGTCAGGGTGGAATCATGGGTGCTGCCGGCGGCCGGACAAATCTTACTTTAGAGGATGCTAAAGCCATCATCAACTCATCTGAAATCACGACTATTGCGAATGTTTCACCGGAGGTGGAAAAAAGAAGTCAGGTTAGTACCGGCAGTACCAATGCTAACCTACAGGTTGTCGGTGTCACCCCGGCATATAAGTCGGTCCATAAAGTTACTCTAGCTTCCGGCAGTTTTATCAGCCAAAGAGATGTTGACAGCATGACCAAAGTGGCGGTTCTCGGTCCGCAAGCAGCCAAGGATCTATTTGGCGAAAATAGTAATCCTGTAGGTCAAATCGTGAGAATCAATAAGCAAGCCTTCAATGTCATCGGCATTACCACAAGCAAGGGCGGCACCGGCTTTTTCAATCAGGATGAAATCGTCTATGTCCCTCTAACCACCGCCCAAAAACAACTCTTTGGCATCAATTATTTAAATTCTATTGCTCTGGAAGCTAAAAGTGAGGAGGTGATGGTTGAAGCGCAAGACCAAGTCGGTTATCTGCTTCTGGCTCGCCATCACTTAACCGATCCGACAAAGGCTGACTTTTCCATTATGTCCCAAGAGGATATTTTGAATACCGCTTCCTCGGCGACCCAAACCTTTACCGCTCTTTTATCGGGCATCGCCGCCATTTCGTTGCTGGTGGGCGGCATTGGCATCATGAATATTATGTTGGTCACCGTTACCGAAAGAACTAGAGAGATTGGCTTAAGAAAAGCGCTGGGAGCGAAAAAGAAAAATATTATCAGCCAATTTTTAACCGAGGCGGTCATTTTGACTTTCAGCGGCGGCGTAATCGGAATAATAGGCGGTATTCTCACTTCTTATATCATTACCAATCTGATTAGTACCGCTTTTATTATTTCTCCTGAAGCCATTCTTCTGGCTTTTGTGGTTTCAGTAGCGATCGGCATTTTGTTTGGTTGGTATCCGGCCCAAAGAGCCGCCAACCTGCAGCCTATCGAAGCCCTAAGATATGAATAATAAAAAAATCTAAAGGAGGTGAAAAAAAATGAAAAATAATTTAATAATCACGATTGTCCTCCTGATTGTGGTTGGGGCCGCCGGCTTTTTTGGCGGCATGAAGTATCAGCAAAACAAACAACCTTCTTTTCAAAGACAATTCACTAATCAGGAAAGGTCAAGAATGGCTCAAGGTCAACCTCAAACCAATCGCCAAGGCTTTCGGCCGGTGAATGGGGAAATCATCGCCAGCGATGATAAATCAATTACTGTTAAACTCCAGGACGGCAGCAGTAAACTCATTCTGATAGCTGACAAAACCATGATTAACAAAGCCAGTGAGGCTGGTAAGGAAGATTTAAAAGTGGGTGAGAAAGTGGCGGTTTTTGGCACGGAAAATAGCGACGGTAGCATGATTGCTCAAAATATTCAACTTAACCCCATTTTCCGTGGCCAAGGTCAACCCATTAAACAATAAAGTAAAAAATTATGGCTTATTTTCTGCTGGTGTCCTGAATTTGCGGTTGGCATCGTAAACATAGTTTTTGTTGTGGCTCATGACTTCATAGTGATATTCTGTATCAGGCTTGAGATTGGTCAGGATAAACTCATGATAAGTAGTTCTTTTATCTGTCTGGTTTTCAAATTCATAGATACCGTCGGCATAGCCCCAGTTGATCTTGGCGTTGGCCGGATGGTTGGTAGTCCAAGTAATTTTTACAGAAGTAGAGGAAATAATTTCAACTTGAACATCAGTAATCTTTGTTGGCTCATTAACAAATAAATAACCAAATTTAACAATGGCAAATCCTCCAGCCTCCGAGATATCTTGTGTTTTTTCTCCCACTTTAAAGACAACATTCGCAATTCCATCCCTAGTAGTTCTCGCTAGTACTCGAACAGTATCCTTAGTCGTATCGGTTATTCTTTGAACGAAGCGAGAAGTTTGATTGGGGACGCCCATAAAGGCAAATGTTTGTCTTGTTTTATTTCCAATGAAGGCTAGGGCCTTTCCAGTTTTATCACTAACCAAGGCTAAGACATCGCCTGCAGTTCTTGCTATCGCTCGAACAATATTGGCCGTGCCGTTTATTATTACCCAAACGAAGTGAGAAGTTTTCCCAGCGGCTTTTTCCAATACAGCTGGTTCTGCCGGTTTGGTTATTTCAAGTTCCTCTTTGACTTTTTCTTGTTCTTCTTTAGGTAATTCTTTTATTTCTTCCTCAATTGCTTTCTTTTCTTCTTGGGTGGTTATTTGAGCAAAAGTAGTGATATTTAAAATCAGGGTTGTTTCCGCAGAAAGATTCTCCGCTTTATCTTTTCCGATTAAAATAATTTTGTGGGTTCCTCTTTCCAGATTTTCTTTGGAGGTGTAGACAAAAGGCAAGTATTTGTCGCATTTCTGGCGGGAATTGTCAGGAATCTCTTTATCATCGCAAACATACCAAGGCTTATCCAAATTAAGGGTATAAAGAGTAACAAGCTTATTGCTGGGAATAAGCCCAAAAGTTTTCTCTATTTTCTCCACTTTAATCTCTAGCTGTTTGGGACCGGAAGCCACCCTTGGTCCTTCTTCGGTTTGATTTTCCGCCGGGTCGCCGCCGGCCAAAGGGTCAATAATTTTTCCATATATCGTCGGGTTCCTATCCGTTGTTTGAAAATTGAAAATTAAATCATTGCTGTTTAGTTGAAAATTATTTACCTGTGTCAGCTTAAGCTGGGGACGGCTTTTATCCACCAGTAAATTTCTGGTTAAACTGCTTTCATTGCCGACTTTATCCACTGCCTTGACTTTCCAAGAAACTTTTCCTTCCCTTAATTTGCCTTCATTTTCCGATTCCGCCCAGCCGTAATAAGGCTTGGTAAAAACGGAAATATAATTATTATTCGGGTCGGAATCGGAAAAATTCTCATAATGGATAGTATATTTATCAGTCTCATAGTCCGTAGTCCTGCTGGCCGGAATATCATCTATCCGGAAATCTCCTGAAGGCTGGTTCCAGCCTAAAGACGGATTATCAACTTCCAAAACATATTTTGACAAACCGCTGACTGCATCGCTGGCGGTCTTCCATTTAAAAGTCGGTCTTTCATTACCGCTATATTGGTTGTCTGCCGGGCTGTCAAGCTCAAACATACCCGGAGCGGTAATATCCACTGTAAAATTGGGGGCGCTGGTATTAAAAACACTCCAATTTGAACAGGAAGAAGTGCTGTCACAGCTTTTTACCTGCCATTTATAACCCACACCGTCGGATAAACCGGTAATGCTGACTGTCCCGGTATAGGCAGTTGAAGAATAATCGCCGGAACTGGATGTTACATACCAAATCTTGCTGGCGCAGTCAGCATAAGCCGTTGCTGAAGAACAAGAATTTACGATTGACGGCTTTACAGGAGAGGTAAACGAACCATCGCTGTTAACCAGCTCAAAAAATAAACTTATAGTTTCTGAAGTTTCCGTATCCGTAGCTGAAGCTTGCAGTTTAACATTTGTCTCATTCGTATAGCCCTGATTGCTTATCCGGGTTACCCCATCGTTTTTAAGTTGAAGGGGCGAAGTCGATAAACTGGGGGCATTATAATAAAGAGTTACTTCATCTAAAACCGGTGTTTCGCTCTGATCAGCATTGGCAGTCAGCTGAACCCTGTAATAAAAATTGGCTCCGGACCAACCCAAAGAAGATAAATCTATCGTATTTGAGCCAAGATTAAGCGTCTCGGTGCCGCCTAAAGTGCCTGCCGAGTCATACCAATTAGTATTATCCTGACTAAATTGAATTGTGGCCCCTGAACCGTCTGGTTTAGCCGAAAGATTATAACCAAAACCATCAATGGTGTTAACGGTTTGCCCTGACAAAAGGTTGGTGGAAACCAAGGTGGCCGAGGGATAGTAGGTGCCGGCCGGTGTGCCTGAAGAATAATAAACTATAATTTCGTCCAAAACCGGAGTCGTACTCGTATCGCTGGTTTCAAACTGGATTTTGTAATAAAAATAACCTCCACCCCAAGCAAGACCTGATAAATCAAGAGCCGTGTCTTCGCTGGTGTGATCTCCCTCCAAAAGGGTATCCCAGCCATTGGTGACTCCTGAAGAGTTTTTCCAAGTTAAGCCATTTTGGGAAAACTGGGCTTTTAAAGTCGTATTGACTGGAATAGAAGAAGCATTATAACCGAATTTATTAATCGTGGCAACACTTTCTCCATATAAAAGATTGGTTGAGGTCAAGGTGGCCGAGGGATAGTAGGTGGCAGCGGAGGCGCCGCCGGCCAAAGCAAAATTAAAAAAAACCAAGCTGAAAAAGAAACCCAGGCAAAATTGAACCATTCTTAGGGAAAAAACCCCCGGTTTTGGAATCAATTTTTCTTTTAACTTACCCAAGTGATTTACATAGATATTCCTTCTTAATTTAAAGCTTTTGGCATGGCGGAAATGGCCAAAGTAAGAATTGATGGCCGCCAAAACTTTGTTTAGATTTAAAAATCCCCTATTTTTTAACCTGAATAACTTGTCCTTTAACCTGCTTACTACTTTTTTCCTGACCAGCAGATATTTTGGTTTCACGAAATATCCTAAAAAATCTATGCCTTTTTTAACCGGTTGAATTTGTGTCTTGGCTAAGTTTAATTCCATTTTTAAATTATTTCTTAAAAATTTGCCAATCTCTCTTCGCCAGCATTTAAGTTTTTCTTTGTCTTTGTCTATCAAAATTAAATCATCCACATAACGGACATAGGGCCGGCACTTCAATCTTCTTTTTACAAACTGATCCAGCTTATTCAGATAAAGGTTGGCGAAAAACTGGGACGAATAGTTGCCGATTGGCAAGCCTTTATTCTTGGCAGAATAAAATAAGGATTTTCTAAAAGGAATAAAATTAAACAAAGACAAATCACCTTTAAACTTATAATTTCTGGTGGGTTGGTGGAAAATTATGGTTTTCGCCAGCCATAAAATATCCTTTTTCCATAATTTTGATCTTTTCTGTTTTGAAACCAATTTTTTTAGGATCGAATACAAAATATTATGCTCAATATTCATAAAAAATCCGGCTATATCCAGCTGTAAATAATAGACCTCTGTATGTTTCCTCGTTTCTTTCCGCATAAAGCTACTTAACCTTTTTACTGCCTTATGTGTTCCTTTATTTTTCCGGCAGGCAAAAGAGTCAAAAATAAAGTTTTTTTCTCCAGCTTTAATGATTTCATTAATCAAAAGATGGTGTACTACCCTGTCTTTGAAAGAAGCCGCAAAAATCTCCCTAGGTGTCGGTTCTCTCACCGCAAAACAGATAGATCGTCCTGGTTTATAAGTCTTTTGTTGGAGTTCCTTTAAAAGCCAGAAAAGATTCCTTTCCAATTTCCACTCAAACTTTAAGGCATTTAGAGTTTTTCTTTTTGTCCGGCGGCAATCCAAATAAGCCCGGTATAATTTTTGAAAATTAAATATTTCGCTCATCGCTCCACTTTAACCAGCCACCAATCATGTCTCCGATTTCCTTAAGATAATATGATTGGAGATGGCAAAACTGTTTTTCGGAAATCAATTTTAACTCCTGCGCCATCCTCAATCTTATTTTGAATTTATCAAAACAAACGCTAAGATAGGAAATTTTAAAATTCTTTTCCTGGCCACGACTGTTGTTTGCTTCTAAAACTCCATCCATACACCTCCAGGCCGAATCCAGAATTTTTCTACCAAAAGTGTATTTGTATTCCTTGGGAAAACTTCTAACTCTTCCGTACAAAAATTTAATCAGTCCAAAAAGTTTAAGATAGAGCGGCAAATGTTGATAATCAGCCATTTTTAAACTTAAAACTTTGTCGCAAACAGCCCTTAAAATCCACTTCCCGGACGCAACGCACATAGTTGCTGACGGACTTATTGTTGCTGTTGACATTGCCATTGTTAAAGTTCAGGTTGTAAGCGTTGGTACTGCTGTCCTCCGACGATGACCAGTAGTTGTTGCTGGCCATTTCTCTCCTCCATTTGTTTTTCAGCGAAAACCCAATTTTTTAAAAGGGGTTCTCGGATTTTTAATGCTCCCTAAAAAGAAGCAGGAAGAGCGCAATAGATTTTAACGGCTCTCTTTTAAGGCAAGCCTAATTTGCATAGGAAAAAATCAATCCTATTGTTAGGCTTTTTCCTTAAAAATCCGGCGACAAAATTTTTCAAAGTGCAAAGACCAAATTTCTAATTTTCAAGGTAAATTTTATTTTTAAAATGCCCGGACGCAACGCACATAGATGCGGACGGACTTATTGTTGCTGGTGACATTGCCATTGAGAAAGTTCAGGTTGTAAGCGTTGGTACTGCTGTCCTCCGACGATGACCAGTAGACGTTGCTGGCCATATTGGGCAACCTTGTATAAGGTGCGCTGCCTTTGGCCTGATCGCGGATGGAATCCAATTCCAAGATATTCGGCAGGCGCCAACCCGAACCCTTGGTTTTGCAGATATCCATGGCATCAAACATGCCTTGCGTATTGCTGTAATTTCTTTCCAGATAATTTCTGGAGCTAACATCTGAGGAATTGTTACCAACTTTTAAGCCCGAAGGGTGCGTCCCGCCGATGTCAAAACCGAAAATGGAAAAGTTGGAGTCAGCCCAAGTTTTTCCGGCACTGCTATCGGCTTTGGCCCAGAGAATATTGCCGTAAACATTAGGATCGGTGGCCACGCAGACAGTGGTCGGCGCCTCGGCTCCATCAGTCCAAAGCAGGCAGTTGTTATCATCGCAGTAAATGTCTTTGTCCACCGTGGCGGTAGCCAGCAGACTACTGATGTCCCTAACCGTGGTGTCAGCGACTTTCTGCCAAGCTGGTGTAGGACTGTAGCACTGGCCGATTTTTACCTGACCGCCGCTCACCTCAATCTTTTCCGTACCTTTGCCCATTTTGGTCTCGTCGGAAAAAGTATCGCTGGCACTAGCCGCCCAAACAATACCAATTCCTATCAACAAAATTACCATTAAAATCGTTAAAAGTCTTAGAAGTTTAGCAAAGTTAATCATGAATTTACCTCCCTGCTTTTATTAAAATAATTCTCTGAATAAAATGCAACAAGTAAAGCCAGTAAGGCTGGTAAGGAAGATTTAAAAGGGGGAAAAAGCAGTTGGGTTTCTAAGTCCGGGAAAGTAGTACCCATATCTTTGGCTTACCAGCCTTTTAACAAACACGAACCGGCTTTATATACCATAACAGTGATTGCGTCGGCAAAAGGAAAAGATTAAAATCCATACTGTGATTATTGTTAAAAATCTCACCAAAAATTTCAATGGTTTTAAGGCGGTAAATGATATTTCTTTTAGGGTGAATAAGGGTGAAATTTTTGCTTTTTTGGGGCCAAATGGCGCCGGCAAAACTACCACCATAAAAATGCTAACCACCCTGCTTTTGCCTACCCAAGGAGAAATAAAAATTAATGGTTTTGATCCTCTTAAGGAGCAAGATCAGGTCCGTCATTCTTTCGGCATCGTCTTTCAGGATCAAAGCCTAGATGATGAATTAACTGCCTGGGAAAATTTAGAATTCCATGGCATTTTATATAACCTTCCCAAAAATTTAAGACACAAAAGAGCAAAAGAACTTTTAGCACTGGTGGAACTTTGGGATAAACGCCAGCATTTGGTGAAAACCTTTTCCGGAGGCATGAAACGCCGTTTGGAAATCGCCAGAGGCTTGCTCCATCACCCTAAAATTTTCTTTTTGGACGAACCCACTATTGGTCTTGACCCGCAAACTAGAAATAAAATTTGGGAATATCTTAAAAATCTCAATCTTAAAGAACAAATTACCATTTTCTTTACCACCCAGTATATCGAGGAAGCGGAAAAGGTAGCCCAAACCGTGGCTATAATTGATCATGGCAAAATTGTCGCTCAAGGCACACCCACTAAACTCAAACGTCAAACCCGAGCAAAAACTTTAGAAAAAGCATTTTTAATTTTTACCGGTCATCAAATTAGAGAAGAAGAAGCTACGATCGCAGATCAATTGAGATTGCGCCGGAAAATCTGGAGGGGAAGATGACCAACGTTATTTATATTTTATGGTTAAGACAAATTAAAAGATATTTGCGTTCCCCTTCAAGAATTATTGGTTCTCTGGGCCAGCCAATCCTTTTTTTGTTTGCCTTGAGTTTCGGTTTCGGGCCAATTTTCCAAAAGGCGGGGCAGGGAAACTATCTTGAATTTTTAGCTCCCGGGGTGATTGCCATGAGTATTCTTTTTACTTCAGTTTTCTCAGGCATCGAGATTATCTGGGATAAACAATTTGGTTTTTTGAAAGAAACCTTGGTGGCGCCGGTTTCCCGTTTTGAAATTATGCTGGGCCGAACTTTGGGCGGCGCGACCGTGGCTGTCCTTCAAGGTCTTATCGTTTTTACCATCTCCTTAATCGCCGGCTTTAAACCCATCTCTTCTGATGGATTTTTTCTTTCAATAATCATTATGCTTTTAACGGCAATCCTCTTTACGGCCCTAGGAACGGCTATCGCTTCGGTCTTGGATGACATCCACGGCTTTCAGATGATTATGAATTTTTTAATCATGCCTCTTTTTTTTTCTTTCTGGAGCGATGTTTCCTTTGCAAGGCTTAAGTGGAATTTTAGCTCTCATTACCACGATTAATCCTTTAAGTTTTGTGGTTGACGGTCTAAGAGGTACACTTATTGGTCTTTCCCATTTCGGCCTCGTCACCGATTTTACGGTTTTGGGAATAACCACCTTTATTCTTCTGATCCTCGGCAGCTACCTCTTCTCCAAAATCCAAATTTAACCTCACTTTAACACCTTCACAAAAACCATCGCTGTCAGAAAAAAGATGACGGCGCTGGTCACAAACCAGCAAAGCAGTAAACCCAAAGGTACATTAAAAAACAGATAAACGGGTAAAGTAAAGAAAACAAACGACAATCCTACCACAATCTTGGTAAAGGTTAAGGCTGCCCGCAACCTATTTCTGGCCAGCGCCGGTTTAAGCAATTCATAAAAGAGGCCCAACGGCAGCCATTAAAAAAGGAAAATAAAAGCAACATTTAAAAATTTAAGACGCCTGGCTTGTGACCTCGTCGGCTTAAGCAAGTTTGAAAAATACCAGCAGCTAAAAAAAGCGCCCGGGCAGAACCAGGGCGCTGTTTTGAGAGGGAGCGATAGCTTTTAACGCCACCAACCTTTCATGCCCCTGCTAAATCTACCAAAACCGCCAAAAAGATACTCTGGGTC
The DNA here is from genome assembly GCA_964398365.1 of uncultured Pseudomonadales bacterium. Classification (GTDB taxonomy): domain Bacteria; phylum Patescibacteriota; class Microgenomatia; order UBA1400; family CAYNMC01; genus CAYNMC01. The sequence goes on along the minus strand of CAYNMC010000032.1, from coordinate 16,844 downwards.
AAGATTGTTTTCTTTAGCCCAGTTTTCCAGTGCTTGTCTTTGAGTTTCTCTTTGTTGCCAGGCTGTTTGTTGCTGATTTTGCAATTCCTCACGTTTCTGGAGAATGAGCTGTTTTTGTGTCTCATTGATTTTGCCCGCTTTGACTAAAATATCAAGCCATTCCTCATATTTAGCCTGTCTTTCTCTTTGGCGTTCGGTTCTTTCCTCATCAACGACTTGCTTAACCTCATCAGAGTTAAGTTTAAACTTATCAATGATTTTTTGAATGAGTGGAGGCAAGCTCGAATTTGAACTATTCCCGCCGCCAAATGGCCAAAAAGCCAAAGTTGTTTTTGGGAAAAATAAATTTAAAAACAAAGCTCCCAAAATAAAGCTGGTAAAAATTTTTTTTGACATACTTCTCACCTCCAATCTTAATTAATGATTAACAAGCTTAATTTATCTCACTAAACTGAAAAAATGCTTAAAAATTTTTAGTTACGAGGAATCACCAAAACCAAGACTAAAGAACAAAATAAGAAATTTATGGAAAAATTTTAAAAAATTTAGTTTTATTCTTTAAAAACTTTAGCATTTTTTTACCGCCTAAATCCCAGCGATAAAGATAGAAAATATAGGCAAGTTCCAACAACCCTAAGCTGTTGACTAAAAACAAAATCACAAACCATGAGATTTGTTTTCTGCCTGCCGCTTTCCATAAGGCTAAACTCTTCCAGAAACTCACCCAAATAAGATAAGGTAAAAGAAATTCAGGTCGTGAGAATATTCGCGGTAAAATTTCTCCTAAATTTTCCATCTTTTAATCTATAGTATCATAAAAAATAAAATCCCAAAACTAAATCTTTTCCTCAGAAAAAAATAAAAATCAAGCTTATTTTTATGGGAAAAAATTCTCTTTTTAAACTTCTTGTTTATTTTTAAAAATACTCTTGACAAATAATTGGCACTCGTGATATAAGAGTGCTAAGAGGGTTTTTGAAATAAACTGCAGAAGAAAGGGGGTGAGAAACCATGGCAATCATCAAATTCAATCCTTTTTCTCCTTGGATTTCTGATCGCTTTCTTTCCTTTTTTGAAGATGAAGAAGCCTGGCCTCAAGTTAGGGTAACCGAGGGTTTGGATGTTTATGAAACTGATTCGGATGTGGTCGTAAAGGCAGCAGTTCCGGGAATTCCAGCAGAGAAGGTGGAAGTAACTTTTGAAGATGGTGTTTTAAGAATTAAGGCTAAAGCTGAAGAAACCAAGGAAGAAAAAGAAAAAAAGAAAGTCATTTATAGACAACAAAGAGTCAGTTTTTTTGACTACACCACCACTCTACCAAGGGCAGTGGACGGAGATAAAATCTCTGCTGAAGTCAGCAATGGCGTGGTGACTATAAAAGCGCCAATTGCCGAAGCGGCAAGACCAAAGAAAATCACTGTCCGGGCAAAATCAAAATAAAAACCCTTTTTTTCTTTGTAAGCCCCGTTTCCTAAGCGGGGCTTTTTAATATCTTTCAAATCAGTAAAAAGCCGTAAATTTTAAAAACAAAGTTTTCACAACTATCAAGAATTATCCTTAATTTATTCTTTACAACAATCAATCACCTTTTGCACCAATTCTCCTAATTTTTCAAAAATATTAACTGAGCCCTTCGCTTTGGGCCGAGAATTATCGCTGAGAAACGTAACCTTGCTTGTTTCAGATTGTTTTGTATCTTTAGTCTTCACTAATCCCAAGTTTAATCCCCAAAATAAGCTGTAAAGCTGATAAGATTTTTGAAATAAATCTTCGGCAGCCTTTTTTTCTCCTTTAGTAAGCGTTTTAGTTCCCACCTCCATCAACCGCATTGAAGCAGCTAATAAATGTTTACTGATACACCAAATTTCGCCTTCATAATCCTTAATAATTCTTTTAAGTAAACTTTTCCGCATTTCTCTTACCTCATTAAGAAGGTCAAGATATTTCTCGTCTTGAGTCTTATTGTAAGTAAAAAAGAAATGTTCCTCCATGGAAATCAAGTTCATAATGCCAATGGATAAATCTTCATCAGAAGAAAGGTCAAGTTTTTCTCCTTTTTCCATCTTTTTTACTTTTTCTAAAAATTTTTGAATGTCATCTTGATTAGCCATAAAATCCCTCCTTTTCTGTTAACAGGTAACAAGATAAAAAATAAAACTGGCAATTGTCAAAAACAAAACCGGCAAAATAACCTTTTGATAATAAATATAAACCTTGCCATTATTTTTCCTGCGTAAAAACTTGTCTGCCCAAACTCCCAACAAAAAAACTCCCGCTCCCACTCCCATACCCAGCAAAAGCTTATCCATTCCCCAAAGCTTATTCGCCGGCAAACCAATAAAGCCCATCCCTGCCAAAGGTAAAACTACTAACAAGGAAAAAAGCGCTACTGACCAAAAATCTAAATATTTAATTTGCCAATTTTTCTTTTTTAAAAAGTCCGCCAGCCAAAGCCCGCTAGATAAAATCAGTCCTCCAATCCAAATCCCGGAGATTGTATCGTCAATTCCCAAAAACCGGCAAAGACCTAAACCTGCGCCAACGGCAACCGTGCAAACAGGACAGACCGCTAAGGCTTTTCCCGGAAAAGCTAAAAATAATAAGGCCGATAAAATAACTAACTTTAATTTCATAATCCTGCTTTCTCTGATAAATAATTTATAATATCGGGTGTGCCTATAAAACACTTGTTTTCGGCATAGAGAAAAGGCACACCAATATTGTTTGTGTCTAAGCCGCAACTTTGAGCGGCTAAAGACAATTCTTGAGCATTCGCCTTATTGTCATAAACCTCTTTCTTAATAATTTCCATCTTCTCCTTAATTTTATTATTTTCCATCCATTCTTCAACATCCTTACAGTGCGGACAGGTATTGCCATAGAAGAAAATCGGTATTTTCTTACCAACTTCAACTATTTCAGGAACACTTTGGTCGTTTTTCATTCTAGCGGTGTCCTTAGTCTTATTTTTACTGCCAAGGATAATGATTATAAGAAGTCCAACGATAACTAAAACCAAAATGCTTGTTATAATTTTTTGTTTTTGCATAATTAAAAAACCAATAAAGACACAATGATTGTGCCTAATGGCACAAAATACCAAAGAAGGGCGCCGATACCAACCAATAAAAAATCAGATAGGTAAAATGTGATCTTAAAATATTTTTCCAGATAATTCTTTCTTTCTTCTCTTCCAGTTCCTTTTTTACATTAGCAAATACGCCGGTTTCTTTAATAATTGATTGGGCCTTATCTCTGGTAGTTTGCGGTTCTTTGGTAAAACTAATCGCCTCTACCGGACATAGATTGGCACAAGTTTGGCAGGCGACCATGCAGTTATTGGGATTAACCACTTTTGATTTCTTTTTTTCGTAATCATATTTATACACACCTCTGCCACAGGTAATAACACAGATGCCGCAACCGACGCATTTCTCCTCGTCAATCACAGGACACCAGTCAATTTCACTGCGTTTGATGCCGTGCCAATACTCAAAACTGTTTTTATCCATACTTGCCTCCTTTTAGCTTCCACAATTGCAGCGGATGCTGTTTTTACCACTACCATTTTTAACAAAAAATATGTTGCCAAAAGTTTGTTTTATCTTTTTCGAACCGCATTTCGGACAACAAAATTTCTTCGGTTCTTTTTTATCATATTCCTCGAAAGTAGCCTCTAAAGAAAAGCTATTTTGACATTTTTGGCAGACAAAATTATATATTGGCATTTAAGCTAAAAGCCATTTAATTAAAAACTGTAAATAATAAATTCCTGTTAATAGAAAAACACTGGCAATAACTTTTCTGCTGACCGCTTCGATTTTTTGTACAGCAGAGAAAGCCTGACCGACTCGTTGCATGCTAAAAGCAATGAGGAATGAAAAAATTATGACTGGCAATCCAGTACCAAGAGCAAAAAGAAACGGCAAAAGTAGAGCTTCATTGGACTTTAGAACCAAAGGAATAAGCATGCCGAAAAATAAGACTCCGCTATACGGACAAAACGCCAAAGCAAAGATGACACCTAAAAGTATTGCCCCAAAGAATCCTTTTGAGGCAATCTTTTCCTTAAACTGCTCAAATCTTTTACCTCTACTCGGCAAGTTAATTTTAATTACTCCAAACATAACCAGTCCAATTAGAATCAAAACCACCCCTAAAACCTTATCTCCCCAACCTTGAAAAATACGTGATATCTGAAATGAAGATAAACCAAAGTAAATTAAAGTTGCTAGAATTGTATAAGTGATACCTCGACCAAGCGTATAAAACAAGCCATTCAAAAGCGTATGGCGTGGTGTCTTAATATCTTTGGAAATGTAGGCAATGGCGGTAATGTTGGTTGCCAAAGGACAAGGGCTAATGGAAGTTAAGATACCAATAAGAAAGGCTGTCAAAACAGGAATATTATAAGTGTCGATAAGATAATTAATCGTGTCCATAGTTATTTACCCAATAAAGTTTTCAATTTATTTTCAAAATAGTTTATAAATTGACTTTCGCTGTTTACCAACCGCCAGACAGTTACATCTTCTTCGATATTATCTTGCTCATCCCGAATAGTATTTATGAACAAAGACGATCCTCTGGCTTGATACTTAACCACAATCTCCTGGTTTTCTTTTAACTCGCCGTTAATGTCCTTATAAACAATCTTTCCTGAAGCAAACTCTTCTGGAAACTTTTCCTTGATGGTTTTGAGGGCATATTCTCCTACGGTAATACACGACCAACACTGTTGCGTGCCGTGGAAATGAACGACTTCTATCTTATCAGCAGGAATAATGGTTACTGTTGGACTTGAAGACAGATTATTATTGTTAATTTGAGAGGTGCTTAATACCTGTTCGTTTGTTTTTTTACTTTTGCCTAAAAAACTTAAACCAACCAGGGAAGTAATCACTAAAAGAAATATTAATAGTATTTTCTTATTCATAAAGATTTATAAAAGTGTGTTAAACAGATAACCTATAAAGATTATTCCTAAAGTAACAACCAGAAAAAAAATTATTAAAAGTTTATTTTTCATGGCGCGTTTCAATATTAAAGCCTCAGGTAAAGATAATCCAACCGTTGCCATCATAAAAGCCAAGGCTGTTCCAAAAGGCACTCCTTTATCAACTAATGCCTCCATAATCGGAATGACACCAACGGCATTGGAATAAAGAGGAACAGCTAAAATTGCCGCCAGTGGTACAGACCAAAGGTTGCCATTTTTAAGATACTGTTCAAAAAATCCTATCGGTACATAACCGTGGATAATTGCTCCAAGACCAACACCTATCAAAACATAAGTAAAAATTTTTCTCGTTAAACCCCACCCTTCATGCCAAAATTGAATTAACAACTTTTTTAAACTCTCTTTTTCCCGTTTTAATAATTGTTGTGTTTTATCCTTAGATTTTTTGATGATCATTTTCAGATTATCATCTATTTCTTTTTCCAGTCCCATTTTCCCCAACACCATTCCTGCCGCCATACCAATCGCAACTCCTGACAACACATACATAATTGTGATTTTAAACCCAAAAAGGCCAATAAAAATAGCAATTGAGGCTTCATTAATCAAAGGCGAAGTAATCAGGAAAGCCAAAGTCACTCCTAGGGGAATTCCCGCTGATAAAAAACCTACAAAAAGAGGAATAGAGGAACAGGAACAAAAAGGAGTAATCACCCCAAATGAGGAAGCCAATAAATAATCTAAACCGTACCATTTTCTTTTTGTCAGAAAATCACGAATTTTTTCTGTCGGCAGATAATAACGGACAGACGCCATAAAATAATTAATAACTAAAAGCAGAAGAAAAATCTTGATCGAATCATAAATAAAAAAATTTAGACTCTCTGCAAGATGTGTTTTCGGTGTTAAATGGAAAACACCGTATACTGCCCAATCCGCTAATAACTGTATTGGTTGAAAAATATCCATAGTTATTTTTTTGCCTCTTTCAAAAGATTTTTAATTTTCTCAACATCAGGCACGTAGCCTACCAAAACTGGTTTGCCATCAACAGCAAGAACAGGACTAGACATTACACCCATTTCCACGATCTTTGACACATCGGTAATATACTCAACCTCTTCGTTGAGATTTAATTCTTTCACTGCCTGCTCAGTTAGCTCATATAACTTTTTACAAGTTGGACAACCAGAACCCAAAACTTGAATTTTCATAATTTCCTCCTAATAAAATCCCTCTCTAAAAATATAAGAGATTTTAAGATAAATTTTAACTTAAACCCTAAATATGAATCCCAAAGTAGATGAGAATATATTTTTGGTCATATTTTCACCTCCATTCCGGAAATTTGAAACAATAAATCGGTAATGTGTTTGCCTTTAGCGGTAAGTGAATAATAGACACGAAGCCCTCTTTTATCGTCAATCACAATTCCGGCTTCTTTTAGATCTGATAGATGATGGGAAACGAGGCTCTGGGACATATTCACATGCTTCATCAACTCACATACACAATGTTTTCCCTTTCTTAAAATACATAATAGTTTAAGCCGGTTTTCTTCTGAAACAATCTTTAATAAACTTGATAGTTTAGCTACTTGTTTTAGCTCCTTAGCCTTTGCCGAGCAACAACTATATGAATTCATATTCATATATTATAGATAAGAAGTAAAATTGTCAAGATAATAGCTGCTAACGAAAACTTAGGATTTATGCTCTATTACTAAAACTGCAATTACGGTTGTAATCGGTACAGCTAAAGTTAAACCAATACTACCAACTAAAGTCCGCACGACCTCATCAGCGATAATTTCGTAATTAATTATTTCACTGAAAGGGCGAGGATTATTAATAAAAATCAGCAATAAAGGTAAGGCCGCTCCTGCATAAACCAAAACTAATGTATTAACCATTGAAGCAATATGGTCTTGACCAACATTCATCGCTCTTTGGTAAAGCTCAGCCATTTTAATCTTCGGATTAGCGTCTTTTAACTGAAAAACAATAGCTGATTGGGAGACGGTAATATCGTCCAAAACCCCTAAAACACCAATAATAATACCTGCCAGTAATAACCCTTTCATATTTATTAAATCTGGTTTGTAGGATTGCAGGAAACCGGCTTCTTCAGAAACAAAACCTGTTAATTTTGTTGCTTCCACAAAAATATTGGCTAAAATGCCGGTAATTATCAGCGTAATTACTGTACCTAACACGGCTATAGTAGTTTTTTTATTAAAGCCATGAGAAAGATAAAAAGTAAGGGGAATCATAAAACAGGCGCCCAGAATAGCGGTTTGAACTGGATCTACACCTTTAGCGACATTGGGCAAGATAAAAACAAAAATAACTCCAAAAGATAAAACCAAGCCTAAAAGAGAAGTTAAACCGCGCCATTTGCCGATTACAACAACCAAGATAATAAAAATAGCAAATAGCCAAAATAAAGAGTTTCTTCTTATATAGTCAGTAATATAGAAATTATCTTTACCTTCAAAATCCTTACCATAGCTAACTATCACTTCATCTCCGGTTTTAAATTTTTGCAAATTAGCCAACGGTAGATTGCCATTTTCAATCACAATCTTTTTATCTTTTAAAGAGCCCTTTGTCACGAGAAGTTCCAATTTTTGAAACAACTGTTTTTTCTCCATTACCTCAATTTCTTTTTCTTCCAAAATATTGGTAATGGTAGCTTCTAGAGTTTCTTCTTTGGGGGATTGTTCCCCGGATTCGCCTTGGGCACGAACAAATCCCGGCGGCAATAGGCAAAAAAATAATAAAATAATAATAAATAATAATTTTTTCATCTATAAGTCTTAAACTTAATCATGCTCCTCAAACATTTTGTTAAAGGTAGTATCATTTTTTCTTAGGTATTCCACAAGCATGGCCGCGTGTTCTTTTTCTTCATCGCGATTATGGGCAAGAATTTTCTTTAATTTTTTATCTTTGCTTGCCTGGAATCTTTCTTCATAAACATTAATCGCATCAAGCTCTTCAATTAAAGATTGTCTTGCCCGAGCTAAATTTTTTGCCTTTTCGTCCTGTTTTTCAGCATCGGATATCAAATTGTATGTCATTTTTCTTCACCTCCTCTCTCTATCTTAATTGCTTTTCCTTTAATAATTGCTTCTGCCACTTTTTTCTGGCCGCTAGCTAAAATTCTGGCAAAAGTCGGTTGGGAAATTTTCATTTTTTCCGCGGCCTGAGTTTGCGCCAAACCGTCAACTTCATAAAGTTTCAAAGCCTCAAGCTCGTCTGGCAACAAAACAACCTCCTCAAGCATTCTCAAAGGAATACCTTGGGGTTTAAAAAAATAGACATTCGGACTAAATCTGACACATCTTGGTATTCTCGGCCTTGGCATTTTATTTTCTTTCTAAAGTTGTTCCGCAATTTGGGCACTTTAAAATGGAACAAGGAACTCCCGCCTGATGGACAACTTTATAACCGCATTTTGGGCAAACACACCAACTTCCCGGACCTTGACCTGAAGCCTCCTTAATTTGGCCTTTAAACTTACCCCTTCTTTGCCAGCCAAAACCTCGGCCAAAACCCGGTTTGTAAAATCCGGTTTCCACTTCATGACTTTTAATCTGAATCGCCACATAAGAAAGATTATCAACTGCCTCCATTAGTTTTTCCCTCAAATTATTGGAAATTTTTGTCGCTTCCTCAACACTCAAATTTTTAGGCAAAGTGATCTCCAAATTGGCAGTGGCCACCGAACCCTTTTTTTGTGTCTTTAAAGAATCAATCTTAATATTTTGCTGGCTGGCAGTTAATCTTATCTTTTCTTCAATCTCTGCTCCGGCAGAAACATCAAGCAAAGAGTCAGTAGCTTCTCTGCCTAAAGAAAACGATTCCTTAATAATATAAAGTCCAATGAAAAATGCCAAAAGAGCATCAGTATAAATCCAATATTGAGTTAAAAATAAACCTCCAAAAACCGCCAATGAAGCCAAAACATCCACCCGGGAATGAATTCCGTCGGAAAGAAGGCTGACCGAATTTTCTCTCTTCCCATAATGAATCTTTAGGCGGGCCATACCCTCATTAACCAAGGCGGAAAAAAGCATGACGGCAAAAGCACTAAAAGAGAGTTTGGTTAACGAAGGACTTAAAAATTTTTGATAGGCTTCGTAAACAATCCCTGCACCTGTTCCGAACAAAATTAAAGTGATTAAGAAACCGGCCAAAACTTCAAATTTATAATGTCCATAAGGATGTTTCTGGTCTTCCGGTTTCTTAGCTATTTTAATGCCAAGATAGCCAATTGCTGAGGATAAAATATCCATCAAAGAATGGATACCTTCAGCTAAAACAGCGGTCGAGTTTGAGAGTATTCCCGCCGGAATCTTTCCAACAGCTAAAATTAAATTTGCTAAAACAGAAATTAGCGCTATTTTTTCTTTCATTTTAATTAAACTTTTATTTTATTAATAATTTTTCGAAATATTTCTTTGTATTCAGGATTTATTTCAACCACCGGCTTCATTTTAATAGTTGAGTTAACAAAATCTTTTCTGTAAGGAATTTTTCCGAGAATTAAAATATTGTTTTCCTTGGCGAATTTCTCTATTTTTTTATAAAAATTTTCCGCCAAATCAAATTTATTGATGACAATTCCGTGTTTAATCCCAAAATGGTTAGCAAGATATAAAACTCTTTTTAAATCAAAAAGAGCCGATGGTGTTGGCTCGGTTACAGTCACAATATAAAAAGTATTAGTAGGAATTACTATTTTTATCATCTATATTATTGAATTTTCTTAAGTTTTCCCTCGATAAATTTTTGGATAACTTCCTTTACTAAGCCCTTACCGCTATAAACTTCAATATTAAATTGTTTTAAGACATCTAAGGCTCTTGGACCAACAGTTCTGGCAATAACTACGCCTGCATTTTTCTCGGCTACCATTTGTGCGCTGGCAATTCCCGCTCCGCCTTGCTGGCTAGCGCTTTTATTTTCTATTGCTTCAGTTTTTTGGATTTTATTATTTTCAATCTCTACCAATATAAAATATGGGCACCTACCAAATACCTCGCTAAGTTTACTATTAACATCTTTCCCCAAAGAACTAAGGGCTAATTTCATTTATGATCTCCTTTTTGAATGATTTTATTTTAGCCGCTCCGATGAAATCGGGGTAAGAAAACAAAGTTGTTTATTCGGCCTTATTTAAGACTTCTTCCTCTTTTTTAACATCCTCAAGCTCTTCTTCCAGAGCTTTCTTATACTCGGCAAGAGCTTTCTTTTGGTCGTCGCGGCTAAGGGACCAATTCCACTTAAAATACCTACCCATCCCTCCTCCCACGCCAAATCTTCTTCGCCACCACAAACCTAAACCGCAAGGCCCCCAACCTCTACCAGTAAACGGTCCTTGTCCCAAAGGACCTGTTCCATCAAATCTTGGCATTTTTTCTCACTCCTTTCTTAGTCTCATATTGAATACTTATTCATAATAAAATTAATAAATTGGTTTGTCAAGAGTTAAAATCAGCTTCGTTAAAAATCTAAGGAAATATCCCTTAGTAAAAATATTTCTTTTAAAAAACCTACGGCGATCAAATATAAAGTAAGCGAAGCTCCTTAACACCTTTCCTTAACACCTTTTTCCTTAACACCTTGGAGGTGATATAATCTTAACACCTCTGGTTCTAAAGAAAAATTTTAAAAGTTAAAAGCAGTCACCTCTACCGGTGTTGCCTCAAGAGGCAACACCCGGTGTTGATTTAGTATTGATTTAGCCTAGAAATAGCGATACAATAACTCTCATTAATTTTTTAAATTAAGAAATTACAAGATTTGAAAATGATGAAAAATTATTTTATAGCGATCTTAATTGTTATTTTAGCTATCGGCGGAGTCATTTTCTCAGGTAATAAATTTATCAAGAATAAAGCCAATAAACCCATTCAAAGTCAAACCACCACGCAAACATCAACTCCCGCCGGCCAAGAAGAAAAAACTCAAGAGGCTTCAAAAATAGATTATACACAAATTTTCTCAGGCGAAATCGCTGTTTGTCAGCTTTTTCCTAAAGAAAAAATTGAGGAGTTAACCGGAAAGCAATTTGTGAATATCAGGCCCGGCTTAAACAAAACCCAAAAATACACCGAGTATTATTGTGAATACCGCCAAGAACAATTACCTTACTCTGTGGAGCATGGAACACCTCCTCAATCACCCAAAAATATCCAGATTAGCTTTATTGCTGGTAATCTTGAAGGACTGAAAGATATTTATAAATTAAGCAAGGAAGAAGTTAAACAAGACAACAGTCTCCCCTTTTCTCACCATTTAGTCTACAATGAAAATGGAAGATTCCTCCGTTTGGAAATTTTTTTAGCCGATAATCTGGAGGTAATTATTAATACTTGGTGGAGTACCTTAACTCAAGATGAATCCCTAAAATTTGTTAAAGATTTTACCTTTTATTTAAAAGAATTTATTCAAAATAAAAATCAAGAAAGAACTCAAAATATTTCTTCTGAAAAAAATAACACCGCTACTATTCATTTACCTCAAGATGAAGAAATCATCCGCAATTTCTTTAGCTTTTTCGGCACCGACGATGCTGAGAAAGCAGCTTTGATGATGAAAACAGACAACGATTCGGAAAGGCAAGCTTGGGCAGTCCAATTTGCCGCCTTTAATGATCTGCAAATTTTAAAAATTGAAAAAGCCAATGAAGAAGCCTGGACTGATAACCGCCATATTTATAAAGTAACTTTAGAGGTTAGAATGAAACAAGAGTCAGTCAAGGCACCAATTCCTTATTACGGCTGGCAGAACGGCGAAAATAGCCGCTGGCTTACTTTGGAAAAAGTGGGTGATATCTGGAAAATTGCCGAGATTGCTACGGGCTTTTAAGAAAAAGAAATCTTTTTAATAACACCACTTTGAGTTATTAAGTTTGAAAAAACCAAACCCTTCAGGCTCAGACTTGCTGGAAAAAAATATTTTCTTTACCAATTTAAAAAGTGAATTAAGAAAGAAATAAAAAATAAACCAATACCGCTGATAAAACTATCGCAACCATTTTTTCACTATTTTCAAGCGGTAGCTTAATTTAAAGGCCTCAACAACAAAAAACATCACCAGGGAAAAAACGATGGCAATAAACCAATAAAGTAAACTCAGTTTATTTAAAGCAAAAAATTGTCTTAAAAATGAGTTGGAAAATGGTAAAACTTGCAAAATAAAGCCAGCAATTACTGCCAAAATTAACCAGCTATTCTCAAATAAATGATTTTTCCAAAAAGGGACCATTAGCGCTCTTACCGAAAAAACATAAGCCAGAGAGTTTAAACCTAAGGTAAGAAAGGCCATCGAACGGGCAGTAATTAAATCACCGGTAATTTTATAAACAAAAATAAAAGATAGCAGCGTCAGCAAACCAGCAACAAAGCTCACTAGGCCGATTAAAGTAATCATCCATTTATTAACTAAGCGTTCAGTCGGTGACCGCGGTTTTTCCTTCATCAAATCGGCCCTTTTAGGATCAATCGTTAAACTCAAATTGGGAAAACCATCGGAAATTAAATTTATCCATAATATTTGTACGGCAGTGATCGGTAAAGGTAAACCCAAGGTAATACCTCCAATAACAACGATAATTTCCGCAAAGGCATCACTGAGAAGATACAAAATTATTTTTCTGATGTTTTCAAATATCGCTCTGCCTTCTTCTATTGCCCTAACGATGGTTGAAAAATTAGAATCAAGAAGCACTAAATCTGCTGATTCTTTAGCGACATCGGTTGCCTCGGCCACCACAATTCCGATATCAGCCTGATGGAGGGCTGGAGCGTCATTGATACCATCACCCATCATTGCCACCACTTCACCATTTTTCTTCATTGCCTCAACAATTTTCAATTTTTGATCTGGTGTCGTCCTCGCAAATAATTTTATTGACTTAACCTTAGCGGCTAATTGCTCGGTAGTCAGCTTTGCCAATTCCTCTCCGGTTATTATTTCTTTCTTTCCAACGGTAATACCCAATTCTTTCAAAACAAATTCAGAAGTGCGTGGATAGTCGCCGGTAATAACGGTGATTTTGATACCGGCGGCGGTTGCTTTTTCAAAGGCTTCTTTCACTCCTATTCTGACTGGATCTGAAAAAGCCATCATCCCAACCCAATTTAAACCCTTTTTAACATCGGCAACCACCAACCTTTTTTTAGTCAAAGGCACTTCTTTCCTAGCAAAACCGATAATTCTTTTACCTTGTTTGCTTAAATTTTCAATTGTTAAAATGACTTCCCTTTTTTCTTCCGCCTTTAAGTTTGCCCAACGCAGCAAAAGTTCAGGTGCGCCGTTAACAAAAAGCATATTATTGCGGTTAGACCACTTATTAAGACTCGCAAAGAATTTTTCTTTAGGGGAAAAAGGTAAACTATCCAATCTTTGGTGTTCGGCAACAAAATTTTTAATAATCGTTCGCCCCCATTCAAAAGCGGCAATCACAATGGGATCATCTAAATCATTGGCCAAAAGTACTTGTTCTGCCAGTTTTCTTTCATCACCAAAATGGTCAACCACGGTCATTTTTCCTTCAGTTAACGTTCCGGTTTTATCAACACAAATTACCGTCACCCCGCCGAGGGTCTCGGCGGCTGATAACCTTCTTACCAAACCGCGGTGTTTCAAGATTTTTTGCATGCCGATAGCTAATACCACGGTAAGTGAAACTAAAAGACCTTCAGGAATACTGGAAACAGCCAAAGCCACAGAAGTAATAAATATCTCTCGCAAACTAAATTGGTATAAAATACCAAGAAAAAATACGACACTAGTAAGCACACTCACAATCACCACCAATTGCTTACTAAAATTTTTCAGTTGTCTTTGTAAAGGTGTATCTTCTTCAACTTCCTGAATTCTACCGGCAATGGCTCCTATCTTGGTTGTTTTACCGGTGTACTCTGCTATCATTATTCCTTGACCTGAAACGACGGTCGTACCCATAAATACCCTTTCTTCTTTATTTTTACTTACGGGTAAACTTTCGCCGGTAAGTATTGCTTCATCAAGATAAAGGCGATTGCTAAAAATAAGCTTACCGTCAGCGGGGACTTTTACACCTTGATTGAGAACAATAATATCACCCGGAACAACCTGGGAAATCTCGATACTCAGTCTCTTTCCTTCGCGAATCACTATGGCCTTCTGGGTAAGATAGCGTTTAAGGGCATACAAGGCCTGAGAAGCTCTACTTTCTTGAATAAAACCTAATAAAGTATTAATAAATACTGCTAAAAAAATAATTATAGTGTCAGGATAATGACCAATAATAAAAGTCACGAAAGCAGCCAAAAGCAAAACATAGATTAGGGGATTTTTTAATTGCTGGATAATAAGAAAGAAAGCACTTGGCGGTGGTTTCTCCGGCAAAACATTTAAGCCATACTGCTTGCGTCTTTTTCCAACCTCATCATTTGATAAACCTTGATCAACAGGAAACATAAAATTTCTTTATGGCTTAATAAAGAAAGATGTCGAGACTACCAAAAAAATACCCAAAGAATTTAAACAATAAGACAAAAAAATAAACTTTAACGTTTTCAGTCTTGATAAACCAAGTAAACTGATACCTAGCTCATCGGGTAAAGGCAAAGCAATAATAAAGGCACCAATAATTGGCAAAGTCCAGCTAAAATATTTAGAGCTGAATAATTTTTGAAGATGTTTTTTCCTGTCAAGACGAGTGTAAATCTCTTTAATTTCTTCTGATAAGTTATCTTTTATTAAATGAAAAATTGTCATATCACCCACAACTGCTCCCAATCCGGCAATTAAACCTATTTCTAAGGGCGATAAAGTTTCGGCAAGCGTCAGCAAAATTAGGGCACTCGTCGCCACCGTGAAAGTGGAAACAAAAAGCATGCCGGCAAAAAAGGCACCCAAATAACCAAAACCACCAAGATGAAGCAAAAAATTATGAAAAGCTTCAATTCGAGAAAGGAGAATGGCAAAACCAAAACTGAAAACGACTATTATTAGATTTTTATATCGCCAATGAATTTTCTTAAGCATATCTCCTTACTCATTATACTAAATTGTAGTTTCTCAAGACTTTTCTCTTCGCTCACCAAACACTCTCATTCGCCACTGCAAAAAAAGAGAGAAAGATTTTAAAGTTCAATAAATTAAGTTTTATTTATTTTTTTTCTTGTCTAATTTTTCAATTCCCAAAACCTTAAATACAAAATAAACCACAAAGGCAATAACCAAAAAATCAATTAAGTTGGCGATAAAACTGCCAAGCATGATTTTAACTGGACCAATTTTAATAACAAGAGAGGTCAAATTACCCGCCATACCCAAAAATATTCCCAGTAAAGGATTAACAATATCATTAACTAAAGAAGTTACCAGTTTAGAAACCGCACCACCAAGAATAAACCCGAGAGCCAGACCAACAATGCCCTGTTCTCTTATAAACTCAAAAAACCCTCTCATTTTTTTCACCTCCTTATTTTTTATTATACACTGCCAAAGCGCTGTGCTTAGCCACGGTGAACAGCGTACCTCATGTTTTGGGTAGAGAACTGTCTGCGGTGACAGTTTTTTGACGAGAAAATACGGCGTGCCGGACGTTGAAAGTTTAATGCAAAGAAACGGAATATCATTACCGCCAAATGTCATTTTCGTCAGGAATATCATGGAGGCAGCCCATCGCGCATCAGAGATACAAAATTCTAGAACAGTTTTTCCAACTTGGAGATATTACTTTTTTAAATTTTTAGATTCTTAATAGTGACGATTTTCAGATAAATTCATGATTGATAAATCATACTATTTCTGTTGCCATATCAGAGTTGTTTATTTATGATTCCTCTAGTGAACATTATTCTATAAAGCCTTCCAGAAAAGAAAAGCGCTTGAAAGATATCGTGTTGATAAAAGTTAGTGTGGCTGTAAACCACTTGAGAGTCTGCTATTTGCAGCCACTTTATCTTCTATCTCAACCTACCTTCCAGGCACATTTTCTTGCGACTTTTTATCACTCGCGGACAGACACCACAAACCAGAGATTTACGCCATTTCTGGGATAGCTATGATGGTCTTTCGTTAATAATCTTGCTTCATAGTCCTGAGACTCTCGGACGAAGTACTAAAAGGAGCAGCACCATAGGCCATCCCGTGCTAATCCCCGACATCAACCCAGACACTACAAGGAAGCGGGTTAGATCAGTAACAGTAATAACAACCCCCTTCTTTAGTTCCTCCATAAGTAGTTGCCAAATTGACTCCCAGATTAACCAGAAACCGGTAATAGGGAATCCGTAAAGGCCTACTCTGAGTAACCATGCAGTTTTTCTCCCGCCAAAGCCTCTCGCGTAGCGTCGGAAAATCCGCAGGAAAACCACAAACAAAATACAAAAAACCAGAATACTTGCGTTTAGCACTCCTTTCTGAAACAAAACAACTTTATCTAGGTCTAACGTTAACAAAGCAATGAAAAAACCTATTAGCAACATTTTCTTTCCTCCTCTATTGTGTAAGTTTCTTAAACCTATCTGCTACTCCTCTATCTCTCTGTTAAAATAGAAGCACCTCCTTTCTTTTTTTAACTTGGGAAACCACAGGTATAGCTTCACAAACAGTTAAAACCATGCTTGTGGTCTCCCTTATCAGAAAGAAGGTTATCAATCCGCAAGTTTTCAATGTGCAAGAAATATACTCTTGGCTTTATTTGATAAATCCAAATCGTATTAAGACTTGGTTTATGTTTAGGACGCGATACATTTCGGAATAATCATATTCCTGAAATGAGTCACGAAACAGACAGAAGAAGATATATTCTTCCTAAATTAAGTTGGAGAAACTACAATACCCTTATGAAATTAATCTCTCCAGAATTATCTGAT
>CAYNMC010000031.1:0-40290 GCA_964398365.1 uncultured Pseudomonadales bacterium | reverse complement strand
TGTCGGCAAGGCTTTGGAATCAACCAAAGACTGGAACGAGCAAAATTGTTTGCCGGCGATCTCACCGGAAACCATCAACTGGCCTGATGACAACCATGCCTGCTTTAAACTACCTGATGGCACTTATGTCGGCAAACTGCTGGTTTTTGCCAATGTAGGCTGGTATGAGGCTTTGGCAGAAGCCAAAGAACCCTCTATCACTTACCCTGATCTTCTGCCAAAGGCTACGGCTAGCCAAATCATTAAAGAATTTTTAAGTAATTTAGGTGACTTAAATCTTTTGGGTAATTTAAGCACTCAGGGAAAAATCGTCAGTCCTTTAGTAGAAACAGAAAATCTGGCGGCCAACATCACCCAAACCAAAGTTATCAAGCCGCTTGCTGATGAAGAACTTCTCTTCCAAAATCAGGAAGCCAAAACAGTGGCCAGCTTAAGCAATTCAGGCGATTTAAGTATCTTAGGTAAGCTCTCCGCCAAAGAAGCTTCCCTGAGCGGTGAACTCACCGCCTTGGAAATTTCCGCCAAAAATGGACTATTTAATAAACTGACAGTCGGCGGCGAACTGGAAGCGCCCGGCGAAGCCAAAGGCGATACCTCAAAACTGGTTTTGGAGGTCGATGGCTCCGCTTCTGTCACCGGCCAGCTGGCTGCCAGTAAACTTACCGCCGAATCCGGCCACTTCCGCCGTCTCTTTGCCGAACAAATCGAAGGTTTATCCGCCCAAATCGCCACCATCGCCGCCACCACCCTCAATGACCTGATAGCCCCATTCACCAATTTCACCTCAAAGGAGTCCTTATCGGCCACCTCCGAGGTGACGCGAAGCAGCTCCTCGGAGGTGAATGGCCTGGACGACGATCTTGCCGCCTCGGCTTCAGCCCTCCTGGCTCAAGTCGACACTTGGGATACCAACCCACCTAGCGGTAGCCTTAACCTCACCTCTTTAGATGCCGAAATCATCACCGCCACTGGTTTTTTGGCAGTTTTAGGTCAGGCTTCCATCAACCAGCTTAGCGTCAACTCACAAATTTTGGTAGATAACAGCATTATGATTTCCCAAAACGGCATCAGCGCCGTCGGCTGCGACGAGCAAAGTAGTAGCGCTGCCGAAGGAGAAATCCTCACCAGCAACTGCAACCCCACTCTCTATCTCCAACCCACTGGTTTAGGCAAAATTGATCTTTTGGCTGGAAAATTCGTGATTGATGAGCGCGGCGAAGTCCGCATTAAAGGTGATGTTTATATTGCCGGTAAAACCACCAGCCAAAATCTCGAAGTAAGCGGTGAGGCCACGGTGGCCGCCACCCTCACAGCTAAGCGTTTGGCAATCATCTCCGACTTAAATAACCCTGAAAGTTCTTCTTCTGCCCTTGCCGCCGCGATTGATGCCTCCGGCTCGGCCACTTTTCACAAGATTATCATCGCCTCGGCAGAAGAAGCCTCACCTTCAGGTTTCAATCAACTCATGCCCGAGTTAACCACCAACGCCACTGCCGGTGAAGCCCTTATCCCTCCCTTTAATTTGGAATATACTATTTACACTCCCGAAGCCCACAGTAAAAGCCTCATTTACCTCACTCCTGCCACCGATACCCAAAATCAGGTGCTTTACCTTAAAGCCAAAGGGACTGGTTTTTTCAAAGTCGGTCTCTCGGCGTTACTTGATAAGCCAGTAAAATTCAACTGGTGGCTTATCAATTAAAACCTTGTTGACAATTGGCAAATAATCTATAAATTATAATTATGTTTTAAGGAGGCTTATGGAAGTTCCTAACTATCTAACCTTTAAAAATGAAACCAAGGCCCAGCTCGACAGGCTCACCACTTGGCTGATGGCTTTTTTAATTTTTTTAACGCCGCTTTTCTTTTTACCCTTTACGCCTGAATTTTTTGAATTCAACAAAATGTATCTGGTTTTAGGCGGTTCGCTTTTATTGCTTGTTTCCCTGATGATCCGGTTGCTTTTTAATCAACCGGTAAAATGGTTCAGTAGTCAGCTGGACTTGTTGGTATTTTTCTTTCTGCTGGTTTTTATCGCCAGTTCTCTTTTGGCTTCAACCAATCGTGTCTTGCCCTTTTTAGGTAAAACCGGCTCTATCCTGTGTTTGACGATTTTTTATTTTGCCCTTCTGGAGACGCCCACCAAAAATTGGCGGCTTTGGCTCCAAGCCTTAATTGCTAGCGCTTTTCTTTTGGCTTGGTTGATGGTTTTTGTTTATTTGGGTTTGCCGGCAAAATTCTTAAACTGGCCAATCTTTGCCAACAAAGCCTTTACGCCCGCCGGGACAATTCTTTCCTTTCTCTCTTTTGAACTCATCCTTTTGCCGGCAGTCATCATCTTTGCTTTAAAAACCAAAGCCTTTCTCAATAAGGTGGTCTACTTCCTGATTGCCGCTCTGATTTTACTCGCCAGCGTCATGGCTGTTTCCTTGATGCTCCCCGGCCAGCCGGCCACCTTAACTTTACTGCCTCTCAAAATTGGCTGGTGGATTAGTGTTGATATTTTTAAAACGGCGAAAACCGCTTTGCTGGGTGTCGGTCCGGAAAATTTCTTAAACGCTTTTGCCCAGTTCCGTCCAGCCACTTATAATAATTATTCCTTTTGGCAGACGCGTTTTCTTCAGTCAAGCAATGAATATTTTACGTTGCTAACCACGGTGGGCATTTTAGGTCTGGCAATCCTCTTTTT
Organism: uncultured Pseudomonadales bacterium; assembly: GCA_964398365.1. Classification (GTDB taxonomy): domain Bacteria; phylum Patescibacteriota; class Microgenomatia; order UBA1400; family CAYNMC01; genus CAYNMC01. Next base: position 37,601 of record CAYNMC010000031.1, on the reverse strand, counting down.
GCTTTTCTTTAAAATTATTAAAAATCTCTCGGAAAATCGGCCGGCTGAGGGGTTGGGCTTGGCTTTAAAAATGATGTTTTTGGTTTTTGGCCTTTCGCTTTTGGCCGCGCCGGCAAGTTTTTTAAGCTGGTTTTTGTTCTATCTGATGATGGCGATGGGAGCCAAACAAAAGGCTCACCTTACCGTCATTTCTCCTACTCAATTAAGCAAAATCCTTTCCGGTTTTGGGTTAATGTTGGTGACGATTTTTGTTTATCTTGCCGGACGGGGATGGTGGGCTGAGGCTGTTTTTAAAAAGGCTTTAACCGCCACCAGTGCCAATCAGGCTCAAGAAGCCTATAATAAGCACGTTGAGGCCATCAAACTCAACCCTTTTCAGGAAAAATACCGGCTTTCTTTTTCTAAAGTCAACTTTGCCTTGGCTAATTCCTTGGCGATGCGTCAAGACCTCAACGATACCGAAAGACAGCAGGTGGTTCAACTGGTCTCTCAAGCCGTCAACGAAGCCAAGGCGGTCACCGCTCTTAATCCTAATAATCCTTTTTATTGGGAAAATCTGGCCGAGCTCTACCGCCAGCTTATTAACTTTGCTAATGGCGCTCAAGATTGGGCAATTGCCGCTTATGTTCAGGCCTTACGGCTTGATCCGGTCAACCCCCAAACAAGACTGGCGCTGGGCGGCATCCTTTATACTTTAAACCGCTACGAAGAGGCCTTGGATCAATTCAAGGTGGCGGTGGAATTAAAACCGGATCTCGCCAACGCCTATTACAATCTCGCCTGGGCTTATTTCAAAAATAACAACCCTGCCCAAGCTTATTTAGCCATGCAGCGGGTTTTGGCTCTGGTGTCGCCGGAGACTGAAGACTTCCGGAAAGCAACACAAGAACTGGAGCAATTCAAAGAAGCCCTGCCGCCGCAGCTGAAAACTGCTACCGGTGCGGCTCAAGCGCGCGAAGCGCAATTGCAAAAACCGGCGCCTTTGCCTTCAACGCCGCCAGCTGGCCCAATCAATTTACCCAAAGAGGCCGCTCCGGAAGTTTCACCCGAACCTACAGCTTCCCCGACGGCCTCACCCAGTCCAAGCCCTGCACCTTCACCCACACCATAAGCATAAGAGGCCGAGTTAAATTTAAGAGTCTTTTAAAAATTAGGGGAAAGTGAACTGAGGCAATCAACCGGGCAGTTGCAGATATTTTCTCCCCTGCCGCATTTGCCGTCTCCACACTTGGTACAAATGGAAGCACCCAGAAGCGTCTGGCCGCAATTACCGTTAACATCCGGTTGATTTGGGGAAATGGCAGTTAAGCCCGGACAGCAATAATAACCCGGATAAACCGGCAAGATTTCGCCTTCTTGGGTACAACTTAAAGACGGCAGAGGCAACGGCGTGGCTGACTCTAAAGGCGAAGGGCTAATTGAAGGCAGAGGTCTATCGGGTGATGGCACCTCCGGCGAAGGCGGACAAAGCGGATGCTGGTCACAAATTTTTTTAACTTTGTCATACCAGTAGCGCTTATTCCGGCACGTCCTCGTCTCTTCCAAAAAACTCGAAAAATTATCAGCGCAAATATACCTCACGCGATAAAAACAATCACCACCACATTTAAGTTCTGGTTTAAAACTTTTAATTCCTGTTTGACAACCGCCTCCGCCAGCCCTTGAAGGTTGGGAAAAGTAAAATTCCGCCGGTTGACCAAGATTACCAAGTAAACCGCTACCAAAAGAAAAAAGTATCAAAAGTAAAGTCAAACCACCCACCAGCGTTCCCAAAAAAACCGGCAACTTGCTTAAAAATTCATCTTTGCCGCCACCCAAGCTCGCTTTTTTCCTTTTATCACCTTGATTATCTTGAATCATCTTAATTTATTCTAAAAACCTTATTCTTTCTTTGTCAAGCGCTCCTTAGCGCTAACCTTTCTCTTTCTTAAACACCAAGACTTTTAGGAAATTTTTCCTCTAAACTTATCCTTAGCCGCGGCTTTATAACTTGCCCGGCAAATAGGACAACGATTTGGTTTAGCCAAACCTTTCTGGCGATAAAAATCCTGCTCCTCTTCTGTCCAAACAAAATTTTGGCCACATTGCTGACAAACGATCACTTGGTCTTGACGCATCAAAACCCTCCTTAATTTTTACCAACTTATTTTCTTTCTAAAATTAACCTGCCTACTTGATTGGGTGCCAGCTCAAAGTTTGTCCTAAAAACGCCGTTGGTAATGAGCACTTCCAGTTGACTCTTCGTTCCAAATAAAATTTCTTTGGTAAGACGCCATTGGCCGTTAGCTAAATTCTGAATCGTCACTGGCACCCCTTCCAAAACAGCCCCTTCACCAAAATTAACCAACCAAAGATTTATTTTACCTTCGTTTTCCTTAGTAGCCCAGGCCCGCACTTGACTGCCTTCCCCAGTTAAACTTAAGCGCTGGCCTTTAACTTTAGCCAGCCACGAAAAAGCCCAATAACGAGGCTTGGCGATTAAACCTGCCTGTTCATGGGTCAAAATTCCCCAGCCGCTTTTTCCCTGATTGGGACCATCTTTGATTTCAAAAGCCAAAACAAGATCAACCTGTTCAATTAACTCCCTTACGGTGGCAAAAGTATGAGCCGCCGCCAGTTCGCTGTTATAAATAATACTCTTTTCCGGCGTCGGCCCCCACTCGGAGATAACCAATTTGGGCAACGGCCTGCCGGCAAATTCATTATAAAGACTCATAACGTCCGCAGCATACTGATAAGGGTTAAGTGTATAACGGTGCCAAGATAAAAAATCCAAACGCAGTTGTTTGGCGCTACAAAAATGATAAAGGTCTTTCAACCAGCCAGGATACATACTCGTGGTCGCCGGCCCGCCAATATAAAAAGGATTCACCGACCGGGCCGCCATCGCTCCCCGGACGCTGGCTTCATATAAAGCAAGATAATTTTTCTCGCCTGATCTTGACCAACCGCCAAAAAACTTTAAATCCGGCTCGTTCCAAACCTCATAATAAACGCCGCTTAAATTCTTGGCATTTTTACCAGAATAATGCTCCACCGTCGCTCTTACCAATTCACTCCATTCTCCCCAGTTGCGTGGGGCTTCGGTCTTTCCCGAAGCTAGCGCCTTGGGCATATAACCCAGTGAAAAAAAGGGTTTGGCGCCGGTAGCAAGAATTGCCTCCACTTCCAAATCAAGTTTGCGCCAGTCTAAATTTGCTAACCCTTCTGAAACTACACCATAATAATCATCGTCAAAAATATGATCAATTCTAATATATTTTGGCTGCAAGGCTTTCATCTTTGAGACCGTCGGCTCAAGCATTCCATCCATTTCCTCCCCTCCCTGACTAAAAGCCAACCAAACGGGTTTAAGAGAACCCAGATCGCTGGCCGCATCCACCGTAATGTTGGCCGGCTGATAAGGCAGCTGAAGAAAAACCTGTGGCAGCGGCGGGTAGCGGGGCTGAAGCAAAAACCAAATAGCTCCGCTTAAAAGGAGGTTAAGAATTAAAAGTAAAACTATGGCTCGATTTTCTAAATTAACTTCCATTTATTTGAGTCATCATTTTCAATTTTTATTTCTCAATTTTCATGATTATTAAAGTTCAGTCAAGAAAATTCATTGAAAATTAAATTTTTCCTCTTATCATCGCCGGTGTTTTCTCCTCTGGTGGCATCTGGGAGGGTGGCTGAGCCAACAACCACCTGGCTCCCAAAATAATCACTGCCGTTACTTGTAACCAAAAAAGGAGAGAAAGAAAAATTAGAAGAAAATTTTTAAGCTCTGAATTGTCCATTTCGCCACCCTCATTTTTTGCATTTCTGTTTTTACCTTTGTTGTGGTGGACCTGGGCGGAATTGAACCGCCATCTTACCCATGCGAAGGGTACATTCTGCCGTTGAACCACAGGCCCAACGTTATTATCATAATAAAATTTCTGCCTAAATTCCAGCAGATAACGACCGCGAAAATCAACACCGGGTGTTGCCTCTTGAGGCAACACCGGTATTACATAAATCAATTGCACGTGCTATTCGTTTATGTAGTAGGCTGCGAAAACCAACGCTGTTAGCAGCAACTACCTTTACCTCTTAAAATCTTTTTTTCTACCAAAGGTGTTAAGATCATATCACCTCCAAGGTGTTAAGGGGAAAGGTTTTATTCCACCCGTATGTGACTTCATTTAAGTCCTAAAAGTATCGTAATTATTTTAGTCTCATAATTTTGCAGCACAGCAACTAATTTACTCAAGCTTTAATCACTAAATTCCCTCAGAAACTCTTTAGAATAAAATTTATCACATCATGTCTTGAGCCTTGAACGTAAAATTTTGACTGAAACAAAAGTTTTTTGTTTATTTAAGAAAACTTAAGGGGTCTTGGGCAATGCCATTTTTATGGATTTCAAAATGTAGGTGGATACCGGTAGAGCGGCCAGTGGTACCCATTTTACCCAGCTGGTCTCCCTTTTTCACCGTCTGACCAACACTTACATAAATACGGCTGAGATGGGCATAAAGCGTGACAAAGCCATTTCCGTGATCAATCATCACCCGATTACCGTAACCAACGTTATCAGGCCAGCCAGCAACTATCACCCGGCCGGCATCGGCTGCCAAAATATCCGGGGCATCACGATTGGCAATATCGATCGCCGGGTGATACCAACGGAAAAATTGAGTAATGGTGCCGCTGGTGGGCCAAACAAAAGCACCGCTGGCAGAAACCGCACCGGCAGAAGGCGTCTTGCGAGCCACGAAAACCGGCTGCTCCCACGGTTTTTCCTCAGGCATCACCCCGTCGGGAACAATCAGCTGCTGGCCCACTGCCAAGGCAAAAGTCTCATCATTGGTAAAAGTATTAAAAGGCCAGTTGACAATACCTTGAGGGTCAACCTTATACTTTTCGGCGATGGAATAAACCGTCTCTCCCCTTTTAACCTTGTGGACGATGCCGGTCACCGGCGGAATCTGCAGCTCCTGACCCGGTTTAATTTCATCAACCGTTTTTAAATTGTTCTGCCAGCGAATCGTATCCAGGGAAACGTCAAATTTTTTGGCAATGCTGGATAAGGTATCACCAGGACTAACAATATAGGTGACGAGCGAGTCACGGGGTTTAACCGAAACTTGTGTCGTCAAAGCACTGCTCGTCTGTCCTAAAACGGCACCACCTCGAGCCGGTCCCTCTTTAGGCAAATTTTCCTGAAACAACGGCGCTAGGGCAAAACCTAAAATAAAAAGAATTGATAAAAAAGTGTGCAGAAATGGCTTAACGTAGGCTCCCCGTCGGAAACGCAAACCAGTCACCAAGAAATCTTTAAATTTCTCAAAATAACGGAAGAAAAAATAAGTCCGCGAATGAAAATAGAGGATAAGAAAAGAAAAAAAATCCTTTAAGTCTTTGAGAAAAAAGTTGTTTTTATAAAATTTCAAGGCAAAACTCAAACGTCAAAGGCATAACCTTAAAGGCGTTTTTTGAGTTTTGACCTTTGACATTTGAGATAATTTATCCCTGATTTAAATTTGCCAGAAATTCTTTATTGTTTTTTGTTTTTCTTAGTCTCTCCAAAATAATTTCTGTCCGTTCATCTGGATTGAGAACTTCAAGCATCCGGCGCATGGTGATTACCTTCTGATAAATCTCTTTAGGTAAAAGTAATTGCTCCTGACGCGTCCCTGACTTTTGCAAATCAATCGAAGGAAAAACTCTTCGTTGTTCCAGCATCCGCGAAAGGTGCAACTCCATGTTGCCTGTGCCTTTAAATTCCTCGTAAATAAGATCATCCATCCGCGAACCGGTATCAATTAAAGCCGTGGCAATAATGGTTAAAGAACCCCCGTTTTCAATGTTGCGGGCGGCACCGAAAAACCGCTTAGGTGGGTATAAAGCTGCCGGATCAAATCCGCCCGAAAGCGTCCGTCCTGAAGTAGGAATAGATAAATTATAGGCTCGGGCTAAACGGGTAATCGAATCTAATAATAAAACCACATCCTTTCCCTCTTCTACCAATCTTTTGGCTCGCTCCAAGGCAATCTCGGCAATATGGGTCTGTGTCTGTGGTGGTTCATCAAAATTTGAAGCAATCACCGTACCCTTAACTGATCGGGAAATATCCGTGACTTCCTCAGGCCGTTCGCCCACCAAAACCGCCATGAGAATAATCTCTTTGTAATTGGTGGTAATTCCGTGAGCAATTTGTTTTAAAATTGTCGTCTTGCCTGCCTTTGGCGGAGAAACAATTAAGCCTCTTTGCCCTTTACCAATAGGCGCCACCAAATCAATAATTCTGGTTGAAAGAGGCTCAGGCCCGGTTTCCAGCTTTAGCTGTTCGTTGGGGTAAAGAGGTGTTAGTTTTTCAAAAACTAAACGCTCCTTGAGTTTATCAATCTCCACACCATTAACCTTTTCAACCTTTAAAAGCCCCCAATAACGCTCATTATCTTTAGGTTTACGGCAAGGACCTCCCACCAAGTCGCCGGGCCTTAAAGAGAAACGGCGAATCTGAGAGGTGGAAATATAAATATCCTTATCCGAAGGAACAAAATTTGGCCGCAATAAGCCATGGCCGTTTTGAATTTCCGTATCCAAAATACCTTCAGCATATTGAGTAGGCACATTGGCATCGGGAATAATCCGGTTGTCCACCAAGCCGTCAAAGCGACTCCGCTTCATTGGCCTATAAAAGGAACGCTCCTGTTCGTTAGGCAACAGCGCTTCAGTGTAATCAAGATTTGCTTGGCTTAAGGAAGAACCAGTGGTTTTTTCTTTTGTCGCCGCCGCAGGCTCTGAAAATTTCTCGGGAAAACTTTGCTCACCACCGACTAAATCATCTACCGACAAGGGCGGCTGCTCTTCGATCACCTTTACCACTCTCTTTGTCCCAAGTTTTGAGACAGCTTTTTTTTTGGAAGCTAGTTTGGAAATCATGATTTTGGAAAATGAGAAGTGTGAAAGGTGGTAGTTGAAATTTAATTTTTACTGTTACTCAAAATCACCCTTCAAAAACTCTCATCTCCCACTTCTCATTTTTTGAATTTATTAAACATGATTGAGATCATTGACAAATTTTCTCGAGGCAAAATACTTCCCGCGAAGTCTCTTTTAAAAATTTAATTCTAATTCTATTTTATTCCCCGCTTTATGTCAACCTTCAAATTTTTAATTAACAAGTTTAACCCCGCGGCAAATTCAAGTCTGAAATAGAGGGTGGTAAGCCTGCCCTACATACCACCCTCTATTTCAAAGCTGACTTTACCTTCTTGACAACTTTTTAAATTTATGTTTAGCTTAAGTTTAAGATTTGCGGTTTAATTTACCTGTCCTCTAAATCGCAAATCTTATACAAGAGCATTGCTACTCGTCCGTCTGCTTGCCGTAGAGGGAGCGATAGTAATGCTCTTTTTAGTCCGCAAAAGCTTGCTTGTCCTGATGACTCTGCCAAACAAAATAGGTTTAACCTCCCCATTTCTTCTTATTTTAAACCAACTTTTATTTTACTGCTCTTAAAATCTCTTTGTCAAGATCCTATAATATTTTTATACGTATTTTTTTCGTTATCATATAATATAATAAGGTTTTGTTTTACTCTGTTAATCATCATTTATAAACAATGAAAATTTCTTTTGTGGAAAAATCTCCAAATGGCAAAAAATCCTGAGAGCGCCAATAAACCCAAACCAAAATCCTCTAAGAGCTGTGGCCAGAAAAAGATATAAACCGTCTGTTTCTCTGTCTGCTCAGGGCTCTCGGGCGTTGGCAGTTGAAAGCCATTTTCCCAGTTGTTCACCAAAACATGTTTTAGCCACCTGCCGATAAACGGCTTTCCCTCCCAAGCAATCCAGCCCGGATGATAGGCCTGGCTTAGAATAATCATATTTTCTTCTTCTTGTTCAAACTCGCCACCTTCTATTCTCACTTCATACCAGGCCGGATTTTGATGCTCAACCCCCACTCTCATTTTTCCGCTCCGGGAGCGGAATGATCTTGACACTCCGGTAAAAGAGTCAGCTGAAATCAGTTTGATTGCTTTCAAAAACCGGTAAGGAATGGGGTAAACTTGAAGTCTTCCCAGTTCGTTTACCGTTTTCACTTTACCCACAGAAATGTTATCAAAGTGTAAACTATAACCCTGGCCATATTCTTCCATTGGCGGCACAATAAAATAATTTTCGGTAAAACCTTTTTCGCTATCAACCTTTGTCTTTGGTAAATAGGTTTCAATCACCCTTTTTTGGCTTGTCTTGTTGATCACATAAAAAAGCAGCGGCTTACCCTGAAGATGCCGGCTTTCCACTTTCACTAGATAGCCGATTTTCTGAGACAAATGAGGTAACTCTATTCCCAAACAGTTGCTTGAAGCTCGCGACTCAAGCCTTAGCCAGACTTTTTGGTCTTCATCGGTGATTTTTTCTCTTCTTTTCCAACCGTCATTAAAAGGATCGCAACTTCCCGGCGGCTGGTTGAAAAAATTCTCGTCCTCAACTGAATCATAAGTATAATAACCCTGCCTTTTAGGCCACTTAACTTCCAGTTCAGCCCCTTGCGGTAAAGACACCTCCGAGGTGACGCGCAGCGGCTCCTCGGAGGTGGAGTGATACCACCAAATTTCAGGCGGCGCCAATTTTTCTTCCGTAAGCTCTTTGGTCCAAAAAACCGCCTCTGTCTCGTTTAAAACCGGTAGCACCAGCTGACCGCCAAGATTGGGCACCGCCGCGCTTATCACCCATTCATTGCCTTTATCTTCCACTTTAAACTCTAATTCCTCCTGCTTTCTGCCGGTAAACAAAGAACGGAAAGGATAGTAAACCTGAGGTAATGTTGCTTCGGAGGTAACCTCTAGCGGCTCCTCTAAAGGAGAAAGATAAGGACCAAACTCCTGAAAAGCCTGATCATCGTCGTTCCACCGATATTGCGGACCGACACGTACGAGCTTCTCTGCCAAAAAAACAAAATCTTTTAGCGGCGCCGCCAACTCTACCTTATAAATAGTTATTGGTCTTGCTTCTCCCTTCCCTTTTATTTCCTTTACCTTCTTTATCTTTTGACTCGCCTCTAACATCTCTGCCAGCTTATCGGCATAGAGGCTTTTTTGTGACCCACCTGTGATGATATTTTCATCTATCACCAGCCAGCTGATCTGGTACTTTTCCAAAACTGCCTCCAAACCTGCCAAGTCGCCGCTATAAACCGCTTGACTCATTTCCCAATAGTAATTCTCGTTTTTGGCACTCCAGACATCAAAAGCCCGGTCTAAAATCGGCGGTTCAATGCCGTACCATAAGAAACCGGAACCATTGTAACCCCAGCGGTAATAACTCCAACCATTAGGATAAACCTGAGGGAAATTGGCAATCCGACCGTTTTCTTCTTGTTGAAAAAAGCTAAATAACTGCCAATAAGCCTCAGGAATCTTTACCAGTAAATCTTGATAAAAAAGTTTTCCTTGAAAAACAGGAAAAAGATAAATAAACTGCAAGAGAAAAATCAAAACAAAAATCAAGTTGACGATAATTTTTTGTTTAATCAATCGAGTTAAAAATCTCAAACCAAAAACAAAAAGAATGGCTTCGGTCAAAACTAAAGTGTTGGCAAATTTGGTAAAAGGATTGCGAAAAACTTGGTTAAATAAACCAGAAAGTCTCAACCAATGATTTAACCAGCGCCAAGGATAAGCATCAATCGCCAGCAAAGCAAAGAAAAAAAGAAAAAGAAGGACTAGTTTTAAATTTCTTCTTTTATTTAAAGCGAAGTAAACCCCCAATACCACAAGGGCAAAAAATCCGTAGCCGATGGCGGTGATCAAAGGTTGATCAAAGTATTTTTTCCAGTCGGCTAAAAGATAAGCTATGCCTTGATCTGTTTGATAAACATAGTCAAACCAGTAACCCCTCAAAAGAATAGTCCTTCGCCAGTCGCCAGCCACCAAGTTCTTTTCATAAAGATCTTGACTGTAACGTAAATTAGACCAAGCTTCAAGTTGGGCAGAAAGATTGGTAAAGTTAAAATAAAGGAAAGGTAAAAGCCAAAAAGCGTTAACTAGTAAGACTAGGCCAACGGCCAGACCGACCCGTTTTAACATTTCTCTCTTTCGGCTTAAACCCAGAAGGATAAGAATAAAAAGATAGACTAAAAAGATGGTGGGCACATAGGCTTGAGGCGTCGCCAGAAAATTAAGCAAGCCTAGCCAAAAAAGATTTTTGGGCGTCGGCTCGCTTAAAAATCTCAAAAAAATCCAAAGCAGCCATGGCAAAGCCGCATAATGAACCACAAAAGCCTCATAAGGCGCATAAAAAATTTGCAAGGTGACGGGGTTTAAAAGATAAAAAACCGCTCCCAAAAAACTGAGTAATTGTCTGCGGTCGGCGAAGTCCCGCTGATTTTGACTTTTGTTTTTAAAGCCTAAAAGATACCGGCTTAAAAAATAAACGCCTGCCGACCCCAAAAAGAGCATGAGAAAAACAAAAACTTTTCTTAAGGTCGTCGCCGGTAGAACCTGGGCCATCAGCCACAAAAAACCACCCCTAACCAGTTCGGTAGCATGAGCGTGGCCCGCTGGCAGCCCTAGACCCTGATATTCCTGCCAGCCGCTAAACAAAGCCCGCTTTAGATTAAGAGCGAAATCAAATTCCGGATGGAGATTGTCCCAGCCGGAAAGCCAAAAATCAGGGTAAAAGTTAAAACCGCTGATGACCAGGACCAAAATCAGTAAAATCAGTAAGAAAAAATTAAGCCTTAACATTGCCTGACCACCAGTTAAAAACCGGCTGGATAATTTGCCCATAACCTTGTTTATCTTGGTAAATTTGGGCGTAATATTTGCTGCTCAATCTAGTAAAACTGCGCTTTTTTCTCATTAATTGCGCGAAACTTTTCAGCTTTTTAAAATTGGCGGTTTTCAGATGCTCCCTTAAGGAACTTTTCGTTAATTTAAAAACTATTTCTTCTTCCTTTAACTCCGTCGCCGCCATGGCCGCTTGATAATCCGCGCTTTTTAGAACTTTGCTTAAAGGTCGAGAAAGAATAAATGGTTTGGCATAAGCCAAAGCTAAGGATAAAGGTCCTGAAGAACTCATCAGGGTCCGATAAGGCAAAATCATCAAATCAGCAGCTGCCAAATAAAGAGGAATCTTTTCTTCGGATAGAAAGCCCGTCACTTCAATTCTCTTTGTTTTTGCTTGTTGTAAAAGTTTAGCCAAATAAGTCTGATAGTGGGGCTTGTCCTGCTGACTGAAGCTTCTCCCGCCGGCAATAAGCAAGCGCCAGTTTGAACTTCTGGGCCAGTGGTTAATTAACCAATCAGGACCTTTATACCAAGAAAGATAACCAAAAAATAAGGCTATTTTCTGATGCAGACTAAAACCCAATAATTTTCTTGCCCTTTTTTTATCAATTATTTTCATTTGGGTATCGACACCATGAGGAATCATTATAATCTTTTTCTCATTAACGCTGGCGGAAAGTCGTTTTTTAAATTCATCTTCCAAAACGATAATTTTTCTTGCCGTCCCGCAAAGACACTGATAATAAATTTTTAAAAATTTCTCCAGCCAGTAAATTCTCAAGCTTCTTTTGCCTAAGCCTAAATGTCCCCAAATTTCTTTGAGGTTAAAAATTACTTGATGCAAAACTAAGGTTATTTCCTTCCCTGTCAAGCTCAACCAGCCCAAAACACCCAAAAGAATTAAATTCATCACTATTCCCCCAAAAGAAGCAAACTCAAACTCCACCAAAATTTTTTTTGCCTTTCCCAGTTTTCTTAAATTTGCCAAGAGTTTTAAATAAGACAAGGGTTTATTCCTTTCCAGACAGCGCACCACCAAAATACCGTTTTCCTGATAAATTTGTGGCCCGTTAACCGCAAGGGTCAAAACTACAATTTTTCTTGAACTACCCTCTTTTTTAAATAGTTTTTTTAAGCTCAAGAGGGTATTTTTGGCAAAGCCGCCGACAGCGCAAACCTGACCGGAATATTTTATCCCTTTTTCCGGATAAGAAGAAATTACCAGTAAGGTTTCCGGCCGGTTAAACTTCTCAAATAAAGATAGTTTCATCTTTTTAAACGCAAACCCGCCTTCTTAGGCGGGTTTTAGTCTTTCAAAATAATTAAAGCTTTTTAATAACCTTTATCTTGCAAACATTTCAAATAAGCTTCTTTATAAGGCTCGTTCACTTGAGCACCGGTAACTCTGTCTTGCCACTCAACCTTAGCTACCTGACCGCACTCAAAAACCGCTTGATTTTTCAGCTGTCTCTCTTTTAGTTCCAGCCACTTTTCCAACCTTGACTGCAAGATCAGAGCAATGGCTAGCAAGGTTGCCGAAACAACCACGGTGATAATAGCATTTTGTTCAGACATGAAATCTCCCCCTTTCTTTCAACCGCAAAATTGAGCGATTTCCTTTTTTGGTTCCGGCCCAAGTTTTCGGTTACAAGAAAAGGGAAGAGGGGCCAAAAGCTGGCAAACGTGTAAACGATGACAACAAAAGTCATCACCCGCTAGACCAACCTAAACTCGGCCCCCCTTCTTTTTAGACATACAGTTATCTCCTTATGGATCTCTTAAAGAGTTTTTAAAGACATCAGTCTGTTGTTGGGAATAATCTGCCGGCATCAACCAGGCCTTCACTTTCCTATAGGTGACGCCGTCCCTCGCTCCTTCCCATTGAACTACTTGGTTGTCCAGCAAAGCCACGGTCGTACAACCTTGCGCCCCAATAGAGGCGACAAAGTAGTCCTTCTGGGGATCATAGACGCCAGCCACCTGTATAAGTTGTGGCCCACTGAAATCGCAGTTGTTGGGCAAAGTCACGCCCTCAACTTTCACTCCGGGTGGAAACACCAGTGTATTCCCGTCGGTTTGATGAACAATGATCGGCCAGTCATAGCCGTTGGCCTGCATGTTCAATCTTTTGGCACTGACAAACTCGGCAGCGATGGGTGGTTTTGCCGTGCTAAAATCCTGCATGTTCCAGTGGGAGGGATAGGCCCAGAGACTGCCTTCCGAAAAGATGAAGTTACCATCGGCGTCAAATGCCTGGTGATTGACACCTTCAGGTGCACGTAACACCAAGATGTGATGGTTCTGAGACTGATCCAACCGTCCTTCAAATATCATGTTACAAGCGCTGACGTTGCGGTTGATCATCCACTTGCCATCGTTTCTAGCAATTGCCTCTAACTGAATACCCTTATCAGTTAGCTGGCAAGCTGGCAGTGGTTCCTCGGCCTTCACGACTGATTGACCCAGGAGAGTCAACCCCAGCAGTAACATGCTGGCTAAGAGAATCAAAACTTTCGCTCTCATTTCTGTCCTCCTGAACGAAGTGAATTTTTTCCCTTTCCTCATACGTTTGTATGAAGATTTCGTCCCAATGCTTTTATCGGGAGCGGGCCGGGATGCCCAATAAAGAATCCCCCTCCTTGATGGGATTCGCACAAAACGGAATTGGGTTATGGGTGATGAGTGGTGGGTTATGAGATGTGAGAATTAAGAGATTGACGGAAAGCGAAGATTCTTTTACCCAAAATGTTATATTTTTCTCTTAAATTATCTGTCTTAATCCTTGGGTAAAGTTTTTGGATAATATCCAGCAATGCGATACTTCATTAGTTGATCCTAAGGCAATTGATAAAAAATTGGCAAAACCTTTTCTGGTTTTTCTGTCATAGCCTTCGGCGATATTAGCCGAAACCGAGATTGCCGCTCTTTTAATCTGGTCAACTAAAGAAAAATCTCTTTCTAATAACAGTTCTCTTGCCAATTGATAGACTTCCTTTACCAACGCTATTGATTCTTGATAAATCTGAATATCATCCAACTTGAAAATTTTCATTTATTCATCATATCACTCACTTCTCATCACTCACAACTCACCATTCATTCCGTTCTCCGCGAACCCCACCAATAAGGGCTGGGACTCTCTCACTTCCAGAGGACTAATTCTCAACCATTACCTGTATGCCTAATTATTAAGGTGCGCCTCTCCTTCATTTTTCCGCTCCGGGAGCGGAATGATCTTGACGCTCCGGTAAAAACCTTAAGCCTCTTCAAACTTACATCCTCAATTTTCCCAGCCGCTCTTGGCTGGCTAAGGAGAGGCTCCTTTTCTGGGATTTAAACCCAGAGCAAAACCTTCATTCAGTCAAAAAATTCTGCTCTATTTTCAAATCCCGTCAACATTTCCCAATTTCATCTCGTTTCTTCTCTTTCTTCAAAAAAACCCACTATGCTTACTCAGTTGGCGATAGCGGGCCTAATTTTTTTTATTTTTAAACTAAAGGATTTTTTCGAATCAACCAAAGCCCGCTAGCACCTAAGGCAAAAACAAGGCTCAGGTTTAACGGATCTGGTCCAGTTGGCGGTAAAATGCTCACGTTATTGATACACAGTCCGGTTGAATCACTTTCGCTGTGTGTATCATTTTTTCCCTCAACCCAATTGGTAACACAAATGATGCTTTTATCACTCGGTAAGTCTTTCTTGGTTAAAACCTTGGTCTTAAGCTCATACTCTTTAGCCTCACCAGTTTGCAAGTCGCCGACATTAAAAGTTAGCTCTTTGGTATCTTTATTCCACTGACTATTTGCCGGCCCACTGACAAAATCAAGATAGGCGGGCAGAATATCCCTAACAGTTAACCCTGATATTCCCTGACTTCCCTGATTTTTCACCACGATCTTAAAAACTACTTCTTCTTCAGGAGTAAATTTGCTATCCGAAAGTCCCAAATTATCCACAAAGACGCCTGTGCTAGGATTTTTAACAAGTTTATCAACCATAATTTGTGAGGTTACCGTCGGCCCACCATAAAGATAATCTGCCCGGACCGGCAGGGCAATAAACAAAGGCAGTAAAACAAGTAAAGATAAAATAATAATTTTCTTATAATTCATCTTGGTTTTATAATCTTGGATTTATAATTCTAAATATAATTTCTATAAATTTTTTTCTTGAATTTGAAAGGAATTTTATCATTAAAGACCGCCCTTGTCAAATTATATGATATTTTCTTATAAAATTATATGTATTTAGGTTTGGCCAATAAAACCAGTCGCTGCCAGCGCGTTCCCGGCGGCCAGCAAGTCTGCAAAACTAATCGTTCCTCACCGGTATTGTTCAAAAACCCAGTAGAAGTGGGGCTAACAACGTTTTTCTCTGTAACTTGATAAAGATAACGCCAGCCGTTGTAGAAAATATTAACCTCGTCCCCCACTTTGAGTTTATTTAAAAGATAAAAAAGGGCGTTGATTTCTGAATAATTGAAAGACAAATCAGCTGAATGGGCAAAAAGATAAATCGTGCCTTTTTGTCCTGGTAAAGCCGAACCCAAGGCATGGGCAACTCCTTGAGTTAAAATTTTGTTATATTCTTCCTCGTTAGCTAAATCAACTTCGGCAAAGATTTTGGCGTTTAAACCAATAGTCGGAATAACCAAAGCAAAATTAGTATCCACCGGCGTAATGATTTGTAAATTACCTTGCCTTATTAACTCGGCAAAATGAGGGTCTAAACGGGCAATATCCTTGGGTTCTATCACAAAGTGAATCTGCTTAAATCGATTAAGCTGGTAAAGTCCCTCCATCTTAATCAGCGGCCAGCTGGCCACAATTAGAATAGCCATGGAAAATGAAAGCAGCCAATAACCAAGTAAACGCCAAGGATTTAAGAAATTTGTAGGCATATAAAAAAAGTCTAAGCTCTCGCTTAGACGTAGGTATTATACCACATTCGTTAGTTCTTAAGTTAATTTAAAGAAGTTTTCTTATGGCTTCGGTAACCGTAAGATAGGCTCGTGGGCTAATAATTCTGGTATAACCTAAGGCTTTTGCTTGTTTTATTCGCTTTTCCAAAAAGGAAACTTTTCTTAACTCTCCTAATAAGCCCACTTCGCCCACCGCTACCGATTTTTCCGGTAAAGCTTTATTTTTATAAGAAGAAGCTACCGCCAAACAAATACCAAAATCAATGGCCGGTTCACTAAGGTGCAAACCGCCAGCTACACTTAAAAAAATGTCTTGATTATATAAAGGTATACCTGCATTTTTCTGTAAAACTGCACACAAAATTTGTAAACGATTATTATCAACACCGCGGGTCAATCTTCTTGGTACTGGCAGCTGACTTTTAACTGAAAGAGCTTGAATTTCTACCAAAACTGGACGCAAGCCTTGCATTGTCACCACCGTACAACTACCAGCCTTGTTTATTTTTGGATTTTCGATAAAGGCCTCTGAAGGATTTTTAACTTCAAGCATCCCTCTTTCTGCCATGATAAACACACCCACCTCATCGGTTGGCCCAAAACGATTTTTTACCGCTCTTAAAATTCTAAATTCGTAATTTTTGTCTCCTTCTAAATAAAGAACGGTATCAACCATGTGTTCTAAAATTTTCGGTCCCGCAATCATTCCCTCTTTAGTGACATGACCAACTAAAAAAACTGCCACATTGAAACTTTTGGCAAACTCAGTCAAAAGGTTGGTAGTCTCCCTAATTTGACCAACACTACCTGAAAGACCTGAAAGCGTTTCGGTCCATAAAGTTTGAATTGAGTCAACAACCACCAATTTTGCCTTTTGAGCTTTAAGCCTAGCAATAATATTTTCAACATTTGTCTCGGGCAGTAGAAAAAAATTATTGGTGGCTAGCTGGTGAGAACCAATCAAGCGTTCAAGACGCAGTTTAACCTGCGAGGGTGACTCTTCACCACAGACATAAACAAGCGGATCATGAATCTCGTTTGAAAGTTTTATGGCTAATTGTGTAAGTAAAGTTGATTTTCCCATTCCCGGTTCACCTGCAAGCAGAACCACACTGCCGGGCACTATCCCTCCGCCCAATACCCGATCCAATTCGCTAATTCCTGTTTTGGTCCTAGCAAATCTTAAAACCGAGACTTCTGTCAGCCGAATTGGTTGGCTGGCTAGCTTTTTTAGTTTTGAACTGCGACCCTTAAAACTTGAATTGTTAACATTAACTGGAGTTTCCACTAAAGAGTTCCAACTGCCGCAACTAGAACATTGACCAGTCCATTTAACAGATTCAAAGCCGCATTTTTGACAAATAAAAACTGTTTTATTTATCACTACTACCTTTCTTTTTTTAAAAATCTTTAAATTATCCCCTCTTTAAATTTTAAACCTTATTTTATCTTTTTTAATATTTAAAGGTTAAATTAAAAACCATTTTAATAAAATTTATGATAAAAATATTTTCTTAGGTTTAAGTCTCAAGTTTAACCTCAAGGTTACCCTTATAAGGTTATTTTTCAAGTTATTTTCAAATTCTTTTTTCTCTTTTAAGGGTAATATAAACTATGCGGCCGCATATTATTTATTACCCTTTATTTAAACTTATTTTTAAAAAGCTGAAAAGCTTTATCTCCTTGCCAATCTTTAGGCAACAGCTCCCAAGGTAATTGGGGATCATCGCGCAAGATTTTATAAAAATTAACTGCCACCTGCCATTGAGGTTTATTTTTTTGACTAAACTCTCTCAAAAACTCCTCATATCTTTGATTTAAAGCCTCCAAATTAAAAACTTTATTAAGTAACTGACTTAAGCTCTTTTGACCAATATAACCATCTTTACCAATACAAGAAACAATAACTGCTCCCCCAAGTTTATTTTCTTTTGCAAATTCGGTCAACAGCGTTTGAGGATTATAGACTGTCAGCCAAACACTTTCTTGGAGTTTCCCCGCTCCCAAAGTTTTTAAAAAATTTCTCAATTTGTCCCGCAAGATTTTCTTTTTTTCCGCTATATCATAAGTTACTAGATAAAGACTACCATCCCAAACTCTTTTCTCATCATATCTTGGCAAGAAACTCTTCAGTCTCTTTCTTCCTTCCTTGGTAATTTCTGGTTCTTTTAAAACTCTAATTAAACCTTTACGTTTTAGATTTTTTAAAGCACTCTTAATCGTTTGATAATTAAATTTCTCAAATTCCTGTTCCGCTTCAGCAAATGCTTGATAAATTCCTTTTGCAGAATGCCCTTTACCCACCGAAGCTGTTAAAAGATAAATTTGAAAGAGCAACAAATCCATCACTGTTCCCACTAAACCATCACTGAGTCTCAAAACTAAGCTTCGCCATTTATTTTTCATTTTCTCCTCTACATTTTTATTTAATATAGGGTTTATTTAATATGCGGCCGCATTAATTTTAACCCCCCATCTTATTATGACTCAAATTTTCTAGGTCCACAAGCAAGAGAAAGGAAACAAAAAAAAGAAGATACAACAAAGAAGATACAACAAAGAAGAGTATCTTTAAAAACAAGGCTCAAGGAAATTTAAATTATTCTTAATTTTAAAATCCTATGCTAATTTTTTAATTTTAAGATGTCTTAATCTAAAAATTAAATCACTTCCTGCGGTCATAGCCAAAAACAAAATAAACACCAACTGCGCTTTTTAAGTTCAAAGCTGTTTTTATTTTTCCTCATTTAAACTCGCCCAATATTCCTCTAATTCTTTTTCTACTTTTTCCCAATCACCCTTTTCTTCCCTAATGGCTTTAAAGACTAAGCGAAAATCGATCAAAATCGTCTCATCATTTACAATCATTTTTTGCGCCATCTTTTTAATTGCTAAAAATCTAATTCCTAAATTATTTAGAAATTAGAAATTAGTAATTTTATTTATAACCTACTGGTTTCTTTGACAACACCAAACCAAGAGCAATTCGGTGAGATTCCAAGTCTACTTTCTCTACGTAAACCTCAATTTTGTTCCCAACTTTGATTTCAAAATCTGCCGGAATTTTAGAAATATGAATTAACCCCTCAAGATTTTTTTCCAGTTGAACAAAAGCACCAAAGGCTGCCAATTTGCTCACTGTTCCTACCACTTTTTTATCAACTGGATACTTTTGGGCAATCTCAAGCCAAGGATCGGCCTGTAGTTGTTTTATGGATAAATTTAAACGCTTAGAGTCATGATCAATCCCTAAAACTTTTACCTTTAATTTATCGCCTACCTTATAAAGTTTATTCAGACTTTCTACTTTTTCCCAAGAAACTTCAGAAATATGCACTAAGCCTTCTAAAAAGAGGTTGGCGGCAACATCTACTCTGACAAAGATGCCAAATGGCATAATCCCAGAGACTACCCCTTCTAAAACATCGGCAACTTTTACCAACTTTATTGCCTTTTCTTGCGCCGCCAAGGCTTGAGCTTCGGAGACTGCTTTTTCGGAAAAAATTAGTCGGTTTTTGCTGCGATCCAACTCAATAATCTTTACCTTAAAAGTTTTGTTATAAAGATTGTTAAGATTGCCTAAATGTTGGCGACCAAATTGTGAAGCAGGAATAAAACCATAAATATTCATAAACCGGGCAATCATTCCCCCTTTATTCACGTCCAAGCCTCTGACTTCAATTTCCTTACCTTCTTTAAAACATTTTTCCAAAAGGGCCCATTTATAATTCTCGTTGGTCCGGCGTAAAGAAAGAAGAATTTGCCCCTTCTCATTCTCAGGCACGCCAATAACCACTCTAATTTTGTCGCCGGGTTTAAGGGTTTTAATCATCTCTTTCGCCAGCTCAAATTCCTTTTCTAAAACCACCCCTTCGGTTTTGGCGCCAATATCAATAAACATCTTATTTTTGCCAATTTCGGTAATAATACCTTCAACCTCTTCGCCTTTGTGTAAACCCCGCAGTTGATAGCCTGTTTTGGCAAGTAATTCACTCATTGTCTGGGGTTCTAAGGACTTTGAAGTTTTTTGAGGAGCTGCTGAAGGAGAGAGGCTCTTGGCCGAAACTCCCAAACCTTTAGACAATTTTTTTAAGTTATTACCCTTGAGTTTGCTTTTTTGAGTTTTTTTGCTTTCTTTATTTTTTAAATTTGTTTTTTTCTCTCTTGTCTTTTTACTTATCTTTTTAATGCTACCCTTTGCCATTTAAATTTTGAGATTTTTCTCATTGTCTCCTTTCTTTGAAATGAAATTATTATACTCGCTGCGGTCATTTTTTTCAACCAGCGCCCGCCGGCAATCTTCAGCTGAAATCTTCTTTTTTCTTTTTAAGAAATTGGCAGGTTTCCCTCATAAAAATTGTTGCAAAAATTGCAACATAAAAACTACCTCTAAATTTTTCAAGAAAATTTTAAAGCTTAATGGCTTTTAAACTAAATTATAATTCAGAACAAGAACGCCGCTGCTTAAAATCAAGTGATTAAAACCCCGCCCCTCGGCAATCATTCTTCATTCTATCTCAAAAGCTCTCCATTAAAAGTCAGTCCTGTCTTAAAGTGAGTTTATAGAGAATGCCAACTTGGCTAATTTAGTATTTTTAACTCTCTTCAGCAAAAAACTCGCGTCCTTTTACCCAAAAGATTTAATTTCGTTACAAAAACCATTTTTTAAAACCTTGACAGGCTGATTCCTTATCATTTATAGTTTTTTTGTAAGAAGGTTTTAAAATTTTAAAATGTTTAATTTAAGCGGAAAAAAGGCTGTGGTTACCGGTGGCTCCCGCGGTATTGGCCGGGGAATTGTTTTGGCGCTGGCCCAGCAAGGAGCCGATGTTTTGGTTAATTATCACCATCATCCGGCAGAGGCAGAGGCAGTCGTTGAAGAGGTAAAAAAACTAAACCATGAGGCTTTTGCCTATCAAGCAGATGTTTCTCAGGCCGATCAGGTCAAAGCAATGTTTGCGGTTGTCAAAAATCAGTGGGGAAAATTGGACATTTTGGTAAATAACGCCGGGATTTTAAAATTTGCTCCTTTTGAAACTATCAGTAAAGAAGACTGGGATCAAATTATGGCGGTTAATTTAAAGGGTCAATTTTTATGTGCTCAGGAAGCCGTAAAATTAATGAGTAAAGGAGGAAAAATTATTAATATTGCTTCGATTGCTTCTGGTGGGGCAGGCATCGGCTTTGCCAATATCGCCCATTATACCGCTTCCAAAGGTGGCGTAGTGGCCTTAACCGAAAACCTTGCCAACGAATTAGGACCCAAAGGCATCAACGTCAACGCGATTGCGCCCGGAGTAATTGAAAGTGATATGACCAAAGATCTCCTAAATGATGAAAAACAGAAACAGAGTTTTTTGGCCCGGATTCCCAAGGGTCGGGTAGGTAAACCTGAAGATATCGGCGCTGCGGCGGCTTTTTTGGCTTCAGATGAAGCCGATTATATCACCGGCGTAGTGCTCTACGTTGACGGCGGCTGGCTAACAGGATAAGAAAAGTTTAACTGCTTTTACAAGTTAATCTTCTTTAAAGAGTAAGCGGGACTTTTGTGGGTATATTTGGCACAATACTGAATTTGTAAATGAGGATCTTTGTGGT
This sequence comes from uncultured Pseudomonadales bacterium, assembly GCA_964398365.1. GTDB lineage: Bacteria > Patescibacteriota > Microgenomatia > UBA1400 > CAYNMC01 > CAYNMC01. The sequence goes on along the minus strand of CAYNMC010000031.1, from coordinate 16,317 downwards.
TAAACGCCAGAAAAACGTCTTTGCCTTGATTAATTTTTTTAATCAGCTCCACGCTGGCTTTATCAATCGCCACAGGATTTTCTGAAAACAAAACGCCCGCGTCTGGTGAAATAAGCTCGCTCCCCTTTCTGTCACAGTCACATTTTCGCGTCACATTTTTGATAATATTAATATAGTAGGCCTTCTGAAGGTGATTGATGACTGCCGCCGCGCCTTGAGCCAGTAAATCATCAAAGAAAGCTTTTTTGGGAGCCAAAACCTGATAAGGACAGTTAAGCTGACAAATAGAACAACCGGCACATTTTTTAAGATTGATTTGGGCCTCTTGCCTAACCATAGTAATGGCACCAAAGGGACAGAGGCGAGCGCAAGTGCCACAACCGCGGCATTTTTTCACAAATTTAGGTTTACAAAAATCATGAATGGTCCTTTTGCTGGCTATCATCAAACCACCCATGCCAAAGTTTTTGATGGCGCCGCCAAAACCCGCACAAAGATGGCCCTTAACATGGGAAATTACCAAAACATTCTTTGCTTCCAGTAATTCCCGGCAAACCAAAGCGGTAAAATCTTTGACTTTCACTGCTTTTGACTTCTCGGAAATCACCACCTTTGCCAGTTTATGATAACCTCTTTCCCTGACTACTTTTTGATAACCCTCAAGCGTATTCCGCGGCGAATGGTAGGCTACCGGCGTGTCAATCAAGGTTACTTCTAAGTCTAAATCTTTTAAGGCTTTGACAATTGGCTGGATGTCTTTGGGGGTGAAGGCGGTAGGATTGCCCGGCTCGCCAAAATGAAGCTTCACCAAAATTTGACTGTTTCGAGGATAAAAACCAGACAAAACCTTTTTGGTCGCCTCAGTCAATCTGTGAAAATCTTGACAAAAATAAACTCTGGCTTTCATCTTTAACTTATTTTATCAGGAAAAAGAATTTTTAAAAAGCTTTATGAAAATTGACGTCTAGGTTAAAATGGTTTAAAAAGTTTTGAAGTGATGGCCAAGCGGAATCTTGAACACCTGCCTTATTCTAGTTTTCACCGGCGTATAAGCGAAGAATTTAGCCAAAGATTGGCACGGTTGAAAAAACAGCAAGAAAAACAGGAAAGAAAAAGAAACCCGCAACCCCCCCCAACCCCCAACCTGCTTGAAATACCACCATTCAACGTCACTTTAAAAGACAGTAGTGCCGTGGAAAAATTTAATTTAAGAGTGGTGCGGGCGGCGACAAAGCAGACCGAACGGCAAAAAAAACAATTTCAAATTTGGGGAGTGTTTACCCTTTTAAGCCACGAAGAATGTCTTAAGCAAATTCAAAAACAGCTAACTCACCTTAATCCTTTCTCTTTAACTTCTCTTAATTTTGGGCCACAATTGTGTCGAATGGGAAAGGAAGCCAGAAAAATTATTTCTGCGGCTGGCTTGCCCAGTTTACCGGTTTTAATTTTTTCTTTTTCTTCTTGGACAAATCCTCATCAAATTAAAGTGGAAAGGCTAGCCGAGGAAGAATCTTTAAATTTTTGTTTTAAATGGCCCAAGCTGACTATCGAGGAAAAACTGTTTTTTAGTCTGGAACCATGTTTTAACTTAGGCTTGACTGCCGACGTAAACTCAGAAAAAATTAAACCCGAACCGCCACCTTTGACCGCCGCCCAGCTTAGCCAACCATTAAAACAAAATTATTTGGCTTTCTGGTTTTCTCAACCTTCCCTACTTCCCGTTCCCTTCCAAGTTTCTCTTTCCTATCCTCCTTGATATTTATCTATCGTCACAAAGAAAGTTGCATCAACCCTAAAATTTCTCCCGTGCGGCAACTAACATAAAAAACTGGCCATAAAAAATCCCTGGCTATGACCTATTTTCGCTATCGGTTGCCCGATAACTATCGTCGGCGCTGGTGCGTTTTACGACTCTGTTCGGAATGGGAAGAGGTAGAACCACACCGCTCCAATAACCAGGGAAATTTATTTTACCATCAATTTTACTCTCTCACAAGTGAATAGAATTTTCGTCCCGGCGGGCCAATCTTCACCGCTATTTTGATATTACTTTTTCGACCGATTAGTACCAGTCAGCTCCATGGATTACTCCACTTACACCTCTGGCCTATATACCTTGTAATCTACAAGGGGTCTTCTTCCGATTAACTCGGAAAGGTTACCTAATCTTGGGAATGGCTTCCCACTTGAGATGCTTTCAGCGGTTATCCAATACCAATGTGGCTACCCTGCAATGCCGCTGACGCGACAACAGGCACACCAGGGATTGGCTCATCCAGGTCCTCTCGTACTATGGACAAACTCCCTCAAGTAACCCACGCTTACACCGGATAGAGACCGAACTGTCTCACGACGTTCTGAACCCAGCTCACGTAGCGCTTTAACGGGCGAACAGACCGACCCTTGGGAGCTTCTTCACCCCCAGGATGCGCTGAGCCGACATCGAGGTAGCGAACCGCGCCGTCGCTGTGGACGCTTGGGCGCGACTACTCTGTTATCCCCGGGGTAGCTTTTATCCGATAAGCCCCGCCCTTCCCACGAAGCGACGGGGGATCACTAAGACCGACTTTCGTCTCTGTTCGACTTGTAGGTCTCACAGTCAAGCAGCCTTATGCCTTTGCACAAACAGTCCGGTTTCCATTCGGACCTAGGCTACCTTAGTGCACTTGCGTTACCTTTTAGCAAGCAACCGCCCCAGTTAAACTGCCCACCAGACATTGTCTCTCGTCGTTTTAAACGAGATTAGCCTTTCACTTTTTGAAGAGAGGTATTTCACCGACCCCTGCTTTTTAAGGCAGGGTCCCTCCTATACTCAACAGTCAAAAAATGAAAAGCAGTGCCAAGCTACAGTAAAGCTCCACGGGGTCTTTTTGTCCTGATGTAAGTAGGCCGCATCTTCACAGCCATTTCAACTTCGCCGGGTCTATCCTTAAGACAGTTTTCAGGTCGTTACACCTTTCATGCACGTCGCAACTTACGCGACAAGGAACTTCGCTACCATAGAACAGTTATAGTTACTGCTGCCACTCATCGGAGCTTGGAGCCGCAGGCTTACACCTTAAAGACGCTCACCCACAACTCTTGACTTACCGACGTTGGGCAGGTTTCAATCCGTATACTTGGGGTTACCCCTTGGCACGGACCTGAGTTTTTGTTAAACAGACGCCTGAAAATCTTTTGCTGTGACCTGCTTTTTAAAGCAGGTAGGGCATCTTGCGAACTTACGCCCAGCTTTTTTGCCGAGTTCCTTAAGGATAGTTCTCCCGCTCGCCTTAGTCTACTCGACCAACCCACCTGTGGCGGTTTGCGGTACGGTTTTTAAAAAATCTCATGACGACACTTTTCTCGGTATCTTAAAGCGCTTAAATTCTCCCCCTTAACGGGAAAGTTTTCGGCAAACTCGACGTCGGCTTGACGGATTTGCCAATCAAACCTGCCTTGTTTGCCAAACACAGTTACTTCATCACCATGCTTAAGGCTTCATGATACGTCCTGCCGTCATTGATAACGACTTTTTAAAAGTACAGGAATATTAACCTGTTATCCATCACCTACCCCCGCCGTTTTAGACGGGGTTTAGCTTAGGGTCGACTTACCCGACTCTGACGAACATTGGGTCGGAAACCTTGGGTTTTCGGCGGACCGGATTCTCACCGGACTTTCGCTACTCATTCCAGCATTCTCACTTGAGACCGCTCCAGCCCCGCTCACGCGAGACGTTCGCCGCAGTCTCAACGCTCCCCTACCACCTCGTCAAAAAACGAGGTTCCTAGCTTCGGTGTCTGGTTTATCTTCGTTAAATTTTAGGCGCCGTATTCCATTGACCAGTGAGCTGTTACGCTTTCTTTAAAGGGTGGCTGCTTCTGAGCCGACCTCCTGGCTGTCTTCGGAATGACGACTTCCTTTCCAACTTAACCAGAACTTAGAAACCTTAGCTGAGGATCAGGGTTGTTTCCCTTTTGACGACGGAACTTAGCCCCCGCCGTCTGACTCCTTACCTTATTTGTTCCGTATTCGGAGTTTGATTGATTTCGACAGCTTGCGCTGTCGAAACCATCCAGTGCTCTACCCCAGAACAAAAACAGTAAAGGCTGTACCAAAATACATTTCGGGGAGAACCAGCTATCTCCGGGCTCGTTTGGCATATTACCTCTAACCTCAAGTCATCCCATGCTTTTGCCGCAGCAACGGGTGCGGGCCTCCTCCCGCATTTCTGCGGGGTTCACCCTGCTCAAGGTTAGCTCGCCCGGTTTCGGGTCATCCTGAAGGTGCCCAAACGCCCTGTTAAGACTCGGTTTCCCTGCGCTTTCGGTACAAAGTACCTTAAACTTAAGCACCATCAGAATACTCGCTGGATCATTCTTCAATAGGCACGATATCACTCTGTCCAAAGACAAAGCTCTATCTGTTTGTTAGCAGATAATTTCAGGTTCTCTTTCACTGGGTGTCTCACCCTTCTTTTCACCTTTCCCTCACGGTACTCGTTCACTATCGGTAAGTAGTTGTATTTAGCCTTGGAGTGTGGTTACCCCAGCTTCCCATAAAAGTGACGTCTTTTATGGTACTCAGGTGCTCCTTGAGCCAATTTGAATTTCGCCTACAGGACTTTCACCTTCTTTGATAGGCCATTCCAGACCCTTCGGCTATTCTCGTTGGTCTCGTTTTGGAGTCCTCCAACCCCCTGCCATTTTAGACAAGGTTTGGGCTGTACCGCTTTCGCTCGTCGCTACTGACGGTATTGTCTCTTTTCCTCCGGGTACTTAGATATTTCAGTTCCCCGGGTCTCCCCCCGTCGCAATTGCAAACAATAATGTCTGAAATTTTGACGAGTCAGCCGTGTTCCCACGACTGGGGTTGCCCCATTCGGACACCGCCGGCTCACCGGTTCTTGGCACCTCCCCGACGACTATCGCGGCCTAGTGCGTCCTTCATCGGCAACTACTTCCTAGGCATCCATTATCTGCTTTAACGAAAGTAATATCTCAAAACTGTGAAGATTCCCCACCAAAGATTCAGGCAAAAACGGTTGAAAACCGTGTCAATTAGCCTCAATCAAAGGTGGACTCAATTCTATTCACTTGTCAAAGAGCCAGTTTTATTGGTAATCAGGAACTGTGCCGCTTAAAGCGAAACACTTCCTTATTACCAAGAGGTGGACCCAAGCGGATTCGAACCGCTGACCTTCCCGTTGCAAACGGGACGCTCTTGCCGGCTGAGCTATGGGCCCGCCTTTAATTCTTGAAACTTAGTTAAGGTGCGCCAAAACTAAAAAAGCCTCCCTTAAGGAGGCTCCCCAGTTTTCAAACACTCTTCCTAAAAAGTTGTTTTTCTTAAGCGATGTTTGCTCGCCAAAGAATTTGTTAAAAAAGTGTTTTTACTCATTAAAATTAGGAAATCTCCTTAACGGTAAATTTATCTTAACAAATTCTCCTGCCTTCGTCAACTGGCAGATTAGATGATAAAATAGATCATTAGTGATAAAAAATTTAAAAGTTGAACTGGCTAATAAAAAAATTTTGATTTTAGGCTTAGGCCGCGAGGGGCTAACCACCTATCAATTTTTAAGAACTCTTTTCCCAAAAAAAACTTTCGCTCTTGCCGATCAATTAACCCAGAAAAAATTAAGTCCTGAATTCCAAAAAATCATCAAAGCCGATCACCAGCTCAAACTTCACCTTGGCCAAACTTATTTAAAAAATCTTTCTGCTTATGAACTAATAATTGTTTCTCCGGGCATTCCTCTCTTCAAACTCTCTCGGCAAAACCAAGATGAAGAAAAATTTTCCTCTCAAACTAAACTCTTTTTTAATTATTGCCCGGGAGTCATCATCGGCGTGACGGGTACCAAAGGTAAGGGAACCACCGCTTCGTTAATTTATGAAATTTTAAAAACAGCCTCAAAAACAAAACTTCGCCGGAAAATCAACCAAGTTTATCTGGCAGGTAACATCGGCACGCCGATGTTGCCACTGCTTCCCAAAATTAGGCCTGGTAACCTTGTCATCTTAGAATTATCCTCACACCAGCTTGAAGGCCTTAAAAAAAGTCCGCCTGTGGCTGTTTTCTTAAACCTCTTTCCTGAACACCTCGACCGTTTTCGCTCCTTAAAGGCTTATTTTATGGCTAAAACTAACTTGATTAAATTTCAAACTGCCAAAGATTATCTTGTCTACAACGCCGGCGACCGGCGGGTAGCAAACTTAATTAAAAACAGTCCAGCCAAAAAACTTTCTTTTTCGCTCACTGATAAAAATGCTGATCTTTATCCGCAAAACGGTTATCTTTATTTTCACCACTCGCCCATCATTTCTCTTTCTTTAATTCCGCTTATTGGCCGCTTTAATTGGCAGAATGTCATGGCTGCCATTGGGGTTGCCAAAATCTTCAAAGTCTCCAATCAAATCATCAAGCAAGCCCTCAAGAATTTTAAACCTCTGCCCCACCGCCTAGAATTGGTCGGTACTTTTAAAGGGATCACTTTTTATAATGACTCGCAGGCAACCAATCCTAAGGCAACCATTGCCGCCCTCCAAAGTCTTACGCCGGTCAGCACTTTAATCTGTGGCGGTTATGACCGCGGTGGTGTAAGTTACGAAGCTTTGGGAAAAACAATTGCCAATAATAAAAATCTTAAAAACCTTATCCTTTTCCCGCCAACGGGTAAAAAAATCTTGGCTGGAGCGAAGAAAAAGGCAACCGCCTCAAAGACTTTACCTTCTTATTTTTTTGTCCAAAAAATGAAAACCGCTGTGCAGCTTGCCTACGAAAAAAGCCCTGCTGGAACCATTTGTCTTTTGAGTCCCGGCTCGGCTTCTTTTGGTTTTTTTAAGGACTATGCCGACCGGGGCAACCAATTTAAATTCTGGGTTAAGCAACTGGCAAAAACTAAATAACTCCTTAAATACCTCTTATCGGTGGCGCTATTTGCCCCTTAAGATGCTTATAGGCTGAAGCGGCGGCAATTGCTCCCGAGGCCATGGCGGTAATCGCCTGTTTCATCACTGTCTTATCCACCATATCACCGGCACAAAAAAGTCCTGAAATATTGGTTTCCATTTGCTCGTTAACTTTAACATAACCCCGCTCATCCAAAACCACGCCTAAGGGTTGGACTAAACTGGTGCCGGGGACTCCCCCAATTTCAATAAAAACACCGTCTAGAGGTAAAATTTCTGAACCTTCATAAGGATTATCCAGCTTTACGCCGCCAACGAGCTGGGCTGAGGCTTTTGAGTCTGTCTCAGCTTTAAGTTTTGCCACTTGGGCCTGACTCAAAATTTCTTTAAGATTGGTTTGGTAAATTACTTTTATCTTATCTGCTTTTATAAGTTTTTCTATTTCTTCAAGCCAAATAGGTTCAGCTCGCAATTGCTGGCCCCGATAAATAAGATAAACCAGGCTGGCAAACTCGGCCGTATGAATGGCACCAGTCACCGCCGCATCTGCCCCGCCAATAACCGCCACTCTTTTTCCTTTGTAAAAGGGAGCATCACAAGTTGTGCAATAAGAAACTCCTTTACCAATTAATTCTTTTTCTCCCGGAATATTGAGACGGCGACGCTCACTGCCGGTAGCCACAATCACCACCTTTCCTTGATATTTTTCCGTTGGACTCACGACTGCCAGAAAGCCTTCGGGAGATTTTAACAACTGAACTACCTCACGGTAAAGAATTTTGCCACCAAGCAGGAAAACCTGTTTGGCGATTTGTTCTGCCAAAGCTAAACCAGAAAGGGAAATAATTCCTGGATAGTTTTCTACTTTTGAAGCCAAAGCCAATTCGCCTCCCAAAGTCTTGCCCAAAACTAAGTTGTTTAATTTATATCTTGAGGCATAAATAGAGGCAATTAAACCCGCTGGGCCGGCACCAATAATCAAAAGGTCATAAATCATTTTAAATATTTCTCGATCAATTGTTCGTAAGTTTCCCTGTTCACAAAACCGACGGTGCGATCCACTTCTTGACCATCTTTTAAAATCACTACTGTCGGCACACTCATCACCGCAAATTGTTCAGCTAAAGCCGGTTCTTCATCTACATTCACCTTACCAACCAAAAGCTTACCTTTATAAGCTTCGGCTAGTTCATCAATCACCGGTCCAGCCATACGACAGGGCATACACCACTCAGCCCAAAAATCAATCAAACTTAAACCCTTCTTGGTTTTTGTTTGAAAATCAGCTTTGGTAAGAGAAAGAACTGCCATCTTTTCTCCTTTACTGATAAATTTAATAACCTTTTTAATTATAAACCCTAAATTGCCTTTTTACCACCCCTGCCCGTGCCCTTTTTTCTGCTTCACTGATTTTCTCCCATCCTGGCTTGCCTTCCCTTTTTGCCGCTAAGGTCTTTGGCCGAGGACTATAACGAAACAGATGAACTTTGGTAAAATTTTTGCCCAATAACTGCTTGATTTTAAGCAAAAAGTTCAAAGAAGTCTGAAATTCCTCTTTGGTTTCCCCAGGAAAACCCACGATTATATCTGTTGAAAAAGAAAATCCTGGTATTTTTTTCTTTAATTGGACAAGCTGCTGGTAAAACTCCTGCGTTTGATAGCCACGTCTCATCCTTTTTAAGGTTTGGTCACAGCCTGATTGAAGCGGAATATGGAAATGGTGACTTAATCTTAACCGCCATGACGGATTTTGATATAAAGCCAAAAAGTCCTCATCTAAAACCGCTAAATTAATTGAACCAAAACTGATTTTTTTAATTTTAGTCCGTGTCAAAATTAAATTTAAAAGTTTCACTAAGTCGTTTTTTACTTGAGTTTTAACTTCCGCGCCTCTGAATTCAAAAGAAGCAAGATTAATTCCGGTTAAAATTACCTCTTTTATGCCTAATTTTACAAGTTTTTTTATCTCATTAATAATAGTTTTAGCCGACCGGCTTTGCTGTTGACGGCGCAAATAAGGCACCAGACAATAGCTGCAAAACTGCTGACAGCCATCTTGAATTTTCACCAAAGCCTTTGCTGAAGCACCATATTTATCTTGATAATAAACGGGTCTACGCCAAGATTTAACTTGAGAAGGGCTTGGCACAAAATTCTTCAACTTTTTTTTTAAAATTTCCGGCAATTTTTTTTGTGCCGCACGCGAAAGGCACAAATTTATCTCTGAAAATTTTTTTAAGTTTAAATGTGACTCTTGAGGCTGCTCTCGCCAACACCCAGTAAGCACCAGCCAACAATGAGGATTTTCTCTTTTTATTTTTCTTATTGTCTGACGAACTTCTTTTTCAGCCTTGGCGGTAACGGCACAACTATTAATTAAAACTAATTTTGCCTTGTCTGGTTCACCCGGCTGCCAGCCAGCTTTTTGTAAAGTCTCTGCCAAAAGCCTTGTTTCTGCCTGATTGGTACGGCAACCAAAAGTAAAAATAAAAAATCTCCTCTCTTGTTTCATTCCTTTCCCCTCTTTAACAAAAAATCGCCCTTAGTGGCGAGCGATGATTTCGTAATTATTAAAAATAAAATTATTTTATAAGTGTTCCCCTAAACTTTTTTCCTTCCAAAATATTATTGAGGTTTTTTAAATCATGGCCGTTACAAACAATGACTTTAATTTGATTGTCTTTGGCAAGTTGCGAGGCAATCGGATCAAACGGCCGGCTTAAACCCGGCGTCCATTTTTTACCGACGATTTTAATAATCTGTTCCCAGCTTAACCTTGGCTGCAATTTGGCCTCAGGAAATTTTTTGGGATCTTTATCATAAACACCATCGATATCAGATAAATTGATCACCGTATCTGTCACCCGGTAATCAATCGCCAGCATTACCGAGTCATAATCTGTAGACCAACCCGGTTTCCAGCCGCCGCAAATCACCACTTTATAATCCAAAGCATTTTTATCAATAATTTCATAGTGCTTGATCACCCGCTGATAACAAACATCTCGGAACAAAGTCCGTAAAAGTTGAGCATTTAATCTGGTAGCATGGGTCATTAACCAATCCAAATCATAGTCGGGAATTTTAGGGTCTATTTCTCTACCCGCTTGCGCATAATGCCGAGCGGTCGCTCCGCCACCGCAGACAATAAAAAACCGCCGCTGGCGGTTGAGATGTTTGCGAATAAAGTGGGAAAATTCATGAAGAAATTTTACATCCGCACCCCCATTGGGAATAATCAATGATCCTCCCAAGGAAAGAACAAACCATTGGTCCTTCATTTGTCTCAATCTAACCATAAAAAAGACTTTAAGTTTTAAAAGTGATAATAAACCAAATTTTCATTTTCTGCAACCCCTTTTTTCCGCTCCGGGAGCGGTATAATCTTGACGCTCCGGGAAAATCTATTTTTTATCCCTTTTACTTCCCCGACCTGCCATAATCATTCCTAAAAAAATCAAACCCCAACCACCCAAATATAGACTAAAAGGAACCAAGCGAGTAAAAAATAATTCTATTGCCTTTTTGGCCTTGCCTTGATTCTGAGTAAACACGGTTGTTTGCAAAGCTTGCTCCTCCAGATGTGCCTGAAAGTGCTTTAAATACTCAAATTGAAAAATTAACAATAAAAAACCTAAAAAGAAAAGTAAATAAAGCCGTTTGGGATTTTTAAACAACAACCCCACCGCTAAAAGACAACCAAAGGCCAAAGCAATAACTTGGTAGTTATGCAACCAAGTCCAATATAAAAGATAGAATAAACCCTGTTGGTTGGCCGCGGTCATAAAAATTCAAAAGGTAAACCTTAAAATACAAAAAAGATTTTTTGCCTTTACTCAATGAAATCTTGTAATTTTTTTCGGTGTGAAGGATGTTTGAGTTTCCGCAGCGCTTTGGCTTCGATTTGACGAATGCGCTCGCGTGTCACACCAAATTCTTTACCCACCTCTTCCAACGTCATCGGTCTTTTACCACCCAACCCAAAACGCATCTTTAGAACTTTGGCTTCTCTTTCGGAAAGACTATTTAAAACCTCATCTAAGTTTTCTCTGAGTAATTTTTTACTGGTCAAATCATAGGGAGAAGCTTGACTCTCATCGGCAATAAAATCACCCAAGTAAGAATCTTCCTCGTCGCCAATAGGTGTTTCCAAAGAAGTGGTTTTTTGGGAAATTTTCATCACGTGCCTTACTTTACTTTCTTCAATGCCCATTTCATGAGCAATTTCTTCGGCTGCCGGCTCACGACCCAATTCCTGCATTAGTTTGCGGGAAGTACGCACCATTTTATTAATTGTTTCTACCATATGGACAGGAATGCGGATGGTCCGCGCCTGATCGGCAATTGCTCGAGTAATCGCCTGCCGAATCCACCAAGTGGCATAAGTGGAAAATTTATAACCCTTAGTCCAATCATATTTTTCCACCGCCCGAATAAGGCCTTTGTTGCCTTCCTGAATCAAATCCAAAAAACTCATCCCCCGCCCCACATATTTTTTAGCGATAGAAATCACCAAACGTAAATTAGAAGTAATCAATTTCATTTTAGCCTGACGTTCACCTTTATCTACTCTTTTGGCTAAAGAAATTTCCTCTTCTCTGGTTAAAAGGGGAATCCGGCCAATTTCTTTAAGGTACATACGTACCGGATCGGAAACTGAAGAGTCTTCTAAGGTAGATAAAATTGCCAATTCCTTTTCCAGTTGAGAAACTGCTTTTTCATCCTCGCTAATCTCTTCCTCAGTTACCGTATCAAAAACGTCGATATTTAAACTAAAGAGTTTGTCATAAAGCAAGTCCAACTCTGCCAAGCGCTCTTCTGCCTCCTCACCAAAGAGTGCTAAAATTTCTTCCTGGGTCAAAAAGCCCTGCTTACGACCCTTGTTGATAAGTTTGCGCGTATTAAGAGGTTTTTTCATTTTTATGATAATTCTTTTAATCTTTGGCTTAATTTAACGATTTCTTTTTCAATTGTAGCCGAGCCTTTTTCTTTTAATGCTTCTCTCAATCTTTTTAGTTTACCATGCAAAGCGAGTTTTTCAATCTCTTTTAATGTCTTTTGCCATTCTTTTTGTAAAAGCGACCAAGTCAAATTTAAACCTTCCTTGTTATAAAGATAAAGTTGACCAGCTGTCTCTTTTAATTCTTCAGGTAATATTTTAACAAAGCTCTTAATGTCAAGTTTAGGCGCTTGTTCAAGATAAGCTTGTAGATAACTAAAAATTTTTTTGACTGCTGGCGTGCTCAAAAAGTCCAAAGAAAGACCCTTAATAAGCTCACCTGCCTTTTCTGCTGTTTGTAAAATCAGGGCCAAAAGATATTCTTCGGTGAGCTCACGTTTTGATTTTTTCTCTTTTTGGCCGGCTACTTTTAGAGGGTAGCTAAAACTTTTTTCCAGCTTACTTTGTCGCCTAGCCTCACGTCTCACCGATTCTTCACTCACTTCTAAAAAATTAGCCAACTTCTTTAAATAATGGGCTTTGACGATTTCATTTTGAATCTTGCTGAAAATAGGCAAAACTGCCTCACTTACCAATTTTTTACTTTCGCCATCCTTAAGCCCAAAATTGGCGACGGCACTCTCAAGATAAAAATCATAGATGGGCAGAGTCTGTCTGGTTGCCTCACGCCAAGAAACTGGGTTAATTCTTACGCATTCATCAGGATCCTTTCCTACCGGTAGTTTGATGGCCCGGATATTAACACCGGCAGCCTCGGCGATCTCGATTCCTCGTTTAGCTGCCTCTTGTCCGGCAAAATCCGCATCTAAACAAAAGTAAAAATTGTCAGTAAAGCGTTTGAGTAATTCTACCTGTTGAGGGGTGACGGCACTCCCTTTGATGGCAACCACATTTTTTATCCCTGACTGATAGGAAGAAATCACATCAAATTCACCTTCAACTAAAATCACATTTTTGGCCCTTTTGATAGCCTCTTTAGCCTGATACAAACCATAAAGACTAGCCGACTTGTGATAAAGAAGCGTCTCGGGCGTGTTGATATACTTGGCACCCTCGATTTCTTCTTCAAAAATTCTTCCTGAAAATCCGATTATTTGGCCGCGGTGATCAAAAATAGGAAAAATAATTCTTTGGCGAAAACGATCATAACAAGTTCTGCCATTTAAACTGGTAACCCTCGAAAATTTTTCTCTTTTTAAAATCAGACCTGCCTGCACCAGCTCCTCTTCTCGATAATTCTTTTTTTTCACCAAATAACGATAGAGATTCTCCCAACCTGCAGGCGCAAAACCCAATTTAAAAATTTTGATACTCTCATTGTTAATTCCCCGCTGCCATAAATAAGACAGAGCCTTCTTTCCTAGTTTTAATTGGGTCAAAAGGTAGTGATAAAATTCAGCCGCGAGATGATTAATTTGATACAGCCTTTCGCGCAAAACTTCTTTTTTATCTGGTCGAAAATGACTAAGTTTGACGCCTGCTTTTTCTGCTAAAAAGCGCAAGGCTTCGCCGAAACTGATTTTTTCATACTCGGAAACAAACTTGATGGCATTACCGCCGGCGCCGCAACCAAAACATTTGTAAATCTGAAGTTCCGGAGACACCATGAAGGAGGGAGTTTTTTCTGAATGAAAAGGACAAAGGGCTTTAAAATTCCGACCGGCCTTTTTTAAGGGCAAATAAGTATTAATCAACTCAACAATGTCAATTTTTGACAAAACCTGCTCAATGTCATCCATCAAGATTATTATAACCTATAACCTCTCTTAAATTTTTATTCTCGGCCGGTAATGATTTAAAACGTATTTATTCTCTGTCTGGCCCACCAATTAAAATTCTGGGGAAAAATAGACTTAAACAACCTCTTTTTAATTCTGCCGCCGAAACCGAAACCTCTTCTTCTTTCTCTGAAGGATATTTTTGCTCAAGATAAGAATTAATGATGTTTGTTAAAACTGCCAAAAACTTCGCTTGTTCCTCTCCAGTGACTTCTCTTTTTTGACTTTCCGCTGCGCCGATGGTGCCGGGCAAAATACAATCAAAATCAATCTTCCTTCCGGTTTTCACTTCTTCCGGCTCTCTTAACCACCAATGACTAAATTCCGCCACTAACCTTCTTCCTTCAGCTTGGCCGACTCGGATTTTAAGCTTACCATCGCCCATTTCCACTACCACCTGCTGACAATTGCCAACGTATTCTTCCTCCCCATGACTACTATCAATACCCAGCTCCGTCGTCGTAAAAATAAGAGCGCCTTCTTCCTCTTTCAAGGTAATTTCTTGGCCTTGTCTTTGATAAAGCAACCAAGAATCCTCAGACTCTTGCTCTTTTAAAGAATTTAAAGCGTCGCTAAATTGAGTCTTTAAAACTTGAATTTCTTGAATATTAGAATTAACCGTTTCTCTCATTTTTCTTTCCGCTCCGGGAGCGGCATGATCTTGACGCTCCGGGAATTGAACTTAAAGTATTTTACGAAAGGCCGTAAATTTTCGCAAATTTTCTTCAAAATCGCCCTTATTATACAATGTACTCGTTCCTAAAACAAACATGCTGGCCCCTAATTGACACAATTTTTTAATTTTTTCCGGACTCACGCCGCCATCCACACCAATGATTACTGACTGTTTGTTTTTTTTGATTTCTGCCGCCAAGGAAGTCACACGCTCATAGGTCTCGGGCATAAACTTTTGGCCGGCAAAACCCGGTTCCACCGACATCACCAAGACCAAATCTAAGTACTTTAAATAAGGATAAACTGATTTTAAGGCGGTTTTTGGTTTGAGTGCCAAACCTACCCGTGCTTTTTTTTTAATTTTTCTTATTAAACTCTCAATATGCTCTGCTGCCTCAAGATGAAAGGTAAGATAATCTGTCGGTTTCGTTTGGAGACGCTCAACCGCCAAAGCCACGTTCTTTACCATCAGGTGAATATCTTTGGACATTTTACTTTTAATTTGATTGATTAAATCAAAACCCAAAGTTAAATTAGGTACAAAATTCAAATCCATGACATCCAAGTGAAGCCAATCAAAATCATACTTTTCCAGTAAACTAATCTCTTCTTTGAGGGCCAAAAGCTGACCGCACATTAAAGATGGAGAAAAATAATATTTCATATTTTAATCTTAATTTAAAAGCAAAATTTAAACAAGAGCCTGTTTATTTTTGGGAAACCAAAGGACTATCTTTTAAATAAAACCGCCAAAGTTTCTCTGCCCAACTGCCGGCATAATCAACGCCGATCCTTTTGGCCGCCACAATTTTGCCAAAGAAATTTGTTGGTTTTTGCACCACAAATAATCTTTGACTTTTAATTAAATCCTCGCCGTTAAAACTACCATCAATTTTTAACCAGCGGCAAACTCTACCTGGACCACTACCCATTTTTTTTAAATCTTTAAGTTTGAATTTTTTTTGTGGTTCAAAAACCGGCTCTAGCGACCTGATTAAAACCGCACAAGGAGTACCCTTTTCTTCGGTAACGATATTCAGTAACCAGTGCATACCATAAATAAAATAAACGTAGGCAATTCCCGGTGGGCCATACATTATTAAAGAACGCTTGGTTGGGCCGGCTGCCGCGTGGGAGGCTTTATCTTCCTCCCCAACGTAGGCTTCGGTTTCCACAATCCTTCCCAATAAGGTTTCTTGATTAATTCTTCTCACTAAAAATTTACCTAACAACTCTTTGGCTACCTTAAGAGTTGGCCGCCGAAAAAAATCACGTCTTAGTCTGATAATTTCCATTTTACACACCAGGTGTGGTCAACAAGATTACACCGAGATATATTTCGTAAATTGGCGGTGTGTATTTGAAAAAATCCGAACCGATTTTATTAACGGGCTCGGCGGGCGGAATGAGAAAAACCGATTAAAACTATAACCGCCGCGATAAATATCACAATTAGCAACCACGACCAAGGACCTCTTGTTTTCGTTTTTTCCCCGACCTGCTCTGCTGCTGGAATATCCCGGGGAGTCTCTTTATCCAATTTCTCCCAGTCAATCTCGTTTAACTTAATCCAAGATTCAGACTCTTCTGCAATGTCAAATTTAGCAACTTCAGATAAGCCGTTAGCATCTGCCTCGATCATTTCTCCGCCATTAACTTTTACTGTTTCGCCAGTAGCTTTTGACTTAAAATCAACAGTACCGTCAATTACTTTTAATACTGACTTGCCGTTTTTTTCTTCGCAAACAAAGGTGGTTCCTTTTATTCCCGCCACTCCTTGATTCATTTCTATTTCCATTGTGCCATCTTTAACCATTTTTTTGACATTTTTCCAGATTGTTCCGGCAACCAGTTTTAGCTTACTGTCCTTCTCCGGAGGAGCGTTCAAGATTATTTGAGTTTCTGATTTCATCACAAAAGTACTCATATCAATGAAAGAGATAATGGCTGAACTATCTTCCTCGGTGATAATAACAGCGCTAACAGGAATCACATCGCCCATTTTTGC
>CAYNMC010000030.1:0-41400 GCA_964398365.1 uncultured Pseudomonadales bacterium | reverse complement strand
GTATAATATCTGGTATAACACTAGAAGAAGACATCTTGGTTACCAGATGGATAAACAAACACCACAGAGCAAGATTGAAAACTGGATCATTAACCACAAAACACTAAAAGAATTTAGCAGGGAGGTAAACGAAACCCTGATACTCTACGCTTCTTGACATTGTTGTTTGGATTTTATTTAATGAAATTAATGAAGGGGAAGATTTCCTCTCTAACTTGGATATGCTTTTATTTAGCCTTATTTTTGATATTGGGAAAGCCAGCATTGGCCCAAAACGGGGATGCTATTCTTAATTTTGAGACGGCGAGTACTGTTTTTAAACCCAACGAAGTTTTTCTGGTCCAGGTGTGGTTAAATGCTCCCCGGCCAGTAAATACCATTCGTTTACTGCTTAGTTATTCGGCATTAAAGCTCAAACTTCAGGATATTAGTTTTAATTACGCCAACTTTAACAACGTCGTCGAGAGAAAAACCGAACCGCCGGGAACTCTTGATTTGACCGCCTTTACACTTACTCCTTTTCAGGGGGCTCATGGTTTAGTAACGACTTTGAAATTTCAGGCTTTAAGTGAAGGTGAAGCCATGATAAAGTTGTTGCCAACCACCAAGGTTCATCTTAACGATGGTCAAGGGACTAACGTTTTTGATTATCCCAACTCCCAAAAATCATTGACCTTTTGGATTGGGGAAAGTGGTAGTGATTCAAGCAGAGCCCCAGCGATACCCAACTCGGTTAAGAACTCATCTCAAAATGAAGAGACAATCTCTTCACCAACACCAGCGCCGAAGTCTATTTTTAATTTTTTGGCAGGCTTTTTTGAGGGCAGAGAGGAAGCCAATTTAATCGCCCAGGACAGAGAAAGAGAAAAAGTTTTCTTTCCGGAAATCGAGGTGATGGATTTAAGCAAGGCGCCAACGCCCTTAGAAAAACTCAAAAATCGTTACCCGGTGGTCCGTTTCCTGCCTTACGCGGCAGCAGCGCTGGTAGTTTCCTTTTTTGGATTTTTAAAGTTTTTTAAGAAATGATTATCAAGATAAAAAATTTAAGCAAATTAAAACTCGGCCTTAAGCTGTTTTATTTTATTCTTCTGGCTTTAGGGTTGTTCTTAACGGTGAAGGCAGTAATTTACTTTCGCGGACCGCGGGTGAAAGCCGCTCCTTACGAAGCCAAATTCCTTTTAATGCCCAGCGGTCAGGTGACTTTGCGTCAAGGCGAGAGACAAAAGGTGAGTGTTTTCCTCAACACCCAGCTTGGCGACCAGCCAGCCGATGTCAATGGTGTCGAATTTAAACTGGCTTATGATCCCAACAAACTCACTATTGTTGACGATCAGGGTCAGCCTCTGACTCAGCTTCCCAGAGAGAAAATTAGTTCGGTTTTTGACTTTTTGGCTTACAACAAAATTGAGAATGGCGTTATTCATCTGGCAATGGCTTCTTTAACCGGCGCCTATAACGGGACGGGTGAGATTGTGGCTTTTAACATTCAGGCCCGGACAGGCACAGGCAGCGACAAAATAAGCTTTTTTAATGTGCCAGATAGCGGTATGCATATTTACAAAAAAAAAGCTACGGATAACGAACCCCTGACTGATATTTTATCAGCAGAAAAAATGAATGGCGCAGCCAGCTCAAGCCTTGTTGTTAACTTCACTACCGATGTGCCTACTTTGTCTTTACTTACCGACAAAACTAATTTAAAAGTGAACGAGACTTTTGATGTGAGAGTAGAACTGAATACTGCCGGTAAAGAAGTAATGGGAACAGATGTGGTTTTAAAATATAATGCCAGTCAGGTGGCGGTGGTCAGTCCGGGGATTACTCCCGGCAGCCTTTTCGCCAATTATTCTGACTTAACTTTGCCGCCACAGACAGATATCGTCACTCTTGATTTTTCCGGCTGGTCCACCTCTGAAAGCACCCCGCGGGCGCCTTATAATGGCAAGGGCATTTTTGCCACTCTTAAGTTTCAGGCCAAAGCCGCCGGTCAGGCCTCCATCAGTTTTGATTTTGCGGGTTATCAGGCAAGCACTACCGACTCAAATATTTTAAATTATTTTGTACCCGGTGAGCAGAAAATCAACACCAACGATATTTTAGAGAAGGTTAATAACTTGATTTTGACGATTAGTGAGCCTTCGCCGAGCCCGAGTCCGTCACCGAGCCCAAGTCCATCACCAAGCCCATCACCGAGTCCGAGTCCGTCACCGAGTCCGAGACCATCACCAAGCCCATCACCGAGTCCGTCGCCCAGTCCGAGTCCGTCACCGAGCCGGAGCCCTTCGCCTTCACCAAGCCCAAGTCGTTCACCCAGTCCGTCACCAACTCCGTCAGCCTCACCGAAACCCACGCCACCGGCTGACCGCTGCGCGGTCTATCCGGCTGACGTCAATGGTGATGACATGGTTGACTCAAGCGATGTTTCCATCATCGTTGCCGGTTGGGGCAATAAGTTTGGTAAGTTGCCAACCACCATTTGTCCGCGAGATTTAAATCGCGATAACAAGGTGAATGTAGCCGATATTCAAATTTTGGTTTCCTGGTGGAAAATTAAGCCACCGTGGTGGTAAAACACAAATTTTTTATGACTTCATGGTGTAAACTAACTCTGGGAACTTTTTTAAGCCTATTTTTATTTTTTAATTTCAGGCCTGCAGCCTTAAAAGCCCAGACAAGCGACGCCAGCCTCTTTTTTAAACCCAGCAGTTTAGAACTGGAAGCCAGCCAGAGTGCTAGCGTCCAGCTAGAGCTTGATACCGCCAACACGCCGGTGACTGCAGTTGATGTGGTGGCTGATTTTAAACAAAGCCACCTGCTCATTACTGGTATCACCCCCGACAAGACGGCTTTTGGGACCTTTGTCCCGCTCAACAGCAGTGAGACTGAATTTGATTGGCAAAAAGCCGTCAAACCTACCGCTTCTTTAATAGAATTTGGGGCTTTGGCTTTTAATTGGCAGAGCAAAACACCCACGGCTACCTTTAGTGGTAAAGCCAAACTGGCAACTTTTAACGTTCAGGCAAAGCCAGTCAGAAGAGATAAAACGATGGGTAGTATTAATTTATTGATGACCGCAGGTAAAACTACTGACAGTAATTTACTTAATAACGAAGGCAACGATATTTTAAAAACGGTGATTCCCTTAACCGTTAAGGTTAGGGCCGAGCCGGTTTGTCGGGCGGCTTTGGGTACAGACGCCACCGTGGCCTTAGATGATTTGATGTTGATTATCAATAAGGGTTGGGGTGCCAACTGTTCCGGTTGTCCTGAAGATTTAGATGAAAGCGGGAAAATTGATATGGCAGATTTGATGATGGTGGTGAATTACTGGGGAAGAACCTGCACGGCCACCGAATGAGGAAATCAGCTTTAAAACTTTTAATTTTGTTTATAGGCTTGGGATTTTTGCTTTATTGGCTTC
The DNA here is from genome assembly GCA_964398365.1 of uncultured Pseudomonadales bacterium. Lineage (GTDB taxonomy): Bacteria > Patescibacteriota > Microgenomatia > UBA1400 > CAYNMC01 > CAYNMC01. Next base: position 37,979 of record CAYNMC010000030.1, on the reverse strand, counting down.
GGAAACCTCAACATTATTTTATTAAATCAACCGGCGTAAATGCCAACATTACCGTTGATACGCAACTTGTTGTCGGTCAACTTCCTGAGAGTTGGCGAGCGTTTGCCCAAGGAGGCGAAGAAGCCGGCCGGCCAATGTTGAGGAGCATCATTAAGGAAATTAAGGATTTGGGTCCCCGTTATCTGCGCGTGGATCATATTTTTGATGATGATTTTTATGGAGTGGTGGCTACCGGATCAGCCGAATTGAAGCTGAACTGGACAAAATTAGACCAGACAGTTGATGATATTTTGGCCAGCGGCGCCAAACCTTTTTTAAGCCTGTCTTACCTGCCTTCGGCTTTAAATCCAGACAAGGTCGGTAAACCTGATGATTGGCAGCGCTGGCAGCTTTTGGTACAAAAAACCATTGAACATTACAGCGGCAAGGATCAACGTAATCTTGCCGGGGTTTATTATGAAGTTTGGAATGAACCGGATCTGCCACAGTTTGGCGGCTGGAAGCTGAGGGGTGAAAAAAATTACTTAGAGCTTTACCGTTATGCCGCCCGCGGTGCTCTCGCCGCCAAAAACACCAATCGTTTTAAATTTGGCGGGCCGGCCACGGCGGCTTATTACGAAAATTGGGTTAAGGAACTGCTGGAATTGACGCAAAAAGAAAATTTACCCCTTGATTTTATTTCTTGGCATCGCTACAGCTTTTATCCTCAAGCTTATCTTGCTGATTTGGAAAAACTAACCGGTTTGCTTAACCGGGACTATCCCCAGCGGGGACTCATTGAAAAAGTGATTTCCGAATGGGGTCATACTTCGGAAAGGGACAGTCGTTATCAAGAGTTATTTGCTGCGGCGCATGCTCTGGCAGTGATTCGCCAACTGGGACATCGGGTACGCTGGGTTTTTGCTTTTGAACTTAAAGACGGGCCGGTCAGAAGCGAACAGGGTTGGGGTTTACTAACTCACGAAAGCCAAGGCAAAACCTTAAAGCCGCGTTACCAAATCTACCGCTGGTTTAATCAGATTGGAGGAGAGCAGTTATTTTTGAGCGGCGAAGGCAGTTGGGTGACCGGTTGGGCCAGTAAACAAGGGCAAAAAATCAACCTGCTTTTAGCCAATTACGACCCGGATTCAAGCCATCATGAACTCACACCGATAACCTTTAAGAACCTCCAGCCGGGAAACTACCGTTTAAGAGAGCAGTTTTTAACCAAAGCAGCCACTGAGACGAGGGAAGTGATTGAGACCAACGTGTTAAGGAAGCAGATTTATTTTGAGCCGGAAAGCGTGGTTTGGCTCCAGCTGATAAAAGAATAAAATGATTACTTTCCTTTATGAGCTCTGCTAGAATATCTGCTAGAATTTAAAAAATTAAAGCAACTTTAGGAAGTGAGGTTAAGAAGTGAGGTTACCAATTAATTTACCCAGCGATCAAAACTCAGTTCTTTGGCAGCTGAAAGTCAGCCTCGCCTCGGCGGTTAACTCTCTTGAAGGATCAACCTTCAAGCCTGAAGAAGTGGTTTTGGAAAGGCCAAAGAATGAAGCGTGGGGAGATTACAGTACGAATTTAGCGATGGTGATTTTTCCCAAACTTAAAAATTTACCACCACCACGCACCCCGGCGTCTCTGTTTAATAATTCCCATGATTTCGCCCAAGCGCTGGTGAAGTTGCTCAAAAAGGATAAGAAAATTCAAAAGTTAAAGGTGGAAATTAAGGCAATTAAACCAGGATTTATTAATTTTATCTTTAATTCCCGCTATTGGTTGAACGAATTGCCGCTGATACTTAAAAAAGGCAAGACTTATGGCCAAGTCCAAAGCCGGCTTCCTCAAAAAATTATGGTGGAGTTTGCTCATCCCAATACCCACAAACTTTTCCATATTGGTCATTTGCGTAACCTGATTACCGGCGAAGCGGTGGTGAGAATTTTAGAAGCAGTTGGCTTAAAAGTCATCAGGGCAAATTATCAAGGCGATGTCGGTTTACATATCGCCAAATGTCTCTGGCAGATGCAAAAAATGATGACTGAAAAGCCGCAAAGTCGCTTAAAATTTAAAAATTTAGACGAAAAGATAAACTTTCTCGGCGAATGCTATGCCAAGGGAAATCAGGCTTACGCTCAAGATCCTCAAGCCAAAAAAGCAATCATCTTAATTAATAAAAAAATTTATGAACATTCGGATTTAAAGCTTAATCAGTTATGGAGGGAAACAAGGGAATGGAGCCTGCGCTATTTTGCCCGGATTTATAAACGCCTTGAGAGTCATTTTGACCGCTTTTATTTTGAATCGGAGGTTTTTCGATCCGGAAAAGCCATTGTTGAACAACTTTTTTCAAGGGGTCAAGTCTTCAAAAAAAGCAAAGGAGCAATTATTTTCCCCGGCTCAAAATACGGCTTGCACGATCGGGTTTTTATTACTTCCGAAGGCAATGCTACTTATGAGGCCAAAGACGTGGGTTTAGCCAAACTCCAGTTTGAGGAGTATCAACCTGATTTAATTATCCATGTGGTGGCGCCGGAACAGACAGGTTATTTTGCGGTGCTCTTTAAGGCTTTGGCTGAGATTTTTCCTAAAACGGCAGATAAAGAATATCATCTTAAATATGGCTGGGTACGTTTAAGGGAAGGGAAGATGTCATCTCGAACCGGTCAAGTAGTTTTGGGCGAATGGCTGCTGGACGAGGTTAAAAAACGGATTTTAACCATCATGGCTCAAACCCAAGTTCAACAAAAAGACAGGCGGCCATTTGTTTCAGCAAAAACGAAATTGGCGATTGCCGAGAAGGTGGCGGTGGCGGCGGTTAAGTATGCCTTTTTAAAACAGGGAATCGCCAAGGATTTTGTCTTTGATTTTGAGGAGTCAATCGCTTTAGAGGGTAATTCTGGGCCATATCTTATGTATACCTATGCCCGACTTCAGAGTGTGCTTTCTAAAGCTCGAGTTAAAATTCAAAACCTCCAAAAATTAAAACTTCATTCCCTCAAAGTTAATCCGGAAGAATTAGCGGTTTTGCGGACCCTTGGCCGCTTTCCAGAGTTAGTTTTGACGACCGCCCAGGAGCTTGCGCCAAATCTGCTTTGTTACTATCTTTATGAGCTGGCGCAAAAATTTAACCTCTTTTATAATCAGCATCGGATTATTGAATCTAAAAGAGAACCTTTAGCGAAACCAATCAGTCAATTTCGGCTGACACTGACCGCGGCGACCGCGCAGGTACTGCAAAATGGCTTAAATCTTCTGGGTATTAGCACCGTGGCAAGGATGTAGAGAAGACTAAAACTGTTTTTTGCTTTTTATTTTTTTATGGACAAAGTAAATAAACAGGCTGAGGGGTATCCAAAGGACTGAGAAAACGCCGCTCCAAATCAAGATCGTTCCCACTTTTCTGAGAGCAAGGATGAGTGTGCGCACCGCCGTTTTAAAGATGACCCCCGGCCGCCAAGCTTCGCTAGGAGCATAAGGCAATGCCAGTTCGTCGGAAGCCAGATAGACGGTGACCTTGACCAGTTTGGCGTTCTGTTCAAGATACTGGTTTTGACCTTTAAGCTTGTCGATTTGTTCCTGAAGATTGGTGATTTCGCGCTGAACCTGCAGGATTTCCTGGACTTCAACTGTCTTATCGAGCATTTCTTCAAATTTTCTTTTGGTTCTCTCGAGCGTTTCCAGCCGCTTTTGGGTGTCTATAAACTGGTCGGTAACGTCATAACCTTCAAGGGTCTCCGAGACGACTTTGAGAGCCAAGTTCCGGCAGAAACTCAAAAATTCGTCCAGTTTTGCCGTTGGAATCCTGACGGTAATGTTGCCGCTACTGGTTTCTTCTGGTTTACTCAAACTGGCTTCGACCAGATAACCGTCCAGGGCTTCTGCCTTAACCTTGATTTTTGTGAGGCTGTCGGAAACATCCTTGACTTTAAGCGAGAGATAGGAGTTTTGGATGACAAGACGGTCTTTTACCTCCGGTGCCGGCACGGGTTCAGGCAAAAAACTGTCTGAATTCATGCTTCCTCCAGCAAAAGGAGCAACTTGTGAACTGAAGTTTTTATAAGTGGCTTCTCTGAGTCCTTGCGAGAGCGGCCGGATTTGGCCGGAGCGATTAAGAAGATAGATGATAACCAAAAAAAGTCCGGCGCTCAACCAGTTTCTTTTCAACCAGCCCCAAATTTCGGCAAGCATAACTTCAGCTTAGAAGTTTTTAACCATAGAGTCAAGAGTTAACTTGACCAAAACTGAGGTTGACGCTGGTGGGCAAGGAGGAGGATAATGAAAGGAGAGTAATTTTCGCTGGTTGAAAATTGTCAATGAAATTTCGTTTTCCTGTCATTGCTTTATTTTTTCTGCTCATTTTGGCGGTCAAGCCAGCTTTTGCCAAAGATTACGCTATTCCTGAAGTTAAGTTTCAGGTTTGGTTAAAAGCCGACGGCTCGGCAGAAGTTGAAGAAAAACGGACTTACAAGTTCAGCGGCAGCTATCATTGGGCAGATTTGTATATTTATCTTAAAAATTATTATCAAATCACCAATGTTAAAATTGCTGACGAAGAAGGTGAGTATCAGCAGTCGGATTTAGAGACTGCTAGAAATTTTTATGTTCGTGAAGAAAGTGACAGGCTTTATCTTAAATGGTTTTATGAGGCAAACAATAGCACAAAAACTTTTACAATTACTTATACCATCCAGAGGGCAATTATCGTTCATCGAGATATTGCTGAGTTTTATTGGCAGTTGATTGGTAATGAGTGGAAGAAGGAGACAGGTTTGGTGGAGGCCCGGATTTACCTGCCAGTGCCACAGGCTTCTTCAGAACAAATTAAAGATGAGAATTTCGCTTTTGATTCGGGAGTTGGTGAGGCGGAACAAAAAATTTATGGCTTTGGCCACGGTCCTCTTAATGGAAAGATTGATATACCAAGCAATAATCAAGTAAATTTCCGCGCAACAAATTTACCCCAAAAAACATTTTTTGAGGTTAGGGTTCTTTTTGACCGAAATTTATTGACACCGTCTTATTTAGCAAGTAGATCAGACGATATCACACTCGCTGAGATTCTCAAAGAAGAAGCAGGGTTTGCCGAGAAAACAGCCTCAACAAAGAAATTTATTTTAGCAATTACTATCCTGAGGTTGCTATTTTTATCTTTGGGTTTGATTATTTTTGCTTTTGCTTTTTTAAAATATTTAAAAAAATGGTGGCATGTCGGTCGCGACGAACCCCTGCCGGAAGTAAATCTTTCCGGTAAACTTCACGAACCGCCTTCGGATCTCTGGCCGGGCAGCGTTGAGTGTTTGCTTAGTGGCACCAGCGCTATCAGTCAAAAATCCTTCACGGCAGGAATTTTGGCTTTGATCAATCAAGGTTTTATCAAGATTATAAGTCAGAAAAAACCGCCGGGATTTTTGGCTGCAGGCGGCTATGAATATATATTGAAAAAGGGAGAAAAGTGGCAGAACCCTTTGATTAAACCAGCGGAAATGCTTTTGAAATTTCTTTTTGAAAATTGCGGTCAGGGAAAAGAAGAAGTGAGTTTTAAGGAAATTCAAGCTTATCTTGGTGAACAGCCTCGGAAGGCTTACAAATTCTTTGAGAACTTTGAGAAGGATTGTTTTGAATGGTGCCTGACTCAAGGCCTTTTTCAGCCGGAGAGTCATCAATTTAGCAAGAAAATTTTCGCCAGCCGATCCGTACTTTTAAGTTTAGCCCTGACTTTACTGAGTTTCTTGTTGGGAGAAAAAATTGGCTCGTTTGTCTTTATTGGCGAGTTTTTGCTTTTAGTTGTCTGGGCTGGCTTGGCGCATACCGGAGAAAAACGGACGGAAAAAGGCAGGAATGAAGCAGCAGCATGGCTGGCTTTTAAGCGTTATCTTAAGGACTATACCGTGACGAAAAATTATCCTATTGATTCAGTAATTCTTTGGGGTAAATATTTAGTTTATGGTACGGTTTTGGGTGTTTCCCTCAAGGCTTTGGCTGATTTACCGGTGAACTTTAGTCCGGCCGAGGCGGCGGCAGGCGGTTGGGTAATCAGTAGCCATGATTTTGGTACCGGCGGTGTGACTAGAGGAATGAGTAAAGAGTTGGGGAACTTATCTTCGGCCTTAAATGGTCTTTCATCAATGATTTCTTCTTCCGGTGCTTCAGGTGTCGGTGGTTCGGGCGGTTTTTCCGGAGGCGGTGGTGGCGGAGGTGGCGGTGGTGGCGGAGGTGCGGGCTAATGGAAATCAAGCGTAAACACTACTCGTTGACTTGCGTCTGGGAAAAGAAGATCTTGAATTTTTTGGCGAGAAAAATTTATCGGCTGATAACCGCCGATCAGTTATCTTATCTTGCCTTAGGAGGCTCTTTTCTGGCGGCGGCGGCTTATTTGCTGGCGGCTAATGATCTGGCTTGGCTGCATTTGGCAAATTTTGGGATTTTTGTTCAATGGTTTGGTGATAGTTTGGACGGTCGGACGGCAAGACTGAGAAAAGAAAATCGGCCCTGCTACGGCCATTATTTTGATCACATTTTGGACGCCATTTCGATGGTGGTAATTATTTTTGGGATTAATTATTCCAGTTTAACCTTGCAGAGCGAATGGATGTGGGTACTTTCCCTTTTTTTATTGATTATGATTCATGCCTATTTAAAATCTTCACTTACAGGGGTTTTTGAGTTGACGATTGAAAGATTTGGCGGTACCGAGGCAAGGCTTTTTCTCATGTTCATCAACTTTCTGCTTATCTTTACCGGTAACCCCTTGATCATTGCTGGTTTTTTACCCTTAAATTTAATTGACGTGCTTGGTTGTTTGGTAGCGGTGATGCTTTTGTGGAATTTCTGGCTTGCTGTTTCTCGTACCCTTTGGGGTAAGCACAAACTAACAGACTTTTAAGGTTGATCCTTGAAGGTTGATCCTTGAAGACTGGGAGGCTTGACAAGAAGCGAGTTTATTTGTAGGCTGGTTTTGGAGTTTGGGCTTGGTAGTTAATTCCAGGTGGTTGAGACTAATTGCGGTTGATTGAGGAGTGAGGAGCGAGTGGCAGAAGAGGTGGAGTGAAGTGAGGGGCGAGGGAAGTGGGGATTTGGGATAAGGTTAGTGAAAGGTGGTGGCTGGGCGGAAGGAGTGAGGTTGAGAAGAAAATAATGAGCGGTTGGGCATTAGCTTTAGTGACGGGAATTATCAATTGAAGGTTAAAAACGGAGGCTGAAAAAAGATGAAAAAAAAGCAGGGTGTTAAAAAATTTTTGTCAAAAAAAACTGAGGTTTTTTCTTTAAATTGGTGGTTGCTGGCCGACCGCCAAGCGATTAAAAGTTACCTGCGGCTTTGGGTGTTTGCAAGTTGCTGGTTGGCAGTACCCCTGTTTTTTTGGCTGGTTTTTCTTTCCTCTCGGAATCTTCCGACCATTTATCAAGGCGAGCCGGTTTTTAATCCGCCTTCTACAGAAAGAACCGTGGCTTTTAAACTTAAGCTTAGAGGGGTTGCCACGGCCGTGTCGGCCCAGCCGATTTTTTTAAAGGGCTTAAATCCCCAAAATGGCCAGACTTTTACTTTTGAAAACTTACCGGTTTCCCAAGATTCCCAGCAGCCGGAAATTTTTCACGGCTCAATTACCGTGGACCAAAGTGCTTTGGCTGGGAGTTACACTTTTTGGCTGAAAGGTCCCTTGCATCTCCAGCGCCGTTTTGAAAACCTCAGTTTGGGTCCGGCCGTTTTGGATTTTACCGAAAAACCCCTTTTGCCTGGCGATCTTAAACTCCCAGAAACTGGCCAGGATGATAAGGTTGATCAACTGGATCAGGATTATCTTTGGTCGCTACTTGCCAGAGGCGGCAGCGCTAGTGCTGAAGAATTAAAGGCAGCGGATTTAGATCTTGATGGTAAAATTACCGGCCGGGACCAGTCGTTGTTAAGCGATACCGGCGTCGGGACCGAAGGCGAGAAATAACCAAATTTATGAAAAAATTAACAATTTTTAGTTTATTTTTTTTCCTATTTTTATTTTTCCCTTCTCAAGTTCAAGCCGCCAAGCTTTTACTTAATCCTGAGAGCAAAACCGTAGTTTCCGGCCAGCAGTTTGTCGTTTCCTTGATTCTGGATACTGAAGGGAAAACGGTTAACGGTGTGGATGTCGAGCTGATTTACCCTCAGAATATTCTTTGGGTGGATAAAGTCGAGCCTTCAGCAGTTTTTCCGTTGCATCTCCAAAGGATTCTTAAAGATCAGGGTAAGCTTACCCTGAATTTCAGCGGCAGTCGCTTTTCTGGCCAAAGCTGGCTGGCAAATTTGACCTTAAGCACCCACACGGGTGGCGAAGGCTATCTTAACTTTATCTGCCAGCAGGGCAGCAGGTTTAACGATACCAATATTTGGGAGGCTGAGACCACTCGGGAACTGGTAAGCTGCGAAACCCTTAAAGGGGCGAGTTACTTTGTTGAGCCCAAAACTGCTGCCAGCCCGACGCCTCCGGCCGAAACTTGTTTAGCACCCCAACCTCCTCAAAACCTTCAGGCAAAGACCGGCCCGGGAATTGGTCAAGTGACACTTAACTGGGAGGCGGTAGCCAATGCCGATTATTACACCCTTGTTTATGGTTTGGTGAGCCGCGGCTATATTTATGGAGCTCCCAACCTTGGCAAGGGGACCCAATATACCGTTTCGGGAATGGCCAGCGGTCGGAAGTATTATTTTGCCCTCACCAGTGTTAACTCTTGCGGTTCTTCAGGTTACAGCGTCGAGGTCTCAGCGCGGGCAGGTGGTAGTCTACCTTCACCCTCACCGGCAGAAGAAAAAGGCGGTTGGCCCGGTCCAAGCAGTCCGGCAGAAGTAATCATCATTTCACCCACGCCCGCCACCTCCTTGCCGCCAAGCGAGCCGACCGCTTCACTTTTGCCTGGTGAAGGCGGAGCGGAATTTTCCCCCTCGCCCACAACTGAAGCCACTCCTACGGCAGAACCTGCGGCGTTTATTCCACCCAAGCCTGAACCATTCTGGCGGGGCAAAGATTTTTGGCAGAAGGTGGCTTTGGTCAGCGTGGGGTTATTTATACTTACCCTGCTAATTTCTTTTTTGCGCGGTAAAGGCGGCGGTAAAAAACAAACCGAGAGTGGGCAAACTTTGCCGCCGGCAGAAGAAACCGAGACAGGCTGGCCGCCGCCGGAAGTGCCTCAAGAGTGGCCCGGAGAAGAAAAAACTGCTTAATTTGCGTGAGAGGTGGTAATCTTTGGTATTTTTTGCTACCATACTCTTGTCATGGTGACCAAGCAAGTTGTTTTTGAAATCCGGGTCCCCAAAGATTCCCAAGAAACACCGGAGGCGGCCGCAGCGCTTCTGGCAGTTTTTTCTGATTATAAAACGCCGTTTTTTCAAGCACTTTTAGGCAAGAGAAAAGCTTTGGCTTTGGAAATTGCCCTTGAGAACCAACTGGTGCATTTTTATGCGGTGGTGGCGGAGGAGATTGAGCGTTATTTTTTTTCCCAGTTAATTGCCCAGTATCCCAAAGCCATGATTAACCGCATTAAAGATTATTTACCTTCGTGGTTCTTCTTAAAAGAAAAAACGCCACAGGCAGTTAATTGGAGTTGCGGCCAGCTTGCCCTTAGCTCGGCCTATTATTTGCCTTTAAAAACTTATCATGATTTTAAAGAGGTTGATCCTCTTTCTTCACTGCTGGGTATTCTGGGGAAAGCCACACCGGCAGATAAAGCGCTAATTCAACTGGTTTTGGCGCCGGCACCTCCCTCTTATTATTCAAGCGCTCAGCGCCTGCTTGAAAAAGGCGTCCAGACGCGTGATGAACTTGGTCGGTTCCACACTAAGGCTCATCCCGCCAGTCGCTTAATCAGTCAGAAAATTCTTCATAAGGCTTTTTGGACAGGTATTCGGCTTCTGACGATTTCCGTTAATCAGAAAGCCAGCGATGCCTTTCTGGCTTACCTTGCCGGTGCCTTTGGCACATTTACTTTAGGGGAGGGGAACAGTTTAACGCTTAAAAAACCAAAACTGTTTAAAAAGGCTTTACTTGAGGCAATTTTGGCGCGGCGCTTTTACGCCGTTCCCTCTTGTCAATACTTAAACATTGAAGAGTTGGCTACTCTTTGGCATTTACCTGCCGAACCTCTGGCGCGCCTTAAAAATATCGCTTGGGGTGGTACCTTTTTGTCCGAAGCGCCAGAAAATCTACCGGTGAGTTTGGGTTTAAGTGAGACCCAAAAACGAGAGATTAATTTTTTCGCCAAAACTGAATTCCGCAACCAAATGGTAACCTTTGGCATCAAGAGAGAAGACCGCCGGAAACACGTTTATCTTATTGGCAAAACCGGCACCGGAAAATCTACTCTCATTGCCAATATGGCAATCAATGATATCCGTCACGGCGAGGGCGTGGCCGTGATTGATCCCCATGGTGACTTATCGGAAATTTTACTGGATTACATTCCGGCTTCTCGTATTAATGATGTTTGCTATTTGGATCCGGCCGATACTCATCATCCCTTTAGGTTAAACATTTTTGAGGTTTTGGAACCTGAACATGCCGAACTGGTAGCCTCAGGCATCGTTTCCATTTTTTACAAACTTTATCACTATTCTTGGGGGCCACGCTTGGAGTATATTTTGCGCAACACCATTCTTACCTTGCTTTCGCGGCCCGGCTCAACTTTGGTGGATGTGCCGCGTCTCTTGGCAGAAACTAAATTTCGCGAGCGGGTAGTTTTTGAATTAAAAGATAAGGTTTTGCGCAGTTTCTGGCTGAACGAATTTAACAAAATGAGTGAAAAACTTAGGGTTGAAGCCATCTCGCCGATTCTCAATAAAGTTGGCCAGTTTGTTTCCTCGCCCACAATCCGCCAAATTATTGGTTTTGAGCATTCAACCGTAGATTTGACCAAAATTATGGATGAAAGAAAGATTCTTATTGTTAACCTCTCTCAAGGCCGGCTGGGCGAGGATAACGCGGCTTTGCTGGGCGCGATGTTTATTACCAAAATTCAGCTTTCCGCCATGAACCGGGTGAAGATAGCCGAAGAAGAGCGTCAAGACTTTTATCTTTATGTTGATGAGTTTCAGAATTTTGCGACTTCTTCTTTTGTTAAAATTTTGTCCGAAGCCCGCAAGTACCGGCTTAACCTCACGGTTGCCAATCAATACATTGGCCAACTTACCGAAGAGGTGATGAAGGCTATTTTTGGCAATGTTGGTTCACTCTTGTCATTTATTGTCGGCGCCAGTGATGCCCGGTTTCTGGCGGCGGAATTTGGCGAGACTTTTGAACCCAAAGATTTAGTTTCTTTAGGCAAATATCAATTAGCCCTTAAACTTTCGATTGATAATCTAACCAGCAACCCCTTTCATGCTTTTACCCTGCCTTTACCCAAGTGTCGCAACAAAAACCGTGATAAAATTTTAAGAGTCAGCCGAGAAAGATATACTAAAGCAATTAAATAATTTTATGGATTATTCCAAAAATATTCTGGCTAATGGTCTCACCCTGCTTACCGTTCCCATGGCTTCTGTGCGCTCGGTGACCGCCCTTTTAATGGTGGGCGTGGGCAGTCGTTACGAAACTCAGGCTCAAAGAGGCCTGGCTCATTTTCTGGAACACATGGTTTTTAAGGGTACCAAAAAATACCCCACGAGTTTAAAACTGGCGGCGGCGGTTGATGGTATTGGAGCGGAGTTTAATGCTTTTACCGGCAAAGAGTACACCGGTTTTTATGTTAAGGCAGCCAAGCAACATTTACCGCTGGCCTTGGAGATTTTAGCGGAGCTGGTTTTCCGGCCGCTCCTTGAACTTCAGGAAATAGAAAAAGAGAGGGGTGTGATTATTGAGGAGATTAAGATGTATAACGATCAACCGATGGCTAAAGTGGCACTTGATTTTGAAACACTTTTATACGGCCAGACAGCGTTAGGCTGGGAGACGGTAGGTACGCCAGCAACCATCAGCCAAATTCAAAGGACTGATTTTTTGACTTATTTAAAACGATGGTATCAACCAAAAAATATGGTTATGGCGATTGCCGGCGCGGTTTCTCCTCAAGTGCCAAGTTTAGCCGAGAAATACTTTCTCTTGCCCAGCCAAGAAATTGGCGAGAGAAAAACCGGTTTTAAGCCGTTGGCGTTTTCTCAGCAGCAACCAAAACTTCATTTCCGTTTTAAAAAAACCGAGCAGGCTCATTTTTGTTTGGGAGTCAGAACCTTTAAAAGAGCAAGCAAAAAACGTTATGCGCTGGCAGTTTTAGCGACTATTTTAGGCGGCAACATGTCCTCGCGCTTATTTATGGAAATCAGAGAAAAACGGGGCTTGGCTTATTATGTTAAAACTAACTCCCAGCTTTATTTGGACAATGGTTATTTAATGACTCAGGCAGGCACTGCCATTGATAAGGCTGGCGAAGCTGTGGCTTTAACCCTTAAAGAGTACCTTAAAGTTAAAAAAAGGACCGCTGCCATCAAAAGCCAGGAATTGAAAAAGGCAAAAGAGTATCTGAAGGGCAAACTGATTTTAGATTTAGAAGACAGTCAAGAAGTTGCGGGGATGTATGCCGAAGATTATCTTTTGGAAGGCAAAGTACGCTCGCCCGATGAGATTATCAGCCAAATTGAGGCGGTGAGCCTTGAAGATGTCTTAGCGGTGACTGAGCAAATTTTTCGACCAGAAAAACTTAATTTAGCGGTCATCGGTCCTTATAAAGCCGGGGATAGACGTCAATTTGAAAATATACTAAAATAAATTAAACGGGGAGACATTTATGAAAAACCTTCAACATTCTGTGGTTTTGGTAAAGCCTGATGGGATTCAGCGAGGTTTGATTGGTGAGATTATCCACCGTTTTGAACGTAAAGGGCTGAAATTGATTGGGATTAAGATGATGCGTTTGGATGACCAAATTCTGGAACGTTGGTATGCCCATCATAAAGATAAACCCTTTTTTGGAGACCTCAAAAATTACATGCAGTCTTCGCCAATTATTGCGATGCTTTGGGAGGGAGTGGAAGCGGTGGAGACGGTACGCAAGCTTTGTGGCGTCACTTTAGGCAGAGCGGCCGAAGGCGGTTCGATTAGGGGAGATTTTGCTATGAGTCAGCAAATGAACCTTATTCATGCTTCGGATTCAGCCAAAACCGCCGAAAAGGAAGAAAAATTGGTTTTTCAGCCGCACGAGATTTTTGACTACGATAAAGCCGAATACCTTTATGTTTATTCGGTAGAAGAAAGAAGTTAAAACATCACAATTTTTTGCGATCGCAAAAAATTGTGATGAATTAGCAGAGGGGCCGCATTTGTATCTAAAATAAACTTTTTAAATGATGGTTAAAGAAAGATTTTTAAGCACGTTTTCTCGTTGGAGAAACACTTCTTTTTAAGTGCAAGGATGTGGCTTTATTCTCATTAACACAGTCTAAACAGCGAGGTTGCAAAAGGAGGGTCAGAAATCGTTTTTCTTGACAATCCCTTTAACTTTTGTTAAGCTAAATTAAATTCAATGATTCGAATCATTGAATAAGAAAAATGACTCAGGTTTCTAAATACCCCATAAGAGAAGATGTTTATCAAAGAATTTTAAACATCTTTTTAAAAACTCTTATCAATATTCAAAGAGAAGATGAAGCCTTGGAGTTTATTTCTGAATTTTTAACACCAACGGAAAAAATCATGTTAGCCAAAAGGTTAGCCATCGCCCTGCTTTTGAAAAAGGGTTATGACTATCAAGCAATTAAGGCAATTTTGCGGGTGAGTCAAGGTACCGTAACTCACGTTAACACCTTCTTAAAATTTGGCGCTCAAGGTTATCATCGCATCCTTGATAAAATTATCAAAGACGAGAGAATAGAGGAGTTTTTAGACAAGGTTGAAAAAACAATTTTAAGGACAATGCCGACAGCGGGCCGTGGCAAAGGCGCAGAAATCTGGCGTTCCTTAAAATACGAGGTGCAACGGAAAAAACCAAAGCCTTTTTAAATCTAATGATTCGAATCATTAGATTTAAAGCAAAGAAGGGAGGTTGCTAGTTGGGGTGAGTTGGATTGCCTGAGTGGGATAACCTCGTTGCTATATAAGGCGGTTGGTATAAACTGGCTGAACAACCCGTTTAAGAGGAGGATCAATTTGCTTTCGGCAGGATGTTTACTTGCAGTTCTTTACTTTAATTGGTTAATATAAAGGAAATGATAAATAATCGTCAAGAAAACACCATTGAAAAATTAAGCCGCCTGATGACGCGTTTTTTTGGTTCGTGGTGGGCAGTGGTACTTCATACGCTGCTGGTGCTAATCTGGTTTATTTTCCGTTTTAATCTGGAATATTTTATGCTTTGGATTTCTCTGGAGGCGATTTTTATCTGGGTAGTTTATCTGGCCGCCTCCAACCGCCGCGAAGAAAAGCATGATCACCGCGAAGCTCTTCAGCAGATTAAGATGAAAGAGAAACTTTTGGAGAGCCTTGCCAATGGCGAGAAAGAAGCAGAAAAGTTGAATCAGATTCAAAAGATGATTTACGAGCTGCAAGAAGAGGTGAGGACATTCAAAAAAAAATAAACTTTACTTCTGCACACTCTCCCAGAAATTAATCACTTTTTGCCTTCTTTCTTCTAAAGTCAAAGGGCTTTCAATACCCGGTCCGCCAATACAACCACCTTCGCACCAGAGAATATCCAAAAGTTTGACGGGGCTCTTTTCAAATTCAGATAGAGCTTTTTCGCAGTTAGCCGGTCCGGAGATTTGGCTGACTTCCTCTTTGGTCAAGACTTCAGCAAGACCGCAACTTTGGACTAAACCTCCAGACAAAGGATAAAGTCGTGTTGGCGACCAATCCATATCAAAATATGCCTTAATATCACTTTCATCATCAGAAAGATTCATTCTCTTAAAAACTTCATCAAGTTCTTTGAAGGTTAAAACCAGAATTTTCAAACCTGAATAGTCTTCGGCGGCTTCATATTTTTTGGTAATGCAGGGACCAATAAAGACTGGTTGGTGATCCGGATACCAGTTTTGGACCAGTCTTGCCGTTGAGACCATCGGCGAATCCACTTTTAAAAGATAAGCCAGAAGCTTGGGATACTTAGTTCTGATGAGCCGAACGATTGTCGGACAAGGGTTGGTGATAAACTTACCTTGAGGGTTGTCGCTGAGCGCCTTCTTGGTTAGCTCGTTGGTTTTTTCCGCGCCAGCCGCGACTTCAACGACATAGGCAAACCCCAAGCGTTTTAATTTGCCGATAATTTTGGGATATTCATACATAATCGGGAAGGAAGGCGCGAGCATTGCCACCAAAGGTTCATGGCGGTTTAAAGCTTGAATAAGCTCTTCAACGGCGTTTTTCATTAAGAATTTATTTAGCTTTCTTTCCTATTCTTTAAAAAAGCATTGGCAAGGATATAAATTAGACCACCGGCGCTGGCCGTGGCCAGTTGCATCAGACCCATACTTGTTAAAAAGAGTTTGGGGACCAAATGAAGCTGAAAATAAAAATTGGCAACAGTAAAAAGCAAACTCGCTTTCAACGCCGCCGGCAGCAGGATTTTAAGAAAAAAGGGAGAATTTTGGCAAAAAAGAAAGATGCGCATCAACAGCCAGTTTCCCAGCCAGATAAAAGGTAGAAAGTAAGCCAAGAAGAGGGTAAAGGGACCAAATAATAGTCCGTGGGCGAGTGCCGAAAGACTAGGGATTATTGATAAAAGGACTTGTTGTTTGGTGCTGAGACGGGGTGCCGCAGCAAAAAGACAAAGATTGACGAGGGTGCCGGTGAGCCACTGCGGTCCGGCCACAACGAGGGGGATCAGGGCAGCGGTTGACCAGATTAAATATTCCAGTTTAAGGCTGATTGACCAATCAATGGCTAAAATTTTAAGCCGCATAAAATTATTTTAAATTAAAAAAAACGACAAAAACAAGTGGCAAAGGTTTTGGCGGTTTTACTGAAAAGCCTTAAAATTTAAAAGCCGGCAAATTTGCCTTATGTCGGAGAGCCGGGATTCGAACCCGGGACCTCACGGTCCCGAACCGTGCGCGCTACCAACTGCGCCACTCTCCGCTGCCTTTATTTTAAGGCTTTTGACTTTAAAATACAATTAAAAACTCTTTCCGCTCCGGGAGCGGATATTTTTCGGTTTTTTCAAGAGAAATTAAGGAATTTATTTAAAAGAAGAATTGCGCTAAAATTAAGCTAAGTTAGCCCCTATAGCTCAACGGACAGAGCAGCGGTTTCCTAAACCGCCGATCCAGGTTCGATTCCTGGTAGGGGCACCATTTGGGAAATGGTAAATTTATGGGAAGTGGGTTGGCTAGCCAATCCTGAGAGCAGGCCGGTGGTTATTAGTTACTTGCGTTTCTGAAAAAGACAGTTTTAAAAATTTCAGGGAAGATAACGAAGAGATTTTTACCAAACGGGTTTTTCAAGGGAAAGCGGTGAAGATTTTTGCAATTATAATTAAGGTTAAAGTGTGAATTAATTTAGTAAAAAATTAGCTTTATTACAGAAGTGAAAGAAAAACAAGCAACGGCCCTCGAGTCGGTAAAAAAAGATTTACCAGAATTGCCCTTCACCTATGTGCGTGTGCAAAACCCTGAGGAAGGGCAATACAGAGAATGGCGGGTTTATCCTGTTTACTTCGAAAATCAAGAAAATCCACCAAGAACAGATGAAGAGATTATTGAGTCGGTAAAAAAGCAACATGAAGCAAAACAATGGTACACAACAGAATATTGGTTAAAGAAAGGACTACCAGCCGAGCAAATAGAACTTACAATTAATGGCAGGTCGATAACGGTTTATAATTTTAATACGGAAAAACCTTTTTCTGATAAACACGTTGACAGCACGGTAAAGGTTTTCCAAGAGTTGGCAGCAAGATTTCCTGAGTTTTTAGAGAAAATTAGATGGATATTAATAGATAATGTCCAACCGACGAGCTTACTGGGAGATGATGAGCTTTATCCAACCAACGGAAAAGTGGCAAGAGAACAACAAGCAGTAATCATTATGCCCAGAGGCATGGCAACCTTTCCGCACCGCCTACCAAAAGCTTCCAATTTTGAAGGAACGCTGGTTCATGAAACCGGACATTTAATTCAGGCTCAATTTGAAGATGATTGGAGGAAGAAGTTCCCGTGGAGTTATTGTTTTGACAATCAAGAAGAATGGGAAATAAGAAAGGCCCAGAATGGTGAAAATCGCTGGTTTAATAAAAAAACTGGCGAAATGAGTCCACAGGGACAGTATCCTCTTCAACCAGAGCAGTGTATTACAAACTATGCCCAACAAAAACCTGAGGAAGATATTTGTGAAAGTCTAGTTGCCTATATTTTTGAACCAGAAAGGTTGCGAAAGGTATCGCCAGCAAAATACGCTATTTTAGCCTCGCACGATAAGAAACAAAAAAGACCTAAAGTTTCTGTCCACAGAGTGGCTAAATCGAAAATCAGTTTGCCGAAGAGAGAACCCGCTACCATTAGATATTATATAGAAGAACCAAAAGAAAAAAGAGAGTGACAGATACCGTATTTGCCTCGAAAGGCAAGATAAAAGTCTTTTCCTGCCCGAGCGAAAAAACTGAAAAGCATGCTTATTTTCCAAAAAGGGCACTATTTTATCTTGATGCCGTAGAGATTTACCGGCTGATCTTTGTTGAGCGAAGTGAGGATAACCAATTTACTGCCATCGGGCCAAGGAAAGACAAAGGCAAAATTATCAACCAAATTTTTCAAGGGGCCGGTATAAACCGTGGTTTGGTTAGTATGGTCATATTCCTCGATAAGAATTTTGTTTTCTTGAGAAATAAGCAAGTGTTGGGAGTCAGGATACCATTGAAATGGTTGAGAAAAAACTGGCGAATAGGAATTGTTTAAACGTTTGATCTGGGCTAAAAGTGGTTGTTTGTCGGGCAAAGGCGGAATTTTATCTCGGTTAAACTCACCGACGGCAAAGTTCTTATCCTCCTTAAGATCGTAAACATAAATTTTTCCGGGTTCGAGTTTCCGGTTTTGCGGCTGGGTGTTTGAGGCAGGCAGCGGTGGTAGGAGTTCATCGGGAAGAGCCGCTGAAGCCGTGGCCGTGTATAAAATTTTTTCTTTGTTCGGCGACCAATAGAGGCCATCGGCATTGGTTTTCAGAACTACTTTTAGTTTCTCGGGTAATTTTTCCAGATTGGCGACAGTTACTTCTGTTACTTCTTGTTGCCAATCACCCAACATGAGAGGTAAGAGTCCGGTTTGATCGGAATAGGGTAAGTTATTGAGGCGGTCGGTTTCCAAAAGCACTGCCTGAAAAATCTCTCCATCTTCATTCTGACGGTAGGCGAGGATTTGTGAGGAGTTGGGCGACCAAAGAAAATCGGCATCCAGAAAATCAAAACCAAGCTGAGAACCAATTTGCTGGGTTTCCGGCCGGAAAGAAAAAGGGCCGCCAGAAAGTCTTAAGATATAAAGGCCGTTTTTGGCTTCGGCTGAGGCTGAAGCCGTCGTAAAAGCAATTTTTTGACCATCAGGCGAAGGTACGGCTTTAACGATGCCTGTAAAGGTGAGAGCTTCCAGTGAAGGGGCTACCGGCAAGAGCAGGGCGTTGGCTTGGGTGACGAGTTCTTTTTGAAGCTTGAGGGTTTTCTCCCAAGGCAGATAGCCGTCTTTGACGATTTTTACCTGATAGTCGCCGGGAATTAGATTTAAGGTATTGTTGGTGGCGGTGGTTAAGCGTTCGTTAAGATAAACCTGGGCGCCGGTGGGCAAGGAGTTAACTACCAAAAGCCCGGTGCCTTTTAAGGTTTTTTCTTGAAAATCTGGCCGGTAGCCGCGGGCCCAGAAAATTATCAGGGTTGTGGTGGTTGCCAAGAAGATGGCCGTGGCTACTGTCAACAAAAAACCTTTGGGAAACATGAACCTATTATAGAACGGAATTCGTCAATCCTCAAATTTAAACTTAGCTTTGAGATTGAGTTTTGAGTTTTGCGTTTGGCGATTTATAATAAGCTTATGCTTTTTAAACGATTGGGAATTGATTTGGGAACGGCCAATTCTTTGGTTTATCTTCAAGGCAAAGGCGTGGTTTTAAACGAACCTTCAGTGGTAGCGGTTTCTTTGGATGACCGGCGAGTGGTGGCCGTGGGTAACAGCGCCAAAGAAATGCTTGGCCGTACCCCAGGAGATATTACCGCTTCAAGGCCAATGCGCGAGGGGGTGATTGCCGACTATGTGGTTACCGAGGCCATGTTGCGCTATTTTATCAAAAGAGTTTGTGGTCGTTCCTTTTTCTTCAAACCCGAAGTGATGATTTGTATTCCTGCAGGCTGTACCCAAGTAGAAAAAAGAGCGGTTGAAGATGCAACACTTTCTGCGGGTGCCCGCAACGTTTATGTGATTTCCGAACCGTTGGCGGCGGCAATCGGGGTGGGCATTCCCATTGAGGAACCCTCCGGCAACATGATTGTAGACATTGGCGGAGGGGCGGCCGAAGCCACGGTGATTTCTCTAAGCGGCGTGGTCGTCAGCCGCAGTCTGCGAGTGGCCGGCAACAAGCTTGATGATGCCATTACCTCATATATCCGCAAGAAAGAAGGTCTTTTAATTGGTGAAACCACGGCTGAGGAACTCAAAATCCTTCTAGGTTCTGCCATAAAAGTCAAAGAAAATAAAAAGATGATCGTTAAGGGCCGGGATACCATCAGCGGTTTGCCCCGTCAACTGGAGGTTTCTACCAATGATGTGGCTGAAGCCTTGCGTAGTCCTTTATCGGCCCTCACCGGTCTGGTAAAATCGGTTTTAGAGGAAGTACCGCCAGAACTGGCCTCGGATATTATTGATAGGGGAATTGTTTTAACCGGCGGTACCGCTTTACTGCGCAATTTAGATAAACTTTTAACCGAAGAAACAGGGGTGGCCTGTCATGTTGCCGAGGAGCCAATGCTAGCGGTAATCAAGGGAATCGGTATGGTGCTGGAGAACATGGAGGCTTACCAGCGCAGTTTTAGCCGAAGATAAAGAGAGGGGCGCTAAAACTTTCAAGGTAAACTCAATGAGTTGATTTAAAGTTATTTTGCTTTGGTCCCAAACTTTAAAAATGGCTTCATATTCAAAAATCCTAAAAGAGGTTTACAAGGCAGTTTTTGAGATTTTTGCGGCCGTGCCCAAAAGACCACATCTTTGGGTTCACAGTTTTAATCATACCCAAAGAGTCGTGGCTAACGCCCGGCGGCTTTTAAAGGCAGAAGCGGCAAGGCTTGCCCGCTTGATGGCAATGCCGCGTCAGAAATTTGCCTTTCTGGTTGAACTTTCCGCTTGGCTGCATGACTTGGGCCGGACGCTTGAGGATAAACCCAGTTTTTGGGGCGGCAAATTTAATCATGCCTTTGCCTCAGCCAAGATGGCGGCAGAGATTTTAAAAAAACTGGGCTTGGAAGAGCAAAAGGAGGATTTTAAGGAACTCGCTTTGGTTCTGCAGGCGGTCAGGGAACATAATCAGCCTACGCCGGCTCACCCGGAAAACCTGGTGACGCGTCTCTTGCAGGATGCTGATCGGGGTGATGGTTTTTCCTATCAAGGCATGTTGATGGTGCTTAATTACAGTCGCACTATTCAAACGCCGCAAATAGAAGATGAGATTGTCAGTAAAAAAGCCTTTTTAAAAATTTTCCCCCAGTTACTTGTTGAGCCTCGCAAGCGGCGGCAGACTCTCCATTGGTTGAGACATCTTGGTCGTTGGTATACCGGCGGTCCGGTAATTTTGCCCAACGGCCAGGAAGGAAAAGAGTTAGTTTGCCCTTTATACACCGCCACGGCCAAGAAGCTTTTCCGACCTGGTTTTCGGCTTATTGGAAAATACCTGACAATTTTAGAAAATCAAGAAAAAAAATGAAAAACATATAAGAAAAATTTCTGACAGCTAATTTGCAGCTTAAAAATAAGCAAAAAACGAAGAAATAAAAGATATAAAAGCCGAGAGTATAAAAATTGCTCTGAAAATTAAAATTAAGAAAATTATTTATAAATTTATATATCTTATAATATTAAGAATGGTTGGCTTTAAAAAGCTTTGAAAGCAATGGTGAGACTTTTTAGTTAAATCGATTAGAGAAAAAATTTAAAAAAATGCTTATTTGTAGCTATAATTTATGAAATAAGTTTAAAATAGCAGTCTTAAATAGAGAGTGCTAAAGACTTTAGATAAAAATGAGCGTTAAAAATTGGCCAAGCTTTAAAATTTTGGGGATTAAAGTTGATTTTCCCACTTTGACACAGGTGCTAAATTGGGTTTCGGAGCAAATAAAATATAACAAAGTATGTCAAATTACTACACCTAATCCCGAACAGGTTGTTTTGGCTCAAGATGACCTTGAATTTAAGCAAATTTTAAATCGCGCCGATCTGGCCATTTGCGACGGTGTTGGTTTACTCTGGGCGGCAAAATGGTTTAAAACCAGGAGTGAGCGGCAAGCTGCCCAAAGACTGCAACGGCTTACCGGCGTTGATTTGATGATAGCTCTCTGTCATCTGGCCAGTAAACGAGGTTGGCGGGTGATGTTGCTGGGAGGTAGAAACAAGAGTGCCGCCTTAGCGGCAAAGAAGTTAAAGACAAACAACCATAAACTTAAAATTGTCGCCGAAGAGGGAAGCAAAAGGATTGCTTTGGAAACTCCTGAGGAAAGAGAAAGGGTGATTGAGAAAATTAATGCCTTTCGGCCGCACCTGCTTTTTGTGGCTTATGGGGCGCCTTGGCAGGAAAAGTGGCTGACCAGCAATCTTTCCTTTTTAAGGGTAAACGTGGTTATGGGTGTTGGTGGCGCCTTTGATTATTTAGCCGGCAGAGTGAGGCGGGCGCCGGTATGGTTAAGAAACTGGGGATTGGAGTGGTTTTGGCGTTTACTCCATGAACCTTGGCGAATTAAGAGACAAATGGCGCTTTTTAAGTTCCTTTGGTTGCTTTTAAGCCAGCAAAATTTTCGAGCTTCATGGGAAAAGAAAATTAAGACAGACCCCCGAAGGCCAAACCCTAAAAGAAAAAACATCACAAATTTTTGCGATCGCAAGATTTTGTGATGTTTTGATTAGAGAAAAGGATGAGGAGGAAGGGGCGGAGGAGTAAGTCTAGAAAGAAAAAAACAAGACCGGGAAGAGAGTTTAGGAAGAAAGTTTAAGGAGGAAAACCCGAGGGGAGATTTTGGGAGGAAGGTTTAGGGAGAAAAGCCCGGGAAGAGCCTGGAGAGGAAATTTTGGGAAGAGAAGCTGGAAAAAGAAAGCGTGACAAAGAGAATGGAGAGAGAAGAAATTAGAAAAAGAGTTTAGGAAAAGAGACTAGAAATTTGGAGAAGAAAATGAGAAAAGAGTTTGGAGGGAAAGATTAGGAAGAAAAAGTGAAACAAGAAACTGGATAGAAAACTTGATGGAAAGGCTTATGGGGAAAGTTCGAGAAAAGAATGAGGAAGAAAAATCAGGAAGAAAACCCGAGAGAAATTTTGAGAGGAAAGTGGGAAAAGTGGCTGAAAGATAAGTTGAAGGCTACAAAATAAACTTGAAAATAAGTGAGAGAAATATTTTTGGGAAAAAGTTTTAAAGATAAACTTGAAAACAGAATAAGGAAATGGCTTGGGAAAAAAGCGGGAAGCTAAGCTTAAACAGAATAAATTTGGAAGATAAAAATGGAAAAACTTTGCTTTTATGGCTAAATTGAGAGTTTGGCGAACGATTCAGGTTTTAAGCCGGTCCGCCTTAAGAGAAGAAAGGCTTTCGTGGCTTTTAAAAATAAGGAAGGTAAAAATCAGGCTGATTGGTTTGATTTTTGCCGTCTGTTTTTTGTCTGCCTGTAGCCTATCAAGAAACAATCCCAATCGGCCAAACTTGCCCGACACTGCTAGAGAGGAAGCCTTTGAGAACGTTGAAGCCAGTCTTTCGGCAGAGTTAAATTTTGCCAGTTTCGGAAGTGAGGCTTCGGCGACGGCTGAAAGCCGTGATCAGGAAATGATTAAAGAGGCTTTGGCCCGGAAATCCGGACGGCCGCCAGCAGAACTTACCCTTGAAATTAACCAGAAAAACGGTGATTACGCCAGCGGCAGCTTTGCTTTTACTGATGAGACAGACAAAGGTTGGTGGCTGGCGGCGAAGCTGGGTTCAACATGGCAGGTAGTGGCCGAGGGTGATGGTCCGGTTGTCTGCGAGAGGATTGAGGGTTATAATTTTCCGGTAACGATGGTGCCCGAGTGTTATGATCAGGAGAGCGGCGAAACAATTCGTCGGGATTAAAAATGCTTGAAAAAAAATATCCTTCCAATCTTGATACCCAAGAACTCTCGGCAAGGGCCGATCTTTTTAAAGAGATAGTTTTTCCTGATATTTATAAGGTTACGCAGGGAAAAATTTCCGAGGCGGTTTTGAAAAATACAACCAGAGCTTTGGATTTAGGTATGGGCAAGGGAGCTTTGGGGCTCTTTTTGAAAAAATTAAACCCAAATGTGGTTCTGGTAGGCGTAGATATTCAAAATTATCAGGGGAGAGAAGAAACGGCTTACGCTTTTTATCAGCAGCGTTTTACAGCTGATTTAACTCAGGAAGACTTTTGGCAGCAATTAGCAGGCGATTCACCATTTGATCTTATCATTAGCGTAGGTTTACCCTTTAAGGTGATTGAGATTTTGCTTAAAAAAAGGGAAAAGCTGGAAAAATTCTTGGCAGCAAAGGGAAAGTGCCTGATTGTTTCCGACGATGATTGGGCAAGTGAGGAAGTTAAACCGTTTACCCTTTATCAGGGCCATTATCCTTTAAACCGAAGTATTTTACTTTGGGTATTAGAGCGGGAAATAATTATGCCACACGCTACCCTTTAAGGTTTCTTTAAAAATCTTTTTTCTTCCAAGTGAAAGTCCTTTTGGCCGCTGCTGGCCCAAGGAAAGATTTTTAAAGAAGGGTAGGTTTGGTCCGCCCTCAAAAGGGCGGACCTTTTGGGTTATTCCCTCCAGACTTTTAAGATTACACACTCGTAATACAGCGAATGCTCTTCTCCCTCGCCTTCTGGAAGAGGCAGGAAGTTAACTTCTAAATGAAAATGGTCCGCAAATAACGACGTGCCCCATAAACCACCAATGTTTACTTCTAAAGACACATTACTTACAGTTACTGGTGGAAAAGGCAAGGGATACCAAAGGGTGCCTATGCGCCAGTTTCCCCTGACTTCCTTATCATAGACTGTGATTAGACTCCAATATTTCCCTTCAACCATATTATTTGTGGTATAGACTGAGCAGGACCAAGCTTCAATGTTATGGTTGTTGGGAGTTTGGGCATTCACCGGTGCAAAGAGCGCGGCGACAAAAGTGGCCAAAATGACCACAAGTACCAAAACAAACCATCCCTTTTTCATTTTTTTCTCTCCTTTTTACAGATTGAGTTGAGATGGACAAATGTCCCTTCAACAGATAAAAATCTGCTCAAGGCGCATTTGTCCGTTCTCTCCCCCAAAGGAGAGGGTAGCGTGTGGCTGTCAAAGAACAAGCTAAAGGTAAAAAATCGGACGCTTTTGTCCGATTACCTTTTATTAAGAAACTTCTATTTTAATTCAAGATGATTAAAAAATCAAGGTATCAAATTCCGCTCCGGGATCGGATATTTTTCGGTTTTTTTCAAGATAAAAAGGCTTATTTTCTGCAATTATTTTCCACAAGGGGTTGAGTAAAAGAATTAAGATTCTGGCGTGATTTTAGCTTGAGACTTCTTGATTAGAGACCCTTTTCCTGAATTCCCAAGAGCCAGAGAACTGCTTCCTTTTTATAGCGGCGGTCACCCCGAGAGTTGATTCGGATAGCGGGAAGCTTGCCGCGTTTACCCCAGCGCTTGATGGTTAAAGGAGAAACACGCAGCAGTTGGGCGACTTCACGGACAGTCAAAAGATCAGGCATATTTTCCAGAGAAACCGGAAGCTTTACCTGATTGTTTGCTTGATGGTTTGATATATTTTGATTGTCCATAGACCACCTCCTTTTATAACTAATAACTACTTAATTAATGCTTTTAATTATTCTTTATATCATAGTGGTAAGCGCTGTCAAGAGCAAAAACTCTCCTTAAGAGGAGAGTTTTGCAAACTAAACGGTTGTTGTGCTTAAAAATTATTTGAGTTCGACCTGACAGCCGGCAGCTTCGAGTTTTTTCTTAGCTTCTTCAGCGGTTTTTTTATCCACCCCTTTAAGAAGTTCCTGCGGTGCGGCTTCCACAAAATCTTTGGCTTCTTTTAAGCCCATTTCAGGTTTGATTTCCCGGACGGCTTTAATCGCGCTGATTTTGTTGGCGCCAGCCGAGCTGAGAATCAGAGTGAATTCCGTTTTTTCTTCCTGAGTTGTGGTGGTGGCGGCAGCGGCAGCGGCTGGTGCCTGAGCCACGGCTAAGGGCATACTTGCCGAAATACCAAATTTCTTTTCCAAAGCCTTAACCAAGTCACTGACTTCCAAAAGCGAAAGTTTCTCAATCTCTTCAACGATTTTGTTTAATTTGGGACTAAGTTCTTCCTTTTTTTCTTCTTTGGTTTGACTAGTCATCATCTTCACCACCTTTCTTTGAGCTTTTTAAATTTAACTTTTATTTTTCTTGCTATTTTCTAGAGCTTTTAAGCTTAAAATTAATTTACTAAGATTGCTTTTAAGGACACTTGTTAAGCCCACAAGAGGAGCGTTGAGCGTGCCGGCCAGTTGGCCCAGAAGCGTTGGGCGGTCGGGTAGTTTAGCCAGTTCCTTGAGACGCTCGGCGGTTAAAAAAATTGTACCCAGGAAACCGGCCTTGAATTTTGGCAGGCCGGTATTTTGACTAAATTCAACCACCGTTTTAAGAGGAGAAACCTCATCTTTGAGACTGAAAATAATCAACGTTGGTCCGCTAAGGATTTTATTTTCTTCAGGAAGTTTGAATTCTTTGGTCCGAAAGGCTAATTTTAAGAGAGTATTTTTACTGACTTTACTTTCTGCACCAGTTGTTTTCAGGCTACTTCTTAGGCTGTTTAACTGCGCCACTTTTAAACCCTTATAATCAGCAAGAATGACTGATTTAGCCTGATTAAGTTTCTCTTTTAAAAATTCAAGCTCGTTGAGATTCCGCTGGGAAGGCATAAAATTAAAAAAACGCCTCTTCCGAGGCGCTCCTTGAATTTTGTACTTAAAATTAGCAAGTTGCTCCTCGGCAAGACTTATGGTTGCTTGCTGTCTTAGGAATTTTGAACTGGATTGTATTTAAGCAAAAGAAAAAGCAAGAGTCAAGAAGGAGTTTAACACCCTTCATTCTGTTTAGGTTTAGCCGTTGCCGTTGTTACCAAGGGGCTTGGAAGCTGCCTAGAAGCTGAAGAGTTAAAAAGAGGCGTAAATCAAGCCTTAATACCGGTGTGTCTTCAAGAGTCAACACCCGGTGTTGAAAAAGGTGTTGATTAACTTATAGGGTTCAAAACATCACAAAATCTTGCGATCGCAAGATTTTGTGATGCAAAGAAAATGAAGAGGGAAAGGAAAGGGAAAGGAAGAGGAAGAATGAAATGAGAGTGAAATGAATGAAATAATGAATGAAAAATAACGAATGAAATAAAAATAAAATAATAAAATAAAATAAAATAAATAAAATGAAAATAAAATGCAAATGTAAAGGTAACATAAATGTAATAAAGTAAATGGAATGTAAATGTAATGTAAGGTAATGAGAGGCAATGAATGCGACAATATAATTTCTTTATTTTCACCATCCTTTTCCTTACCTTCTTTCACATACTAACTAATCTGGTGGATTCCAAGTTAAAATCGCTGAGCTGAATTAAGCCACTCTTAGTGGAGATAACCACCACGGTTTTTAGAGAACTCAATTGCAAAAATTTTGTTTCTGCTTGACAAGAGAGACAGCAAGAGACTAAATTTAAGCTATATGGCTATTTTTGTGGGCGTGGGCAGTTCAGAAAAAAAAGAAACTGCCGAAGCCATAAAGGAAGCACTGGCGCAAGTCTCTTTGTCTTTAGAGAATCATATACCTTCTTTGTTATTACTTTTGGCCTCGCCAACTACCTATGATCAGCAACTACTCCTGAATTTGGTGAAGGAAAAATATCCCCAGACGATTTTGCTCGGTTGTAGCACTTCAGGAGAGATTACCAACTTGGGGCCCAAAGACAACTCTTTATGCCTTATGGCCATTGCCAGCGACCAAATTCGCTTTGCGGCAGGCAAAGGCTTGGGAATTAAAACCGATGCCCGTCAGGCCGGCAGAGATTTAGCCAAGGCAATTAAAGTTCAAAACCAAGACTGTTTGCCTAAGGTGGCTTTGATTTTTCCTGATGGCTTGGCTGGCAACGGTGCTGATATTGTTCGTGGTATTCAGGATGTTTTTGGTGAGACTTTTTTATTTGCCGGAGGCTCGGCCGGCGACGACTTCCTTTTTAAAAAGACTTACGAATATTTTGAGAGGGAGCTTTTAAGTGAAGCGGTGGTAGGGGTGGGTTTGGACGGTAATTTTAGCTTTGGTATTGGCGTGAGACATGGTTGGATTCCGATTGGCACCAGCCGGACCGTCACCAAAGCCAAATCTAATGTGCTTTATGAACTTGATCATAAGCCAGCTATTCAGATTTATCAGGATCAGTTTGGTAAGGACAAAAAGTTAGTCAGTACCACCGAACCGCTGGCAAGATTAGCCATTACTTATCCTTTGGGGATTGTGCTTAAGGATCAAAGTGAGTGTCTCATTCGCGACCCGATTACCGTGGACGCCAATGGGGCGATTACCTGCGCGGCGGAAGTGCCCGAAGGCGCCACGGTTTACATCATGATTGGCGGTCGGGAGGAGGCTATTGAAGCAGCCCGACAGGCAGCAAAAATGGCTCTCAACCATTTAAAGGGCAAAGCGCCGAAAGCGGCGATTTTATTTAACTGTATCGCCCGAAAGAAACTCTTGATGAATAAGAAAAAAGAGGAAATTGATGCTATCAGGCAGATTATTGGGGAAGAGGTACCGTTGATTGGTTTTTATACTTACGGAGAGCAAGCGCCTTTGGCTGGTCAAGTGATGACTTGTTCATTTCATAACGAAACCGACGTTCTCTTTTTGTTAAGCGATTAACAGTCTTGAAGGATCAACCTTGAAGACTGTTGTAGGCTGGGGCTTGACAGCGGGAGTTTATTTTTTTATAGTCAAGTTAATGCCTGACTTTAATTTATCTTCAACTAATGCTTCTTCGGCTGATACTTCTTCAACTCATTCTCCTTCGACAAATTCCTCTTCACCAGATTTACCTTCAACCCCTTTACCGCCAACTGAGCCGCCTTTGACAGCCTCACCTTCAACAAATTTAACTTCAACCCAGACTGGCGGGACTAAAGAAATTGCCGGAGCGCCGCTTACACCCCCCTTTGTGCCTCCCAGTATGCCATCCAGCGTTTCTTCTTCTGGAGCCAAGAAAGACTCTCGTGGTGGGTCCAAGCTTCTTCTTGGACTATTCTTAGCGTTGGTTTTTATTCCTTTGGGTATAGTTTTAGGTAACCAACTGAAAAAGCTCTCGTTGCCGGGAGACTTTCAAACCAGAGTAAGTCCAAGCCCTAGCTTGTCTGTCCAAAAAGCAGAGTTTAAAATTGGCGGCATTTTACCCTTAACCGGTGATGCCGCTTCCTACGGCATTCCTCTCCAGCAGGCGGCCTTACTGGCTCAAAAAGAGATCAATGCCCAAGGCGGTATTGGTGGTCGGCCGATTAAGTTTATTTGGAAAGACGGCCGGTGCGAAAAAAATGAGGCAAAGATGGCGGCGGAACAGCTGGTTAATCAGGAAAAGATAGATTTGCTTTTGGGTGGTGCCTGTTCTTCGGAATTTCTCAATGCCGCGCCACTTGCCCAAGCCAAAAAGATCATCACTTTCAGTTCTTCAGCCACCAGTCCAAAAATCAGCGAACTTGGTCGTTATGTCTTCCGCACCTGTCCCTCTGATGCCCTCGCAGGCAAAGCAGCCGCTGGTTATGCCTTTGAAAAGTGGGGAGCCAAAACCGCTGCCGTTGTGGCTGAGGAAAAAGATTATACCTTAAGCCTAAAGGAAGTGTTTAAGGAGAATTTTAGCAAACTGGGAGGTAAAGTGGTTTTAGATGAGGTTTTTGCTACCGGCACTACTGATTTTGCTTCCACCTCTGCCAAGATCAAAAATCTGGCGCCGGAGGTGGTTTATATCCTGCCTCAAAGTCCGACGCCGGGAGTTTTACTAGTCAAGGCCCTTAAGGCTCAGGGCGTAACCGCTAAAATTTTGACTGCCGAGGTTTTATTAATCCGCGATGCCGTGACCGAGCAAGGACAAGTTTTGGAGGGTGTCACCGGCATTGAGGTCCTTTTTGATGAAAATCGGCCTAAAACCAAAAAGTTTTTAGAATTGTATAAAAATGAATATCAGCTTGAACCAACCTACCCCGGCTTTATGTCGGGGATGTATGATATTCTTTATCTGGTTAAAGAGGCTTACGAAAGCGGCGCCAAAAATTCGGATGAGATGGCCAATTGGCTTTATCAGTTAAAAAATTGGGAAGGGGCGGTGGGAACCTTGGATTTTGATGAGCATGGTGATCCGAGCATGGCTTATAGTATCCGCCAAATTAGCAATTTTAGCGCCAAACAAGTGGATACTTATATGCCCGTACCCTAAACCTTTTCTTCCTCTTGACAGGTGGTTTTTTGATTTCCTATAGTTAAGTTAATGCTCGATACCAATTTGCCTTTAGACCCCAGTTCTCCTGCGGAAGGAGGCTTCTCAAATAGAGCTGCAGGTCAAGCGGAGGCTTTTGTGCCACCACCAACTCCGCCGCCGCCAACAGCCACCCAAGAAGTTTCCTCAAAAAACTCTCCTTTGTTTTTTGTTTTGTTAGCGGCAATTTTCTTTTTAGCTGTGGGGATTTTGGCAGGCCGGTTTTTAAATTTTGCTTCTCTTTTACCTGTTTCCCCAAACCGAATTTCTGCCAGTCCTAGTCCGCTGGCAGCCAGTGGCGAGTTGAAAATCGGCGGCATTTTACCCCTTACTGGTGATGGCGCTGCCTATGGTGTTCCCATCCAACAGGCAGCGATTTTAGCCCAGAAGGAAATTAATGAAAACGGCGGGATTAAGGGTAGAAAAATTAAATTTATCTGGAAAGACGGCCAGTGTGAAAAAACCACAGCCAAAGCGGCGGCAGAACAACTGGTTAATGAAGAGGGCGTGGAATTTTTGCTTGGTGGCGCCTGCTCTGATGAATTTTTAGCTGCGGCGCCTATCGCCCAAGCCAAAAAGGTAGTGGTTTTCAGTACCACTGCCACCAGCCCGAAGATCAGCGAGCTCGGTCGTTATGTTTTCCGTACTTGCCCCTCTGATGCTATGGCAGGTAAGGCGGCCGCCGGTTATGCCTTTGAGAAATGGGGAGCCAAAACCGCGGCGGTGATTGCCGAGAATACTGATTACTCCTTGGCTCTAAAAGAAGTTTTTAGCGAAAATTTTAGCAGACTGGGAGGTAAGGTGGTTTTAGCGGAAACTTTTACCAGTAACAACGCTGATTTTGCCAGCGTTTCTGCGAGAGTTAAAAGTCTTAACCCGGACGTGCTTTATCTTTTACCCCAAACAAGCACTCCCGGCGTGCTTTTGGTAAAAACTTTAAAGGCTCAAGGCGTAACCGCTAAAATTTTGACCGCCGAGGTGCTTTTAAGCCGCGAATTAGTGGCAGAACAGGGCAAGGTTTTGGAGGGCGTGACCGGTATTGAGACCTTTTTTGATGAAAACAGACCAAAAACCAAGGCTTTTTTGGAACTTTATAAAAAGGAGTATAACCTTGAACCGAGTTATCCGGCAGATATCAGCGGGGTTTATGATTTTCTTTATCTTATTAAAGCCGCTTATGAGGCTGGTGCCAAGAACCCAGATGAGGTAGCCGACTGGCTTTATCAAGTGAGACAGTGGGAGGGAGCCTTGGGAGTTTTGGGGTTTGACTCTCAGGGTGATCCAAAACTGGCCTATAGCATTCGTCAAATTTCTGGTTCGGCCGCGCCCCAGGTGGACACCTATGCGCCGTCGCCCTAAAGGCTATGGTTTTATCCGGCTTCAACTTTCGCAAAA
Source organism: uncultured Pseudomonadales bacterium (assembly GCA_964398365.1). GTDB lineage: Bacteria > Patescibacteriota > Microgenomatia > UBA1400 > CAYNMC01 > CAYNMC01. The sequence goes on along the minus strand of CAYNMC010000030.1, from coordinate 6,951 downwards.
AACTTTTAATGCTCTTTTTTCTTTTTTCCGTGGTTCCAATTTTTATCCTTGCCGTTTTTGTTTACCGGCGCGTGCAAACCACCTATCAACAGACTTTGGAGGAAGCTTTTACCCGAAATGCCCAAATCCGCCACCAGATCCTGCGCTACTTTTTGGAGAGTAATCGAGCCTGGGTGAGGACTTTAGCCACCCAAGATATCCTTTTGGAAGTCTTTGAAACTCCGCAAGTTGAATTTAGACAAAAGGAGAAAATTTTTGCCTCTTTAACTTCGATTCGACGGGAAAATCCCTTTATTGATCGGGCTTATATGGTTGACTCTTCAGGTAAAATTTTGATCTCCACGGCTACAAATGATGAAGGCATGCAAATGGGTAGTTTGCCCTTTTTGACCGTTCCTTTTAAAGAACGTACACCTTACATTGGCAAAATTACCCTCTCGCCTTACTTTAAAAGGGTGATTCCCATGGCGGCGCCGCTTATCCGCAAAAGCGATAACCAGACAATTGGCGTTTTGGTGATTGAATTTAATAATTCGGTAATCAAGGCTCTTTTTGAAGGCAAGCTTTATCCGGAAATGGTAGCGCCTCAAAGCCTAAGCTCAGAGGTTGAAGCTTATGTAATAGATGAAGACGGTTATTTCTTAACCAGCTTGAGTAGCTCGGCCAAGGAAGCCTCGTTAAAGATTGCCCCGGTGGAGAAGTGTTTAAAGAACTCAGAGAATTGGGTAGGTTTTTGGCGGTCTTATAACGGCAAGGAAGTTTTTGGCGTTTCCGAGTGTTTTAAACTTGACGGTTTAAACTGGACGCTGGTGGTTGAGCAGCCGGTAGCTTTGGCTTTTAAAATTGCCCGGGAATTAGGCTTGATCATCTTGGGGGTAGCGCTGGGTACAGCCGTCGCCTTATTCTTTGTTTTTATTCCTGTTTCTCGTTCGCTTACCGAGCCGATAAGGCTGATTGCTGCCGGGGCGTCACTTTTGGGCGCCGGCCGGCTGGATTATCGTTTACAGCTGAAAACCGGCGATGAATTTGAAAGCTTAGCGGTGGCTTTTAATGATATGGCAGAAAAATTGAAAAACCTGATTTATGATCTGCGTCAGGAAAAAGAAATCCTTAAGGTGCAAAAACGCCGGCTGGACCAGAATGCCAAACTGCTTTTGCGACGGGACATGGAGTTGCATCAGATTAACGAGGAGCTCGAAAGACAAAAGGAGGCGGCTGAAGCCGAGGGACATAAATTTCAGACAGTACTCGCCGGGATTACCGACGGGGTGATGGCTTTGGATTTGGAAAGAAAAGTTATAACCGCCAATAAAGCAGCCCTGCAGATTACCGGTTATCAACTGGAAGAAGTTATAGGTAAAAACATTGAACAATTGATTACCCTTTTTGAGAAAAACACCGAAGTGAGCGTGAGCACTTTTGCTCCCTTACGGGCTGATCCACACAAAACCATTGTTTTCAGCGCCAAGAATTTGAAACTTATCGGTAAGCTTGATAAAGTCGCTTTTGTTAACTGGGTTTCCGGACAGATTAAAGAAAGCAAGGTCAGCCGGCTGGCTTACATCATTACCTTTCATGATATTACCAATGAGGTGGAACTTGAAAGAATGAAGTTGGATTTTGTTTCGATTGCCGCTCACGAACTGCGAACGCCTCTAACGATGGCTCAAGGCTACCTTTCCTTTTTGCAAAGGCCGACGACGTTGACAAAGCTCAATGATGAGGAAAAAGAATTCTTAAAAAGAGTGAGTTTGGGAACGATGACCTTAAATAAACTCATTGAAAATATTCTGGTGGTTTCCAAAATTGAGCAGGGCTTGTTGAAGCTTGATTTGAAACCTCTTCATCTTGAGGAGTTGATTGTCAAGGTAGTTGGCGAGTTTCAGAATGCCGCCCAAAGCAAGGGTTTAGCTTTAAGTTGTAAATGGGACAGCCATATTTTCCCGCCGGTTTTGGGTGATGCCTTTCGGCTGGAAGAAGTACTTTCCAACCTTATTCATAATGCCATCAATTATACCCAGCGAGGTTCGGTTAGCCTTAATCTTAAGGTTCAGGGTTCATGGCTGGTGACGAGTATTGCCGATACCGGTCAGGGTATCCCCAAAGAAGCTCTTCCTCACCTCTTTACGAAATTTTTCCGGGTGCAGGGGCCGTTGGAGGCAGGTAGCAAGGGCACCGGTTTAGGGCTCTATATTGCCAAGAATATTATTGAGGCCCACAAGGGAAAAATCTGGGTGGAAAGCGAGCTGGGCAAAGGCTCTACCTTTTTCTTTAGTTTGCCTCTTGCATAAAAAGAGCAGGAGGTTATAATGTTATTATCTTATTAAATTAAGGAGTATTTTATGGCAAAGACTATTTTATTGGTTGAGGACGAACAGTTAATTAAAGACATGTATCAGAAAGTTTTTCAGGAAAGGGGTTACGAGGTGGCGGTGGCAGAAGATGGCGAACAGGCGTTGCAGCGGTTGCTGACCGAACCCACAAAATATGATTTGGTTTTACTTGATATTATGATGCCCAAACTGGACGGGATTAGTGTTTTAAGAAGACTCAAGGCTGCCGATTCGTCGGCAAAAACGGTGCCGGTTTTTCTGCTTACCAATCTCGGTATGGATACACTTATCAAAGAAGCTTTAAGTTTAGGTGCTGAGCAGTTTTTCGTTAAAGCCAATTATTTACCCAATCAAATCGTAGACGAGATTGACCAGTATTTTAAACGTAAGGAAGGTCAAACAGCGCCACCATCATCTGAATCAACAACTCCGGCGTCAGCAACACCGACGGGTTCAACCCCTTCAAGCACGGCTGAAGTTAAGCCGGAGCCTTAAAGGAAATTCCTGAACAGCAAGAAATTATTTTTGAATCCTCTTTAAAAGAGATTAATTAGCGATTAAAATATAAAAGCGATTAAAATATAAAGCTGATAATAATTGATTAGCAACTAACAATTCTGATTGCTAAGACAGCAGTCAAACTATATTTTATTTAGAGAAAAAAGCCGTTTTTAAGTACCCACTTATAAACTCCGGCTGTTAATTAAAAATTTAAAACAGGAAACCAAAACTTAAGAGAAGGGTTTTAGAGAACAGAGGGAGCGACAACAGGATTATAAAAAAGAGTTGGTAGGTAGAAAAAGAGATTTACTTTGGCGACAAAAGGAATAATTTTCAAGGAAAAAAAGGGAAAGGCAGTTCAGGGTCAGAAGAAGAGAACAGGCAGGTTGAGGAAAGAGAAGAAAACAAAAAGGGGCAAAACAGTGGGAGAGCTAAAGCGAAGTAAGTCGGCGATTAAGAAAGGATAACCTTAAAAAGACGCCACCTTAGAAATGATACTCCTAAATGGTTACAAGCTAGCAGTTTAAGAGATAAAAAGGTGGGGGAGAGTGATGACCTCGAGCCTTGGGTATTTGCCAAAAAAACAGCAAGTGTCAGGAGGGTTTTTAAGGGGAAAAATACAATAAAAAACAGCACGTGCTGTCGTTTATTGTATTAAGTGGCGGGGCTTACAGATAGAGAGAGATTGGCAGAGGATTGGTAGAGGATAGGCAGATGATAGGTAGAGGATTAAAGAAAATAAAAGAAAATAAAGAAGATAAAGAAGAGAAAGATGAGAAAGAAGATAAATATAAGAAAAAGGGAAAAAGAGAAGTTAAGAAAAGATGAAAAAGAGATTAAAAAATTAAAAAAGGATAAAAAGATAAAAAGAAGCAAGAGGGGAGAAGGAAGAGAGGAGAAAAGAAAAACTAAGGAAAAAGAAAGGAAAAAAGAGAAAGGGCGGATTTAGATTTTTTCCAAATCCAGTTTAATGCCCGGACCCATGGTAGAACACAGAGCGGCTTTAAGAATGTTGGTTTTTTTGACCGCTTCAATTAGGGCTTTGAGATTGGCTAAAATTTTTTCCTGACCTAAAGAGACTTTACCCAAAGAAAAATGGAGAAGAGGATTTTTGGGTTCGGTTTTAAACTGGCGCTGGTTTTCTTTAGTGAGACTTAAGGCAAGTTTTTCCGGATCAGCGCTGATGGTGCCGTTTTTGGGGTTGGGCATAAGACCTTTAGGGCCTAAAATTTTGGCGACTTTAGCCAGTTTAGGCATCATTGCCGGACTAGCAACTAAAATATCAAAATCTATCTTACCATTAATAACTGCTTCAATAAGTTTTTCATCGGCAACGGCAACCTTTAGTTGTTTGCCGCTAAGATAGGGAAGTTTGACTGTCCCGCTGAGGGGACCGCGGGTGACAAGATGAACTTCCACGCTTTCGTCAAACTTGGCGTTGGCAAATTGGCAGATAAGGGCTATCGCTTCATCTGCTGAATACTTTTTATGCCTATCGATATTCTTTTTTATATTTTGATATCTTTTAGAGCGCTGTTTTGGTGTGGGAGGCTTAGCGGTACTTGTTTCCGGTTTTACTTTTTGGCTGGCTTTTTTGATGATTTCTTCTTCTAGAGCCTTTTCCTTAGCTTTGATTTTTTCCAGGTCCGCAAGCGCCTTTTGTCCCATATCAGCCAAACGCGCCTCGTCAGCCTTGCCGGAACGAATCCGCGCCTGTTTGGCTTCGGCGGCTGGCGCTTCTTCACTGATGAGCTTGATGCGTTTTTTTCCCACGGTTAAATTTTCCTCATTTATTCTATTTTTAAACCCATGCTCTTGGCGCTACCCATGACAATTTTTTTGGCTTTTTCCAAGTCAGTGGTATTCATATCGGCCATTTTTTCTTTGGCGATGGTTTCTATTTCGGCCAGCGTTAACTTACCGACGATTTCTTGCCCGGTTTTGGCCGCGCCCTTTTCCACTTTGGCATACTTTTTGAGATATTCACTCACCGGCGGCAGTTTAGTGACGAAGCTGAAACTGCGGTCTTCGTAAATGGTAACTTCGGCGGGAATTACCTGTCCCTTTTTATCTTTGGTTTTTTCATTATACTGTCGGCAGAATTCAACAATGTTGACGCCGTGCTGACCGAGCGCCGGTCCCACCGGCGGGGCGGGATTGGCTTCACCGGCTTTTAAATTAAGTTTAAGCACGGTTTTAACTTTCTTTGGCATAAAAAAGATTATAACAAAATAAAGTTTGCGAGTGCAAGGTGGAAAATGTTAAAGCAGGGAGAAGGCTTGAGTCTTAGTTGGTGTTCGGCCCCAGCTTTTGGCAAGATTGATCATAAAAATTGATCATTTGTGAAATTGCCTCTTGACAGCTTCGTGAAAACAATTTTATATATAGTATAAGTGAGTATTTTCTCTTAAAATGCATAGGTATCATCTATGCATCCTTAAACCTTAAATGCCCGGTGACCTGCCAAACAAAAACAACTTTGTTAAAATCCGCCAAGCCGCAGAACTTTTAGGCCTTTCAATTGACACCCTCCGACGCTGGGATAAAAAAGGACTTTTGACTACCACCCGGCTTGATGGCAAAAACCGCTATTTTTCCTTAAGCGAGCTTTATGCTTTGAAAAATCAAAAATGGACCGATCTGAAACAAACCGCCAGTCAACTGGGTGTGACCAAAACTTCCCTGCGTAAAATTCATGGGCGGGGGAAATCTCCAAAATTGGCGGATAAAATTTTGACACCCACGAGTCCAGCCACCAGCCCGACGGCGCCAACGTTTTTAAAGCCGCCGCCAATTTTGCCGGTCCTACCTCAAATGAAAAGCCAGCCCAAACCACCAGCGGCTTTGCGCCAATGGTTGAGTTTGACCTTGGCCTGCTGGCTGATTTTACTCCTACCCTTGGTTTTCTTCTTCTCTACCTCTGCGGGTAAGGCTTTTAAGGCACGTTTGGGGGGCCTGTTGGCGGCTAAAATTGCGCCCTATCTGAAGATTTCTCAAGCCCCAGAGGAAATGGTTTTGGGTGAAGAATTGAGTCAGAAACTTAAGGAAAGTCAGTTATTGCTCGCTGCCAACCGGTTTATCCAACCAATCAATTTATTGGCAAACGCTTCTTTTGAGGCCGGCAACCAAGGAGACAAGCCGGAGCAGTGGGGTTATTTTGCCCAAGCAAGCGTGGGTAATGTTACTGTCAGCAATGAATCTATCCGGACCGGTACCAGCAGTTTGAAATTTGAGGATAAAACAGTGGCGCCGCCATACAATATATCATTAGGTATCTCTCAGCCTCAAACTAGTACAATAAATGGCCGATCATATCTACTTTCGGTTTATGTGAGAACTTTGGATTTGCGGGGTTTGCCAAGCTTGCGTTTGGGATTTTTGGGAGGGGAATCAACAAAAGGCGATCGTTTTATGGATTATGTTTTGGAGCCGCTGGCTACGGCGGATTGGACCCGCTATCAGTTCTTTTATGAGGAAGCCGAATTGGGAAAATATCCTTATTTGCAGATTCTTAATTATCAGGGTGGCAAGATCTTTGTTGATGACGTGATGCTTAATGAGGTAGGCGAGAAGGGTGGTGGTAACTTGGGCATGGTGGAAAGTTTTGCTTCGCTGGCAGTACCACCTTTCCAGCAAGACAACCTTAAGGTTGGTGACGGCGCCGTCCTTGCCGATCCCAACGGCAATTTTTATCCGGCGGTGGCGGCCAAAGGCAGTCTGGGTCTGCCGGCCTATCCGTTTGTGGCGCTTTATTTGAGCAAAGCCTCGATTACCGACTCGGGCAAGATCAGCACAGAAGGTGACTTGGAAGTCAAAGGAAATACGAGTTTACGGGGAGACTCTACTAAAGTTTACGGCCATCTGATTGTCAGTGACTATCTGAATGTCGGCGGCAACCTTGATATTACCGGCGTAAGCACTTTCCGGGGGACCATCAGCAGCAGTCTTATCCCGACGACTACCAACACCTATGATTTGGGTTCAGCCAGCAAAGTCTGGGCCAATCTTTATGCCGGCACAGCCAATTTGACCAGCGCGGTTTTGAGCCAAAGCCTGACCTTAAGCCCCACTGCCCAGGCAACGATTGGCGCTTGTGATGCCAATAGTGCGGGAAAGA
>CAYNMC010000029.1:0-48448 GCA_964398365.1 uncultured Pseudomonadales bacterium | reverse complement strand
TGAAAAATGCTTTGGTTTTTGTTTACCCTTCTCTTTATGAAGGTTTTGGCTTACCAGTATTGGAAGCAATGGCTGCTGGTTGCCCGGTGATCACTTCAAATGTTTCCAGTTTGCCTGAAGTTGCAGGCAAGGCGGCGATTTATATTGATAATCCTTATGAAGTGAGTTCGATTCAAAAGTCTTTGGTGAAAATGTTAAAATTGAATCAAAGCCAGAGAGAGGTATTAATTAAAGAAGGTTTTAAACAAGCAAAAAAAATGTCGTGGGAAAGATGCGGCCAAAAAATGTGGGAGGTTTTATGTTCACTTTTAAAGATAAATTTGGCCGGCAATTAAGTAAGGAAGAAAGTTTAAAGAAGGTAATTAATAGGCTTTATAATTATTTTTTGGATTTTGAATTGATGCTTTTACGTTGGGTTGGTCATTTACCTTTTCATTGTTGCCGGCGATTTTTTTATCGTTTAGCAGGAATTAAAATTGGTAAAGGTTCGACTATTCATATGTGGGCGAATTTTTTTCAACCCTCAGGGATTGAGATTGGTGAAGATACAATTATTGGTGATCACTGTTTTTTGGATGGTCGCGCAAAATTAAAAATTGGCAATCACGTGGCGATTGCCTCCCAGGTTTTAATTTATAATAGCGAACACGATATTCACGATGAAAATTTTTCTGCCAGGGAAGAACCTGTGATTATTGAAGATTATGTTTTTATTGGACCACGAGCAATCATTTTACCGGGAATAAAAATTGGTAAAGGAGCGGTAGTGGCTGCCGGTGCCGTCGTCACCAAAAATGTTTCAGAATTAACTTTGGTGGGCGGTGTGCCGGCAATGAAAATTGCCGAAAGAAAAATTAAAAAACTTGCTTATCGTTTAGGTCGAGCCAGATTTTTCCAGTGAAGCTTTCCATTATTATTCCTAGTTACAATACCGAGAAGCTATTAAATAATTGTCTAATTTCCATTCTTAAAGAAAAAGAACTGAGTTACGAAATTATTGTTGTTGATAATGGTTCAGACTATCAAATTAAAGAACAAATAGCAAAAATTAAAAAAAATTACCAAAATTTTAATATTTATTTAATTCAAAACAAGAATAATTTAGGTTTTGCCAAAGCTTGTAATCAAGGAATCGCTAAAGCCCAAGGAGCTTATCTTTTATTTCTTAATTCTGATACGCTAATTTTAAATAAAGCAATCAGGAAGGCGGTTAGCCTTATGGAAAGAGAAAAAAATATTGATATTTTGGGAATTAAGCTTTTAAATCAAAACAAGAGCCTTCAGCCATCAGTGGGGTATTTTCCTAAGCTTAGACAGATATTTTATTTGATGTTTTTCTTTGATGACTTGCCATTTTTAAAAAGGCTTCTTAAGCCCTTTCACTTGCAGGATAAAAATTTTTATCAGAAGAGACGGCAAGTTGATTGGGTAACCGGTGCCTTTTTGCTTGTGAGGCGATCGGTAATCAAAAAAATTGGTGGTTTTGACGAAGATTATTTTATGTATGCAGAAGAAGTTGATTTTTGCTATCGAGCAAAAAAGGCTGGTTTTAAAGTTTTTTATGACCCTGAAATTAAAATTATTCATTATCAAGAGTCCAGTCCCAGAACATTGGGAGAAAAAGCCATTCTTGCAGAATATAAAGGGTTGAAAATTTTTTTTAAAAAACACAAACCTGCCTGGGAAATGCCCTTTTTAAGAATATTTTTAAAGGCCGGCGCCCTTCTGCGTCTTCTAATTTTTGGTATACTATTAAAAGATGATGAAAGGAAAAAAGTCTATCAGCGAGCTTGGCAAGTGGCTTGATGAGAGAATTTTATTTTATTTAAGCGCTTTTTTGCTTTTTTTTATTCCTTTATATCCAAAATGGCCCCTTATTGAGATTTTACCAGGCTATATTGTCAGGATTCGACTTGAAGATTTTTTGGTGGCTTTTGTGCTTTTAATTTGGCTGATTCAAGTGGTAAGAAAAAAAATAAACTTCTTTAACAATCCTTTACTTTTACCTATTGGTTTTTATCTTTTAATTGGATTTTTTTCTATCCTTTCCGCTCTTTTTATTACCAAAACTATTCCTTTCCAATTAATTCATATTGGTAAAACATTTTTGCATTACCTTAGAAGAATAGAATATTTGTCCTTATTTTTTGTTTTTTATACTACTATTAAAGATTTAAAGCAGGTGAAAAAAATGATAATAATTTTAAGTTTTACCTTGATTATTCTTTCTTTCTACGGTTTTGGTCAAAAATATTTAGGTTGGCCAGTTTACTCAACAATGAACCGAGAATTTGCCAAAGGTTGGCGTTTGATTTTAACCGAATATGCGAGAGTACCGGCAACCTTTGCCGGTCATTATGATTTAGCGGCTTATTTGGCTTTCTTTTTGATTATTTTTCTTAGTTTTGTCCTTTTTTTAAAAAGAGGAATACAAAAATTATTTTTTTTTGGCGTTTTTCTTCTCGCATTTTTATTGTTGATTCTAACCGCTTCCCGAACTTCCTTTATTGCTTATCTTTTAGGTACGAGCGTAGCGGTTTATTTTCTTTCTTTGCGTGTTGAAAAAAAAATAATTTGGGGATTAAGCCGTTGGTTTGCCGTAGTTACTTTTAGTTTATTGGTAATGTTTAATTTTGGTGATCTTTCTGAAAGATTCGCTAATTTTTTTAAATTAAACCTTCTTAAAAATTATTTTTTTGGCTATCTTATTGGTGAAAAAATTTTCGGGATTAAAGAAGAAAACTTAAAATATATTACCTTAAATCAGGATTTAAAATTAGTTTATTCCCGCTCTGATGCTCCTCCAGAAGTTCTTAAAGAAGATCATGAACAAAAAAGAAAATTGCCAGCCGATGTTTACGAGGATATTCCTGATTATATTAGTACTCCAAGTAGCACGGCAACACTGGCAGGAGAATTGGCTTTAGTTAAAAATAAACAAGAAGATAAAGAAGCGACGATGACCGGTACCGCCGTTCCGAGACGCTATTCGGAAACAGCTTTTGTTGTTGGTCTTTCTTCAGCCATCAGATTCGATGCTCTCTGGCCTATGGCAATAAAAGGATTTTTAAGAAATCCTTTGTTGGGTTCTGGTTACGCTACGCTTAATAAATTACAATTGAGTGATTTTACCGAAGCAGAATCAACTGATAATGATTATTTGCGGGCATTAGGAGAAACAGGTTTATTAGGTTTTCTTACTTTTTATGGCATTATTTTTTTTATTTTGAGAATAGCCATTAGTTCCCTGAAGAAAATTAAAAGTCAATTTTTTTACGCTTTTACTGTAGGCGTCATCGGTGGCATCATTACTTTATTAATTAACGCTACCTATATTGATGTTTTTGAGGCTTCAAAGGTCGCTTTTAGTTTTTGGGCGATGGTAGGGATTTTATTAGCTTTTTTGAAATTACAAACCAAAAAAAGTGATGACTAATAAAACAAAGTTTTTCTTTTTAGGCTTCATTCTTATTTTAGCTTTTTTCTTACGTCTTTATAAAATAAATTCGCCCTTAGCTGACTGGCATTCATGGCGTCAAGCTGATACTGCGGCGGTGGGCCGTCATTTTGTTAAAAACGGTATTAATTTACTTTTACCACGTTATGATGATTTATCAAGCATTCCTTCTGGTCTGGAAAATCCTGAAGGTTATCGGATGGTGGAGTTGCCAATTTTAGGAGCTTTACAGGCTTTAACTTACCGAATTTTCTCGATAGGAAGTTTTGAAGTTACTTGTCGCTTGCTTTCCATTTTTTTTTCTTTATTGACTATTATATTTTTGTATTTGATTATTCAGGCAATTTCGGGGCCACTTTTAGGCTTGCTTACCGCTTTCATTTACGCTCTGTTGCCTTACAATCTGTATTATAACCGCGTAATTTTACCAGAACCATTGATGGTTTTTACGGCTTTGGCAAGTATTTATTTTTTTATGAGTGCGATTTTTTTAAAAGAAAAGGCTAAAGACAGAAAGCAAAACAAGCAATTAAGCCTTAAAACTTTTTTACTCCTTTTTACCTCTTTGCTGTTTTTCGCTATTTCCTTGTTAATTAAACCTTTTGTCTTATTCTTAATTATGCCGCCAATTACTTATCTGGCGGCTAAAGAGTTTGTGAAAACAGAAAAAAAAGTTTTGTGGTTTTGTGGTTTTGTGGTTTATATTTTGGCAGCTTTATTGCCATTTTTACTCTGGCGGTGGTGGGTGAGTCATTTTCCAGAAGGTATTCCGGCAAATCTCTGGTTACTCAATGGCGATGGGGTTAGATTTAAAGGCGCTTGGTTTTACTGGATTTTTGCTGAAAGACTGGCAAGGTTAATTCTAGGTTATTGGGGAGTGATTTTTTTAGTTACAGGTCTGTTAATTAATTTAAAAGAAAAAATGTTTTATTGCTGGTGGTCGCTGGGAATCTTAGCTTATTTGGTGATTGTGGCAACAGGGAATGTTCGTCATGATTATTATCAAATCCTTATTATGCCTGTGGTGGCTGCTTTGGTGGCGAGAGGGATTTACTTTTTTTTAAACGAAGGGAAAAAAGTGTTTAATTTATATCAATGTTGGTTGCTGGTGATTATTTGTTGGTTATTTATGGAAGCTTTTAGTTGGTATCAAGTAAGAGATTTCTTTAATATCAATCATCCTGAAATTGTTAAAGCAGGCAAAGCAATTCAAAAGCTAAGTCAGCCCGAAGATAAAGTAATTGCTCCTTATGGTGGTGATACTGCCTTTTTATATCAGACCGAACGTAAAGGTTGGCCAGTTGGTGGCAACCTTGAAGAAAAAATAAAAAAAGGCGCAAAATATTATGTGTCGGTTAATTTTGATCAAGAAACAAGGGAATTAATCACAAAATGTCAAATTCGCCAAAAGGAAAATGACTTTGTCATTATTGATCTTTCTTATTGTAATTTAGTAGCGGAACCATAAAAACTTTCAAAAGCTTTAGCAATGAAAATTTTAATGTTAACACCTTATTTACCTTATCCCTTACTTTCTGGTGGGCAAATCCGTACTTATAATCTTTTAAAAAACTTAGCTTTTAAGCATGAGATTACCTTATTTTCTTTTATAAGAGAAGCAAAAGAATTAGCAGAAATAAAAGAATTAAAGAAGTACTGTCAAGAGGTGAAGGTAATACAGCGACGAAAAGCGTGGGATTGGAAAAATATTCTTTTGGCCGCTTTTACACCTTATCCTTTTCTGGTTTCCATTTATATTTCTTTATCCTTGAGAAGCCTGATTAAGCAGGAGTTAACAACCAAAAAATATGATTTAATTCACGCAGAGACCTTTTATGTAATGCCCAACTTGCCAAAAACTCAATTACCAATTTTGCTCGTAGAACAGACAATAGAATATTTAGTTTATCAAAATTTTGTGAGTAATTTAAATTTTTGGCCAATTAAACCTTTGCTTTATTTTGATGTTGCCAAGATTCAGTTTTGGGAAAAATATTACTGGCGAAAAGCGGCTAGGTTGGCAACAATGTCAGAATTAGATAAAAAAATTGTCGAGGAAAGCGTCAAAAAAACTCCAGTTGATGTTGTTGCCAATGGGGTTGATTTTTCTTTTTTTAATCAAATAAAAATTAAAAAAAGAAAAGAGCCAACAGTTTTATTTGTAGGGAATTTTAAATGGTTACCTAATAAAGATGCTGCTTTATTTTTAGTGAAAGAAGTTTGGCCTTTAATTAAAACTCAAATGCCATTGGCTAAGCTTTGGATTGTAGGAAAAAATCCCAGTCGCGAGATAAAAAGCTTAGGGACTAAAGATATTAAAATAGATGAGCAAATTGAAGATATTCGTGAAGCCTTTGGTAGTGCCTCAGTTCTTTTGGCACCGATTAGGAATGGTCGGGGTACAAAATATAAAGTTTTAGAGGCAATGGCGACAGGATTGCCAGTAGTGACTACTCCCTTAGGAATAGAAGGTATTGAAGCAAAAGCGGGTAATGAAGTTTTAGTTGGTAAAGAACCAGCAATTTTGGCAAAGCAGACAGTCAAGCTTTTAAAAAATAAAGAGTTGGGAGAAAGAATTGCTAAAAAGGCTAAAAAATTAGTGAAGGAAAAATACAACTGGAAAAAAATTTCTCAGGATCTTGATAAAATTTATCAAGAATTAGGGAGAGAAAGATAATCAGTGATTAAACTTTCAATTATTATTGTCAGTTTTAATACGCCTCATTTATTACATAATTGTCTTGAGTCAATTATTCAAAAAACCCATCATTTAGTTTACGAAATTATTATTATTGATAATGGTTCTAACTATGATCTTGAAGAGGAAATTTTAAACTTTAAAAAAATTGATAAGAATTTAAAGATTAATTTAATTCAAAATCAAGTAAATTTAGGTTTTACTAAGGCCTGTAATCAGGGAATCAAAAAAGCAAAGGGGAAATACGTTTTACTTTTAAATTCTGATACTTTAGTTTTGGCGGATACGTTATTAAAAACAGTTAACTTTCTAGAAAAGAACCCTTTAGCAGGAGCGGTTACTTGCCGCATAGAGTTGCCAAATGGCAAAATTGATCCGGCATCTCATCGGGGTTTTCCTACACCATGGAATGCTTTTTGCTATTTTAGCGGTCTTGAGAAATTATTTCCTAAAATAAAAATATTTGGTGGTTATCATCAAACATGGCAAGACCTGGATAAAATTCATGAAATTGATGCTTGTTCGGGAGCCTTTTTTCTTGTACGTAAATCTGTAATTGATAAAGTTGGCTTGCTTGATGAAAGATTTTTTATGTATGCCGAAGATCTAGACTGGGCCTACAGGATTAAAAAGGCTGGTTTTAAAATATTTTATTATCCGAAAACAAAAATTATTCATTTTAAAAATCAATCGGGAATAAAAAATTTATACAACGATCGTATTAAATTATTAGCAAAAGAAAATTTTTATAAAACGATGAAATTATTTTATCAAAAACATTATCTTAAAAAATATCCAAGAATTGTTTATTATCTAGTTTTATGGGGAATTTGGTTCGTCAGCAAAATAAGAAAATAGTGATTGGTATCGACGGCAGATTAATTAAAGAAACTGGTGTAGGTCGTTATACCAAAAATTTATTTAGGCATTTATTGACGATTACTGGATCTCAAAAATATAACTATGATTTATTTCAACCCAAAATTAGATGGCATTCCTTAGCGGAACAAATATTTTTACCTTTGTGGTTGCTTTTTAAAAATTATGATTTAGTTCACTTTACTTATTTTTCTCTGCCAATTTTTTATCCTAAAAAATTTGTTGTGACCATTCATGATTTAATACCTTGGCATTTCAGTACAGGAAAGGCAAGTCGCTTGCCTTTATTTTTTTATAGGCTCAAACATTTTTTTTATCGTGTAGTTTTATGGATAGGCGCGAGACGAGCCCAAAAAATTATTGCAGTTTCGCAAACAACCAAAGAGGAAATTATAGAACATTTAAAAATTAAAGCAGAAAAAATAAAAGTAATTTACGAGGGAGTAGCGAAAAATTTTCAATTAAAAAAAAGAAAATCTTATTTTCTTTATGTAGGGAATGCTTATCCTCATAAAAACTTAGAAAGTTTAATAAAGGCCTTTCAAAAAATTGAAAATTATAAATTAATTTTGGTGGGACCAAAAGATTATTTTTATCAACGTCTAGAAAAAGAATTTTCCAATAACAAAAATATTGTTTTTTATGGACCAGCGGAGGAGCAGCAATTGATTTCTTTATACCAACAAGCTCAGGCCCTTATTAATCCTTCCTTAATGGAAGGCTTTGGTTTGCCGGGATTAGAAGCGATGGCTTGCGGTTGTCCGGTAATCTGTGCGGACATTCCTGCTTTTAAAGAGATATATCAAAATGCAGCAATTTACTTTGAGATTAAAGAAGGCAAAATGATTAAGAAGATAAGAGAGGCTATAAATAAATTTTTGGCAATGACAGAGAAGGATAAAAAAGACCTAATCTTTAAAGGGAAGAAACAGGCTGAAAAATATTCTTGGGAAGAATGCAGCCGTCAAACTTTAGAAGTTTATGAAAGTTGCCTTGGTTTATGATCGAGTTAATAAAATTGGAGGGGCCGAGCGTGTTTTACTCGCCTTGCATGAAATTTGGCCAGAAGCACCTTTGTTTTGCTCTGTTTATCAGCCTAAAAATGCGCCCTGGGCGAAAAATTTTAAAAAAGTGATACCTTCATTTTTGCAAAAAATTCCTTTTTCAAAAAGTAGCCATGAATTTTTTCCTTGGTTAACGCCCTTCGCTTTTTCCCGATTTAATTTTGCTGATTATGAAGTGGTAATTTCCATTACGAGCGCCGAAGCAAAAACCATTAATACTTCCTCTTCTCAATTACATATTTGTTATTGTTTAACACCAACACGATATTTATGGTCTGGGTATCGAGATTATTGGCAGAAACCTGGTTTTGGTAGCCTAGATTTTTTAGCGCGAAGTTTTTTTTGGTTAATGGCACCAATTTTAAGACTACAGGATATGTCATCAGCCCAAAAACCAGATTATTTTTTAGCGATTTCCCAAACTGTCCAAAAGCGGATTAAGAAATATTATTGCCGGGAAAGCGAGGTGATATATCCACCAGTGTCTTTGATAAAATTTAAAAAAAATAAAAGATTTAAGAGGAAAGACTCTTTTTTTTTGGTTGTTTCCCGCTTGGTACCTTATAAAAATGTAGATTTAGTGGTTCAGGCCTTTAACGATTTGAGGTGGCCTTTAAAAATCATCGGGACCGGCAATCAATTAACTTTTTTAAAAAGTTTTGCCAAAAAAAATATTGAATTTTTAGAAAAGGTTGATGATGTAAAATTAAGTGATTATTATCAAAACTGTGAGGCCTTGATAATGGCTGCGGAAGAAGATTTTGGTTTGGTTGCTTTGGAAGCCCAGGCTGCAGGCAAGCCGGTAATTGCTTATAAAAGAGGAGGGGCTCTAGAAACGGTAATTAATGGTAAGACAGGTTTATTTTTTGAAGAGCTTAAAGTTGAGGATTTAAAACTTGCATTAAATAAATTTAAAAGGTTAAAATTTAAACCATCGGTATGCCGCGAACATGCTCAAAATTTTTCAAAGTCGCTTTTTATTAAAAAATTTAAAGCATTTGTGGAGGCTAAATGGCAGAGATTCAAGAAAATTTAAAAATGAAGGCAGTTATTTTTGCGGGCGGTGTTGGCACAAGAATGTGGCCAGTAAGCAGAACCAATTTTCCTAAGCAATTTGAAAAAATCATCCAAGGAAAATCTACTCTTCAGTTAACAGTAGCTCATCTTCGTCCAGAATTTAAATGGGAGGATATTTATATTTCTACTAACGTTAGCTACGTAAAGATTATTCAAAAACAATTGCCACGGCTTCCTAAGAGTAATATTATTGGTGAACCGGTAAGAAGAGATGTGGCGCCAGCGGTGGGTTATCTCATGACAATTTTAGAAAAAAAAGGTGATAGGCCCACTTTAATTCTTTGGAGCGATCATTTGCGAAAAAACCTCGCAGCCTTTAAAAAGATGTTGAAGGCTGGTCAGAAGTATCTTGTTCTTAATCCTAATAAATTTTTATTTATTGGTGAAAAACCACGCTTTGCTAATCAAAATTTAGGTTGGATTGAAACTGGTAAAAAAAGCGGTGAAATAGATGGTTTGAGCATCCATCGCTTTAAAAGTCTTAAATATCAACCTGATCTTTCTTTGGCTGAAAAATTTTTTCGGGCTCACAATTACTATTGGAATCCTGGCTATTGGTTGGTTAAACCTTCTTTGGTTTTGGAGCAATACCGAAAATTTAAACCAGAAATGTATAAACAACTTGAAATTTTAGGGAGTTCTTTTGGTAAAGCCGAGCATTCTTCAAAGCTAAAAAAAATTTATCCAACACTAGAAAAGATTTCTTTCGACAAGGCCATTTTAGAAAAACTTGATCCTGAAAAAGCCGAAGTGATGGTAGTAGATATGGGTTGGAGTGATGTAGGTACTTGGCAAGCTTTAAAAGAAGCTTTGCAAAAAGAAGCAAAAGCGAACGTAGTCTACGGGAAGACTTATAGTTTTGAATCTGAAGATAATTTAGTTTATTCTTATACACCCCAATTAGTAACGACCGTCGGTTTAAAAGGTACAGTCGTGGTGGTGACTAAAGATGTAGTCTTGGTTTGTCAACAAAATGCCATGGCAGAAGTAAAAAAATTAGTAGAAATATTTGAAAAAGATAAAAATTATCAAAAATATACTTAAAACTAAGGTTATGTTTACCTACGATTTTATTAAAAGAGTGATGGATATTGTTTTAAGTTTGTTTTTGGCAATCATCTTTTTACCAATCTGGTTGATTGTGCCCTTTTTGATAAAACTAGATTCACCTGGACCAATAATTTATAAACATAAAAGGGTGGGTAAAAATGGTAAAGAATTTTGGATGTATAAATTTCGAACAATGTTTAATGACGCTGATGAGATTCTCTTCAAAAAAGATAAAAAATTATTGGAAGAATTTAAAAAGGGAGATTGGAAATTAAAGAACGATCCCCGAATTACCAAATTAGGACGTTTACTCCGCAATTTAACCATTGACGAATTTCCTCAACTTTATAACGTTTTGAGGGGCGAAATGAGTTTGGTTGGACCGAGAGCCTATGTTCGTCAGGAAATCGAGGAACAAAGTGAAAGATATCCGGAAACTAAAAATTTAATTAAAGAAATTTATAAAATTAAACCGGGGATTACCGGACCTTGGCAGACATCAGGCAGAAATGACGTGCCCTTTGTTAAGCGGGCAAAAATGGATGCCAGGTATGCAAAAATTTATAGCTTTTGGGAGGATTTAAAAATCATTTTAAAAACTCCGAAAGCCATGATCAGCAAGTGGTAGAAATAAATAAAATAAATCTAGATAAAGTAGAGGCGGAAAGCCACGAAAAAAAACAAGGAAAAGAAGCTATTTCTTTGTCTAAAGATAGGAATTTTATCAAAAGGTCTTCTGGAACTTCTTATTTTAAAATCTTGGCCCTTTTTTTGATAGTCTTTTTGGGGGTTTTTCCTGTCTTAATCTTTTTCTTAATTCTTAAGCCTTTAATTAAAGAGACTCAAAGTCTTCAGACTAGAGCAAAATTAGCCTATACTGCTTTAAAAGATCAAGATTTAATGGCTGCAGAAACTAGCCTTAAGGATATCCAAGAAAATTTGGAAAAAGTTAAAAAAATTTATGGTCGTTTAAATTGGCTTAAATTTATTCCCCTACTGAATAATTATTGGCATGATGGTAGCAATATTTTAACTGCTGCTGAATCAGGTATAGCTGCCGGCCAAACCTTAATTGAAACCCTTAATCCTTATGCTGATATTTTGGGTTTTAAAGGGAAAGGCAGTTTTACAGGAGGGACTGCTGAGGATAGAATTGTTAAAATTATTGAGACTCTTCCTAAAATTTTACCGAAAGTTGACGAGATTGCTGAAAATTTAAAGAAAGCAGATGGAGCCTTAAATCAGGTTGAGGTTAAACGCTATCCAGAAAAAATTAAGAACCTAGAGATAAAAGCAAAGCTAGTTAAAATGAAAGAATTAGTTCACGATGGAGTTTTGGCAACAACTGACCTTAAGCCCATTTTAGAGATTTTACCAACCGCCTTAGGTTACCCTGAAATGAGAAGATATTTGATTATTTTTCAAAATGATGGTGAGTTAAGACCGACCGGTGGTTTTATGACTGCCTATGGTGTTTTGAGAGTAGATAAGGGTAGAGTGAGAGCAGAAAAGAGCGATGATATTTATACCTTAGATAAGAAATTTAATAGCCGCTTAAAACCACCTGAACCAATTGCTAAATATCTTTTGAGCGCCGATCTTAAAAGCGGTATTGTGCCCTACTTTTATCTTCGCGATATGAATTTTTCTCCTGATTTTAAGACATCAATGGAGATATTTTTTCCTAATTATCAAAAAGTGAAGGACGAACCTGAAGTCGAAGGGGTGATTACGGTAGACACTAAAGTTTTAACTGATCTTTTGGGTGTTTTGGGTCCGTTAGAAGTTCCAGGTTATGGCAAATTTACCCTTGAATCAGACAAAAGGTGTTTTGAAATACCTCAGATTATTTGTGAACTGGAATATCTTGCGGATATGCCCATTGCGGGAGTTAAGCTTGCCCGAAAGGATATTTTAGGACCGATGATGCAAGAGTTAATTTTAAAGGCTATGGGTTCGCCAAAAAATATTTGGCCAAAACTCTTTGAGACGCTGATGAAAAACATTGAAGAAAAACATATTCTTTTTTACTTTGTTGATGAGAAAGTGCAAAAAGCAGCTGAAATTTTTAATGCCGCCGGCAGAATTAAGGATTATGACGGTGATTATTTACATGTCAACGACGCCAACTTAGGTGGTGCCAAGTCTAATCTTTTTGTTAAAGAAACAATCGAAAAAGAATTAACTAAAGATGATAAAGGTCGATGGCTTAGTACTTTAACAATCACTTATCAAAATCCGGTGCCAATGAGTGATTGTAACTTAGAAAGAAAAAGCGGTTTGTGTTTAAATGGCATTTTGCGTAATTACGTGAGGATTTATGTACCTCGGGGCAGTAAATTGGTTGAAGGTTTAGGTTCAGAAGAAAAATTTCAGACCGGGGAAGAATTTGGCAAAACTTACTTTTCTGGTTTTTTTACCCTCAGGGGTGGCGGCGGCAGAGCCAAAATTGTTTTACGTTACGAATTGCCACCAGAAATCAATTTGGAAAAAGAATATAAGTTTTTAATCCAAAAACAACCAGGAACTCTGGGTCATCAGGTAAAAATTAAGGTTAATCATCAGGAAGAAACTTTTGAACTTAAAAAGGATAGAGAAATTATTTTTAAGTTTAACTAATCATGGAAAAAAACTATAAACTGGAGGGAATTATACTTAAAAGAAAAAATTATGCAGAGGCAGACAGACTTTTGACAATTTTTACGAAACAAAAAGGAAAAATCTGTTGTCTGGCTAAAGGCGTGAGAAAGATTAATTCAAAAAGAGCACCCTTTCTTGAGCTTTTTAATCAAATTAGGCTTTATTTGGTTAAAGGTTGGAACTTTGATTTAATTAGCGAGGTGGAATTAATTCAAAACTTTCCTCATATTCAAAGGAAACTAACTAAAATTTCTCAAGTTTACTGGCTAGTGGAATTGATTGAAAAGTTATCCGCAGAAGGTCAAAAAAATTTAATAATTTATAATCTTTTGTTAACTTATTTAGAAAAAATAAATAAAGAAAATTATTTACCAACCGAATTAATGCTTGAGTTTCAAAAAAAACTTTTACTGACTTTAGGTTTTGGTTTGCCTAAGATCGTTAATCAAAAAAATCTCGACAAATTTATTGAACATATTTTAAATAAAAAAATTAACAGTCGTAAACTTTTGTGTTAAGATTAATCTCTTAGTATGGAAAATTTGATGCTTCGACTTACAGCTTTATGCAAGAGAAGGGGTTTTATTTTTCCTTCTTCAGAGATTTATGGTGGTTTAGCGGGTTTTTGGGATTACGGACCATTGGGAGTGGAATTAAAAAACAATCTTAAAAGATACTGGTGGCAGACGATGGTTTATCAGCGTGATGATATTGTAGGTTTGGATGCTTCAATTATTATGAATCCACAAGTTTGGCAAGCTTCGGGCCATCTTGAGGCTTTTACTGATCCTTTGGTGGAATGTAAAGTTTGTCATCAACGATTTAGAGCCGATCAAAAAATGCTTCAAGAGTGTCATCAAAAAGAGCATTCAGAAAAGGTGACTTGGACTGAGCCTAAGGCCTTTAATTTAATGACGGAAGTTTTTTTAGGCGTGACAGAACCAAAGCAAAAAGCTTACTTGCGGGGAGAAATCACTCAAGGGGTTTTTGTTAATTTTAATAATGTCATTTCATCTACAAGAGTGAAAATTCCATTTGGTATTGCCCAAATTGGCAAGGCCTTCCGTAACGAGATTACTCCGGGTAATTTTACTTTCAGAAGTAGAGAATTCGAACAAATGGAACTAGAGTATTTTCTTGAACCTGATTCACAAAAGGCTAAAAACACTTTTGATTACTGGAAAAAAGAGAGACTAGCGTGGTATTTATCTTTGGGCTTAAAAAAAGAAAAATTGCGTTTTCGGAAACACGAAAAAAATGAAAAAGCTCATTATGCTCGTGAAGCTGAAGATCTTGAATATTACTCGCCTTTTGGATGGAAGGAGCTAGAGGGAATTCATGATCGGGGTGATTGGGATTTGAGTAGGCATAAATTAACTTATAAAGATGAGCAGGGAAAAGAATATACTCCTTTTGTCATTGAAGCTTCGGGAGGGGTAGACAGGGCCTTGCTTTTTTTCTTAATTGATGCTTATACGGAGACAAAAAAAAGAGTGATCCTTAAGCTTCACCCCTATTTAGCTCCTGTAAAAATTGCCGTTTTTCCTTTACTTGCTAATAAAGCGGCATTGGTAACTTTAGCTAAAAAAATTTACCAGGATTTAAAAAATAAATATGTTTGTGCGTGGGATGATCGAGGAAATATAGGTAAGCGTTATTATGCTCAAGATGAAATTGGTACACCTTGGTGTCTAACTGTTGATTTTCAAAGTTTAGAAGACAAAACAGTTACCGTTAGAGATAGAGATACGACTAGGCAAGAAAGAGTAAAAATTTCTCAATTAAAAAATTATTTTGAAAAAAAATTAATAATTTAATGAGCAAAAGAAAAATTATTATCATTTTAGTTAGCTTTGTTTTTTCCCTTGGAGCTTTTCTTTTTTGGCTTTTTAAGCCTTCTTTTCTAGATAAAGCAAAAAAAAATACGCAATCTAACAATACGTCACCAGAGCCAATTTTAATCAGCACCTTAACTTTAGCACAAAGACCTTATCTACTACTGGAACCAAAGAGCAGTGTGGAGCCCAAAAGTTTAGGTCATTGGGTAACCGTCAATATTATTGATCCTAAAGAATTTGAAAGAGTAGAGTATGAGTTTGAATATACGACTGCAACTATAATTCAAGGAGGAATGGGAAGACTTGATTTTAGACGAGAACCAGCACCCATTAAAAAAGAAATTGCTTTTGGTTCGGCCTCAAAAGGCAAATACAAGTATGACGAGGGGGTAAATAAAGGCCACTTTATTTTTCATTTTTTTAAAGAGGATAAAGAAGCGGTTTTAAAAACAGATTTTATTTTGGAAACGAGAATGATGAATGGTGGTATTTTCCGGACAGCAGACGGAAAAGGAAGATTGGAAGTAGACAAGACTGATTTAGCGGAAAACGACTATTTACTGATAGCGAGTACTCTAGGATTGCCACAAATGCCACAAAATCAGGTTTTGGCGGGACCTTACAGTTTTTATGCCGATAGCCCTAAAAAATTGAAAGAGAGCAAAGTTATTTTTAACGACATTAAAGAGAAAGAAGTTTTAGTTTTATTTTGGAATGGGCAAAAGTGGGAAGAGTTGGAAACAAGAATTATTAATGAGGAGGCAGTAGCAATTCCTAAAGCCTTGGGAGTTTTTGTTTTGGTGGCTCAATAAAGACTTCAGCTTAATTTTTTTAACTTACCCTTTCTTGCTTTTAACTAAGATTTTACCATTAAGTTAGCCTTCTTTATTTTTCAAACTAGGTCTTGACAAAATCCGGTAAAGCTATCAAAATGGTTATAAATGGTGAAAAGTGGTGAAAAAAGTAATAAAGAGGCTTTCATTGGTCTTTATGAACGTACTTTGGAGGAGCGCGGACGTTTGGCGATACCTAAAAAATTTCGAGAACCTTTAAATGAGGGGGCCGTTTTGACTCGTGGGTTAGATGGCTGTCTTTTTCTCTTTCCAAGGTTAGTTTGGCAGCAAATCAGTGAGAGGTTAAGAGAAACACCGTTGACGAGTTTAGATGCGCGGGCTTTTACCCGTCTTTTAACCTACGAAGCTTTTGAAGTTGAGTTTGATTCGCAAGGTAGAATTTTAGTTCCTCAACTTTTGCAAACATTTGCTGGTTTACAAAAAGAAATCATCATTGCCGGTAGTTTAGACAGAATAGAAATTTGGGCAAGAGAAAAATTTTTAGATTATCAGAAAAAAATCGAGAAAACATCCGATGAAATTGCCGAAAGATTAAACAAACTTGAAATTAGAATTTAAATTTCACAAACCAGCTCTTTTAAAAATTGCTATTGATTATTTAAAAATTAAACCCGGTGAGGTTTATGTGGACGCGACACTTGGTGGTGGCGGCCACAGCCTTGAAATTTTAAAAAGAGGAGGAAGAGTTTTTGGTTTGGATTGTGATCAAGAGGCCTTAAATTATGCCGGAAAGCGTTTAGCCACTTTTTGCCAAAGAAAAGTCTGCCCTCTAAACGCTTTCCGGCTCGCCAAGGCTAATTTTAGCCAGCTGAGAGAAATTTTAAGGCTAAATCGAATTGTTAAGCCAGCAGGAATTCTTTTTGACTTAGGCACATCTTTTCATCAATTGACAACTAAAGGTAGGGGTTTTTCTTTTCAGATCGACGAACCTTTGGATATGCGGATGGATAGAGATTTAAAGGTAACAGCCGCAAATCTTATCGCGGGCCTGAGCCTTAAAGAATTAAGTGAACTTTTTTTTAAACTGGGTGAAGAAAAATATGCTTTGGCAATTGCTAAAGCGATCGTGAATAACCGTCAAAAACAGCCGATTATAAAAACCGGACAATTAGCAGAGATTGCCTGGAAAATTTATCAAAAATATAGGGTGAAAAGCAAAATCCATCCGGCAACAAAAATTTTTCAAGCTTTAAGGATTGCTGTCAATGATGAGCTTAATAATTTAAGAAAGGCTTTACCGCAGGCCCTTGAGTGTTTAGCTAAGAAAGGTAGATTGGTAATCATTAGCTTTCATGGTTTAGAAGATAAAATTGTTAAAAATTTCTTTAAATTAGAAGAGAAAAATAGAACACTGTGCATTCTTACGAAAAAACCAATAGGAGCCAGCGAGTCAGAAATAGAAATTAATCCAAATTGCCGGAGTGCTAAATTGAGAGCAGCCGAAAAAATATGAAAGAAAAAAACAAAAATCCAAAATCGACAAAACTGACCTTTATTTTTATTTTATTAATGGTTATTTTGGCAATTTTGCAAATAGTTTTTGCCAATCAAGAAGCAAATGCCGGAAGGACTTTGCAGAGATTAGAGCAAGAAATTGCTCATCTTGAAACAGAAAATAAGCTTTTAGAAATAACCATCGCTTCTCAAGGAAGCTTGGAAAGTTTGAAAGAAAAGGCAGAAAAGCTTGGTTTTAATCAAGGGCAAAGCATATTAAATCTAAGCAAACAAAAGGAAGTGGTGCTTAATTTTCAAAGATAACGGTGAAAGACAGAATCTTCGCTTTATTCATAATTTTTAGCCTAGCGAGTTTTTTATTAGTAATCAGATTGTTTTACTGGCAAGTGATCAAAGCGGCCGAATTGACAGCTTTAGCCACTAATCAAAGAGAAAGCGTGATAAAAATTCTTCCCTCAAGAGGTAAAATTTTAACCAGCGATAATTTTCCTTTAGTCAGCAACCAAAAGGCTTTTTTACTTTTTGCCAACCCCTTAAAAATTCCGTCAGAAAAACGCGAGAAAATTTTTGAGGAATTAAGTCCTTTGCTTTTAGAGGAGAGAGAGGCGACGTTTTCAGGAGAAGAGAGGGAAGAAATTTTAAAAAAAGAAATTAAAAAATTAAAAGAATTGTTTGATATACCTAATAAAGTGTGGTTGCCTTTAAAACATAAAATTTCACTCGAAAAAAAATTAGAAATCGAAAAATTAGCCATAGATGGTTTAGGTTTTGAAGAAGAGGAGGTTCGCTTTTATCCGGAAGCCTCAATGGCAGCACACCTTTTGGGTTTTGTCGGAGCTAATTTGACAGGAGAAGCTACGGGATATTTTGGTTTAGAAGGTTATTATGATCTGGAACTAAAAGGGAAAAAGGGCGTAATCATTGAAGAAAAAGATGCAGGTAACTTTCCCATTATTGGTGGTTTTTTTAATCAAGAGAAAGTAAAAAACGGCAAAGATTTAGTTTTACACCTTGATAGATCAATTCAGCTGATAGCAGAGCAAGAACTTAAAAAAGGGATTAATAAATATGGTGCTAAATCAGGCTATATTATTATTATGGAACCTTTTAGTGGGGCGATTTTAGCTCTAGCCAGTTTTCCTGCTTATCATCCAGCAGAATTTCTAAATTATGAAGAGACGCTTTATAAAAACCCAGCCATTGCTGAGCTTTACGAACCAGGTTCAACTTTTAAGATTTTGGTAATGGCTGCAGCTTTAAATGAAGCTGTAATTACCCCTCAGACTCGTTGTGAGATTTGCGAAGGTCCTTACAAAATTGATAAATATCTTATTAAAACTTGGAATGAAAAATACTATCCTGATCAAACAATGGTAGAAGTTTTGGAGCATTCTGATAATGTGGGTATGGTTTTTGTATCCCAAAAATTAGGTAAAGGAAAATTAATTGATTATTTAAAACGCTTTGGGATTGGTGAAAAAACTGGCATTGATTTACAAGAAGAAGTAGCTTTTCCTCTTAAAGAGCCAGAGGATTGGAATGAGGTTGATTTAGCAACAGCGTCTTTTGGTCAAGGTTTGGCGGTAACAGGCATCCAAATGGCAAGAGCAGTGGCTGCTATTGCCAATGGTGGCAATTTATTAGAACCTCATCTCGTTCACAAAATTGTAGGTGAAGATAAAACTTTAGAGGTAAAACCTAAAACTATAAGAAAAGTATTGAAGGAAAAAACCACCCAAGAACTTAAACAAATGATGATGAGTGCAGTTGATAACGGTGAAGCAAAATGGGCCAAGCCCAAAGGTTATAAAATTGCGGGCAAAACAGGTACAGCTCAAGTACCGGTAGCCGGCCATTATGATAAAGAAAAAACTATTGCTTCCTTCGTTGGTTTTGCTCCAGTTGATCAACCTAAATTTCTTGTTTTGGTTTATCTTCGTGAACCTACCTCTTCCCCTTGGGCTTCAGAAACAGCAGCGCCTTTGTTTTTCAATGTGGTACGCCGGCTTTTTCTCTATTTGGACCTTTCACCAGAAGAACCATAAAGATGATATAATGCAAACTATGTTTTTTTTAAGAACCTTAAGAAATTATTTGCCTCATTGGTTAGTCAATTATTTTTTCCATCTTCCCTTAGCTTTTTTGGCAGTAATTTTTCATGGTTATCCAGGTCGGAAAATAAAAATTATTGGGGTAACTGGTACTGATGGTAAAACCACCACCGCCACCCTAATTTATGAAATCTTAAAAACTGCCAAGAAGAGAGTAGCTTTGATAAGTACTGTTTGCGCTAAAATTGGCAGTAAAAATATTGATACTGGTTTCCATGTTACGACACCTAATCCTTGGCAGTTACAAAAATTATTAAAGCTCGCGGTTAAAGAGAAAATTGAATACCTCGTCTTAGAGGCAACTTCCCAAGGTTTAGCTCAATTCCGCCTCTTTGGTTGCAATTTTAAAGTGGGGGTGATTACCAACCTCACGCATGAGCATCTGGATTATCATCAAACCATGGAGGCATATTTAAAAGCAAAGGCAAAATTATTTAAAAATACAGAATTGAATATTTTAAATAGAGAAGATCAGTCTTATAAATTTTTATTTAACCTCATAAAGAAAAAAACTAACCGTAAAATTATAACTTATGGTTTAAAAGAGGGTGATTTTACCCCTAAAAAATTTACATTTCGGACAAAATTGGCGGGTAAATTTAACCTTTATAACTGTTTGGCGGCGGTTGCCGTTGCTAAATCATTGGGAATTGCTAATTTTCGCATCAATAAAACCTTGGCTCATTTTAAAGGTGTAAAAGGTCGGATGGAGGTAGTTTGTAATCAGCCTTATAAGATTATCGTTGATTTTGCTCATACGCCAAATGCGCTCCAACAGGCTTTGAAGACATTAAAGGAAATGCCTCATCGTCAACTAATTGCCGTCTTTGGCGCGGCTGGGTTACGTGATCGAACCAAAAGACCTACTATGGGGAAGATTGCCGGTTTGTTTGCGGATAAAATTATTTTGACTGCAGAAGATCCACGTACCGAAAGTGTTAATAAGATTATTGAGGAAATTGCAGCTGGTTGCCCCGATAAAAGCAAAATTATTAAAGAACCAGACAGAAAAAAAGCCATTAACCGGGCGATTTTACTGGCAAAACCTGGAGATATTATTGGAATTTTTGGTAAGGGTCATGAACAGTCGATGTGTTTTGGGAATAGAGAATATCCTTGGTCAGACCAAGAAGTCGTAAAAAAATTTCTGTAACTAAGATGAAACCAGTGCAACTTTTAATTCTTGCCGGCGGCATAGGTAAAAGAATGAGACCTTTAAGTTTTTGTAAAAGTCTTATTCCTTTTGCTGGTAAGCCAATTATCAAATATGTGCTCGAAGATTGGCAAAAAATAGGTATTACTGATTTTAAAATCGTGAGTAATCCAGAAAATATCAAGAAACTGAAAGCAGTTTTAGGAGAAAAGAATAAAAAATTTTTTGTTCAGAAAAAACCTTTGGGTATGGCCGAGGCCGTCTTAAATGTTAAACTGGAAAAAAATAAACCCCTCATTATTGTTAATGGTGAAGATTTAATTGCTGAAGAGGGCTGTCAAGATTTTTTAAAGATGGCGGAAAAAACAAAAGGAGAGGTTTTATTGACTGGGCTTTATCGTGAAGAATATTTCCCTGGTGGTTATTTTAAAATTAAAGATCGACAGGTATTAGGTATCATCGAAAAGCCTGAAAAAGACAGAAGACCAAGTAAATTTATTAATCTTGTGGTTCATTATTTTAGGAGACCTTTCTTATTCCTTAAATATTTAAAAGAGGTCAAAACCAATAAAGATGATGCTTACGAAATGGCTTTGGACAGGATGATTAAGGATAAAATTAAAGTTGAACTTTTTACTTATCAAGGTTATTGGCAGAGTCTTAAATATCCGTGGCATATTTTGGAGATGATGGCGTTAATTTTTAAGCATCGTTGGCAGAGAAAAGTTGCCAAAAACGCTAAAATATCTTCACACGCTATCATTAAAGGTCAAGTCATTATTGAAGATGAGGCGGAAGTTTACGATGGGGCTTGTCTTGTTGGACCAGTTTATCTTGGGAAAAAGAGTATCGTTGGTCATCATACTTTAATAAGAGAGTCGATGATTGGTGATAATTGTGTGATTGGTTTTGGGACAGAAATTGCCCGTTCGTGGGTAGGTCACCGCTGTTGGTTTCATACTAATTATATCGGCGATTCGGTTTTGGAAGAAAATGTTAGTTTCGGAGCAGGGACAGTGACGGCGAATTTAAGATTAGATGGCCGTGAGATTTTTGTAAAAAGGGACAACCAGCAGAAAGTGGCCACGGGTAAAAACAAACTAGGTAGTCTCATTGCCAAAGATGTCAAGATTGGAGTTAATGTCAGTCTTATGCCGGGAATCATCATTGGCAGTCATAATTTGGTGTACCCTCACGCTGTTTTATATGATAATTTAAAGGAAAGATGAACAAGAAAAAAATTATTGCGGTAATCTTAGCCGCCGGTAAAGGCAAAAGAATGCAGGCGAAAACAGTTAATAAAACTGCCATGAGGCTGGCTGGCAAGCCGATGATTGAGTATACGGTGGAACTCCTTAAAAAAGCGGGCTTAAAAAAAATTATCATTGTTGTCGGTTTTGCTAAAGATTCAATCATTAATTATTTAGGAAAGAAAAATTATCTTTGGGCGATTCAAAGACAACAATTAGGTACAGCCCATGCTCTGAAAATGGCTTTTAGGCAAATCGGTCAAAATATAAAAAATATTTTAGTGATTCAAGGTGATGATTCAGCTTTTTATCAACCATGGTTACTTAGAAAACTCATGAAGTTTCATTGGCAAAATAAGTCAGCGGCAACTTTTTTAACAGTAAAGCTTAAAAATCCCGGTTCTTTAGGTAGAATCCTCAGAGATAAAGAGGGTAATTTAAAAGGGATAATTGAAGTTAAAAATGCCAAGAAAGAGCATTTAAAAATCAAAGAAATTAATACAGGCTGTTATTTTTTTGAAAGAAGTTTTTTAGCAAAATATTTAAATCAAGTAGAGAAAGACCCAGTTTCTAAAGAATATTATTTACCTGATTTAATAAAAATTGGTCTTAAGGCAAACGAAAAAATTAAAGCTTTGCTGGTTCCCGGTAGTTATTTTCAGAGTGTAAATACCCCTGAAGAGTTAAAAGAGGCTGATTGGCGGATGCGCCAAAAACTGCATGTTAAATGAAGAATTATTTTTAGACAAACGATTAAAGGTTTTGATTTCTGACCGAGTGATAGGTAATATTGATTTTCGTTTTGGTTCGAAAAAAGAAACATTGAACCATCGACAAAATTTAGTTAAGCTTTTAGGTTGTCGTCTGACAGATCTTTACGAGATGGAACAAATCCATGGCAGTCGTATCGGTTTTATCAAGAAGAAAGTCAAAAAAAAGCTTTTTCCTCAAACTGACGCCTTAATTACTAATTTGAAAAATGTTTTTTTAATGGTAAAGACAGCGGACTGTTTTCCTGTTTTATTTTTTGAGCCGTTAAATCACACAATTGCGGTTTGCCATGTCGGTTGGCGGGGAGCGATTGAAAAAATTTTCCTTAAAACTTTAATATTAATGTTAACTCATTTTCATTGTTCGCCAAACAAAATAAAAGTAGTTATTGGTCCAGGAGCAAGAAAGTGTTGTTTTCAACATCGACATTTTTTACAAGAAAAATTGCCAGAATGGCAAGAATTTATCAAAAATAATCAAAAAGATAAAAAAAATTATAAAACCCTAGATATTCCTTCTTTTATTAAAAGCGAATTAAAAATAGTTGGTATAAAACGAGAAAATATTAAGGATTTAAAAATTTGTACGATTTGTAACCGAAATTTTTTTTCTCATTTTCGCAGTTTGAAAGAAAAAGAAAGGGAGGGACGTTTTGCTACGATTATTGGCTTAAGAGAAAATGGTCAATCTTAAAAAGATAAAAAAAATTCATTTTACTGGTATTAAAGGCGTGGGTATGACAGCCTTGGCTTTATGTGCTCGGGATTTAGGTTTAAAAATTAGTGGCAGCGATGTTAGAGAGAGATTTGTGACTGATGAAATATTGGCAAAAAATAAAATTAATTATCAAATTGGCTTTAAAAAAGAAAATATTGGCCGGCCTGATTTGTTGATTTTTACCGGTGCTCATGGTGGTCAAGATAATCCAGAAGTAATTTATGCCCAAAATAAAAATATTCCAGTAATGTCACATGCCCAAGCATTAGGTTTGTTTATGAAGGCCAAAGAGGGAATTTCTGTTTGCGGCGTTGGCGGTAAGACCACCACGGCGGCGATGTTGGCGACAGTTTTAACTAAAAATTGCTTAAAGCCCAGTTATGCTATTGGAGTAGGCGCTGTCAAACCATTGGGCGAACCAGGAAGATTTGAGAAAGAAAGCAGATATTTTATTGCAGAAGCAGATGAATATGCCGCTTCACCTCAAGATCGCCAGCCAAGATTTAATTATCAATATCCCAAAATTATTATTTTAACGAATCTCGAATTTGATCACCCTGATTTTTATCCCAACTTTGAAGCAACTCTTGAAAGTTTTAAAAATTTTATCCAAAGAATTCCTAAAGATGGTTTGTTAGTTGCTTGTTTTGATAATCCGCGAGTAGTGAAGCTTCTTCAGAAAGTTAACGTTCCTTATCAAAGCTATGGTTTTTCGTCAAAAGCTGATTGGCAGATTATTAAAATGAGGATTGATCAACAAAGGATCACCTTTAAGGTTAAATATAAAAATTTAAATTTTGAAGATTTGACCATTTTTGTGCCGGGAAAGTTTAATGTTCTGAATGCCACTGCTGTTTTGGTTACGAGTTATTTTTTAGGTTTGAACTTGCCTCAAATTAAAGAAGGTTTAGCATTTTTTCAAGGCACCAAGAGACGTTTTGAATTTATTGGAAAAATCAAAGATGTATTTTTATATGACGATTATGCTCACCATCCTGCGGAGATTAAAGCTACTCTAGAGGCAATTAAAAATTGGTGGCCCCACCGCCGCTTAATAGTAATTTTTCAACCCCACACTTACTCTCGGACGAAATATTTACTTACAGATTTTAGTCAGAGTTTCAGGTTTGCAGACGAGATAATCATTACTGATGTTTATGCCTCGGCCAGAGAAAAAGATGATTTGGGGGTGAGTGGCGAAGTCTTAACGGCAGCGATTGTCAATATGGGTAAAAAAGCTTATTATCTGCCAAACTGTGAGGTAGTTTGTCAATTCTTAAAAAAGATAACGAGGCAAGGTGATGTTATTTTTACCTTAGGTGCAGGCAATATTTTTCTTTGGCATGAGAAAATAATCAAAAGTTTAAAAACAATAAATTTTTAAAAATGAGAAATCAGCAAAATTCAAGATTAAAAATTCAAAAAAATGTTAAGCTTGCTCCTTACACGACTTTGGATATTGGTGGCCCCGCAGACTATTTTACAGAAGTAAAAACTTACGAGGAAATTAAAAAAGTCTTAGCTTGGGCAAGAAACCTGAAAATTCCTCTTTATTTTTTAGGAGGGGGCAGCAACCTTTTAATTGCCGATAAGGGAGTAAGAGGTTTGGTGATAAAAATCAAAAATCAAGATTTAAAAATCAAGCATGAGCAGGGAAAAATAAGCGTTATTGCCGGTGCTGGCATAACTTTGCCAAAATTATTGAGTTTTTGTGTGAATCATTCATTATCAGGTTTGGAGTTTTTAGTTGGTATCCCTGGAACTTTGGGGGGGGCAATTGTGGGTAATGCTGGCGTTAAGGACTATTGGATAAGTCAGAAGATCGAGAAAATAAAAATAATAGATAGAAATGGTAAAATTTATGAATTGGGGCCAGAAAATTGTCATTTTGGATATCGTACCAGTCTTTTTAGAAAAAAAAATGATTTAATTTTTGAGGCAGTCTTGAACTTGAAAAAAAGTGAAAAAAGAATGATAAAAGAAAAAATTGAGCAATTTCAAAAAAAACGCTTTTGTCAGCCTAAAGGCAAAAGCGCTGGCTGTATTTTTAAAAATCCTCCCCAAGAAAGTGCTGGTTATTTAATTGAGAAAATTGGTTTAAAGGGAAAAATTTTTGGTAACCTTAAAATTTCTCAAAAACATGCTAATTTTTTTATTAACCTTGGTGAAGCAAAGGCAGAAGAGGTGGTGATGTTAATTAAATTGATTCAAAAAAGGGTTAGAGATAAATTTGGAATCATGCTTGAGCCTGAGATTTTTTTTCTAGGAGATTTTAATGGAGAAATTGTTTATTAAAGGTGGTTATCCTTTAAAAGGAGCAATTAGATTGGGAGGGGCAAAAAACGCCTCCTTCAAATTGATGACCGCTTCGCTTTTGGCTCCAGGAGAGACGCGCCTTCTTAATTTTTCTAAAATTGCTGATGTTGATCATACTCAAAAAATTATCAAAGCTTTAGGTGGCGAAATCAAAGAATGTGGTGAAAGAACTTTAATGATTAATACTGCTAAAGTCTCAAAATTTATGATTCCAAAATCATGGGGAAACGTTTCCCGGGCTTCCCTACTTTTTCTAGGGCCCCTTTTAGCAAGATTTGGTAAGGCAGTGGTACCTTTACCGGGAGGTGATAAAATCGGCCGGAGACCATTAGATCGTCATTTTGCAGGTTTGAAATCTTTAGGGGCAAAAATCGTCATTGAAAAAAATATGATCAAAGCAGAATGTAGTAAATTGAGGGGGACAACGTATAAATTTGCCAAAAATACTCATACGGGCACGGAGACTTTAATTATGGCAGGAGTTTTGGCTCAAGGAAAAACCCTTTTGGAAAATGCAGCCGAAGAACCAGAAGTTGATGATCTTATAAATTTCTTAAATAAAATGGGTGCCAAAATTAAACGTTTAAAAAATCGAAAAATCGAAATTATAGGCGTAAAAAATCTAAGACCCACGATTTATAAAATCATGCCCGATAGAAATGAAGCTGTTTCCTATGCTGTAGCGGCAATCATCACTCAAGGAGATATTGTTGTAGAAAATGCTCAGGAGAAATACTTAAAAGCTTTTTTAAAAAAACTGGAGGAAGCTGGAGGAGGCTTTGAGATTGGTAATTATGGTATTCGCTTTTTTTATAAAAAGCCTTTAAAAGCCGTTAAAGTTGTTACCCGTCCTTATCCTGGTTTTATGACTGATTGGCAACCGCTCTGGGCAGTTTTGGCCACTCAAGCTAGGGGCATGAGTAAAATTATTGAAACAATTTATGAAGAAAGATTTGGTTATGTAGAAAGTTTAAAAAAAATGGGAGCAAAAATTACTTATTTTCAGCCTCAGGTGTCAAATCCAAATAAGTTTTATAATTTTAATCTCGAGGCTGGCTGGGAAAAATATAAACATGGGATAAAAATTCAAGGACAAACCCCTTTGACTGCCATTAAGTCAAAAATTTTAGATTTAAGAGCCGGTGCCACCTTAGTTTTGGCAGGTTTGATTGCAGACAAAGGCACAACAGTTTTAGAAGGGGTAGAACAGATTGATCGGGGTTATGAAGATTTAGATGGGAGATTAGCTCAATTGGGAGCAAACATAAAAAGGATCAGTTATACCAATGATAATTAAACAAAAAAAGATTGTAGTGATTGGGGGAGGTACAGGCACTTTTGTTGTTCTTTCCGGGCTTAAAAAATATTTTGAGGATTTAGTGGCAATTGTCTCGATGGCTGACAGCGGTGGCAGTAACCGAATAATTAGAGATGAATTCGGTCTTTTACCAACTTCTGACATTCGTCAATGTTTTGTGGCATTGGCTTCGGGTAATAATGAGACGGAGAAGATTATGCGAAACCTCTTTATTTATCGTTTTTGTAAGGGCAGCGGCGCTTTAAATGGGATGACGTTTGGCAATTTGTTTATGGCAGCGCTTGCGGATATTTTGGGTTCACAATACGAGGCCATTAAAAAAACCGGTAAAGTTTTGAGGATTACTGGTCGCGTCATCCCCGTAACTTTGACTAAGGTTAACTTGGTAGCAGAATATGAAGATGGCAGAATTATTAGGGGAGAACACGAAATTGACGAACCCTCTTCTGAAACAAGAAAAAAAATTATTAAGCTCTGGTTGGAGCCAGCAGCTTACGCCACACCGGAGGCTATAAGAGAAATTAAGAAAGCTGATTTAATTATTTTAGCCCCCGGCGATCTTTATACTTCTCTTTTAGCCAATCTTATTGTTGGAGGTATAGCTGCGGCTTTGAGAAAAGCAAAGGGAAAAATTTTGTATATTCTCAATTTAATGACGAAAGCGGGCCAAACAGCTGGTTTTAAAGCTTCAGATCATCTTAAAGAAATAATTAAATATTTAGGTCGGAAACCAGACATGGTAATTATTAATAACAAAAAAATTCCCGCTTTTGTAGAAAAGTATTATTGGCGAAAAGAAAAATCTGTGAGAGTTGAAGATGATCTTGAGAAAAATCCTGAAATAAAAGTTATTAGGGCCGATGTTTTATCAGATAAAATTTACAAGAAGCCAGCTTCAGACATTCTTGAGAGAAGTTTGATTAGACATGACTCTTTTAAATTAGCAAAACTAATCCACAGTTTTTTTAGCTAAAAACAATGAGTGGTCAAACGATTGTGATTCTTCACGGCTGGCAGTCGAAACTTTCTCGTTGGCAACCCCTCATTAAGATTCTTAAAAAGAAGTTTAACGTCTATTTACCTCATTTACCCGGTTTTTATAAAAATAAATTAAAAGCTCCTTGGGATTTGAAGGATTATGCTCTTTGGTTAAATAAATATCTTTTAAGAAAGAGAATAAAAAATCCCATTCTTTTGGGTCATTCTAACGGGGGCAGGATCGCTTTATACTTTTTAGCTCAAGGTTATCAGGCAGAAAAATTAGTTTTGATTGCCAGTGCCGGTATCAAAAGCAAAAAAAACTTTAAAAAAATATTTTTTCAATTTTTAGCCAGAACAGGCAAGAAAATATTTTTTACCCCCTTATTAAATTTTCTCAAGAAACCCAGTCGTTGGTTTTTTTACACTTTAATTGGTGAAAAAGATTATTATCGAGCAGCGGGTTTTTTAAGACCAACTTTAGTTAATTTAATTGCTAAAGACCTCACTCCTCATCTTAAAAAAATTAAAGTACCTACCTTAATTCTTTGGGGTAGAAAAGACAGATTAACTCCGGTCAATGACGCTTATCTTTTAGCGAGTAAAATAAAAAATAGTAAGTTAATTATTTATAATAATGAAGGTCATGACTTGCTATTTAAATTACCAGAAGAAATTGCCAGTAAAATTATTACTTTTGGGAAATGCTAATTTTTTTATTTAGATTACTTTATTTTTCTTTTTTTATTTTCTTAATTTCCCAAATTTTAAAATTTCTTTTATACTCTTTTTATGTTTGGCAATTGGTAGAGTATCGTTTAGACCGTTTAAAGCTAAGATTTACTAATTTAGAAGAAAGAAGTGAGTTTTTTCATTATTTAAATTTTTTAAATTTTTACCCATTTAATAAATATCCTCAATTTACGCTAAGAATCTTTTTAAGTTTTTTAATTTTTATTTTTCTGAGCTACCGTTTGCTCTTTGTGATTTATAAATTTTTAGCAACCTTAATCCCTTTTGAAGATAAATTTATTTTTAATCTTCTTTTAACCCTTTTGGTAATTTATTATCTTGTACCGCTTTTAAGTTCATTAACAATTTTATTAACCGCTATATTTTTTTGGCCATTGAAAAAACTCATAATTTATTTAGCTAAACAAAAAATCAAAAAAAACAAAAATTTAATTGTTATTGGGATTACCGGCAGTTTTGGCAAGAGCACAACTAAAGAGGTCTTAGCGGAAATTTTAGCCTTAGGCTATAAAGTGCTTAAAACTTCAGGTAATATTA
Source organism: uncultured Pseudomonadales bacterium (assembly GCA_964398365.1). Classification (GTDB taxonomy): domain Bacteria; phylum Patescibacteriota; class Microgenomatia; order UBA1400; family CAYNMC01; genus CAYNMC01. Next base: position 19,532 of record CAYNMC010000029.1, on the reverse strand, counting down.
ATACCGAAATTGGCATTGCTAAAACGGCACTTTTTTCTTTAAATAAGAAGCATAAAATTTTTTTAGTAGAAATGGGTGCTTATAAAAGAGGAGAAATTAAAAAAATTTGTGAATTGGTTTCACCCAAAATTGGTATTATTACGGGAATTAATTACCAGCATTATGCCCTTTTTGGAAGTTTTAAAAATATTCTTGAAGCTAAATATGAATTAATTGAAAGTCTTCCTCAAAACGGCTTGGCTTTATTTAATGCAAAAGATAAGTATTGTCGGAAGTTAAATAAAAGAAAAAGACCTTGTTTTAGCTTGCTTTATGGTGCGAAAAGCAAGGATTTTGAGGAAAGTTTAGCTGCGGGTGAGTTTCTGGCACAACATTTTAAAGTTTCCAAAAATAAGTTAAAAAAAATAATTCCCAAATTAAAGAAGTTTTTCTTATTGAAGAAAAAAAGAGGTAGGGGCGGAATTTTAATTTTTGATGATAGTTATTCGAGCAACCCTGAAGGTTTTAAAAAGGCTTTAAGTTTTTTAGCTCAAGAGAAAAGGCGCAAAATTATTGTTACTTCAGGAATTATTGAATTAGGAGAGGTTAGTGATAAAGTTCATCGTCAAATGGGAAAGATGATGGTGAAGCTGGCTGAGAAGATTATTGTGACCAGCCAAAACTTCGGTCAGGCTTTTCAGAAGGGATTAAGTAAAGAAGAGCAAAATAAATTTTTAATTAGTCGTCAAGAGTTAAAGATTATTAATTATCTTAAAGACTGTTTTAACTCCCGCTGGGTGGTTTTATGGGAGGGTCGCGTGCCGCGTAATATCAAAAACATCTTTGAAAAAAATGACTAAACCAATTTTGATTAGTCTGGCACCAAATAATTTTTGGGATGATACTCTTTTAGCATTGTTAAATTTTTTTTGTCCATTTTTCTGGAAGAAAGGCAAAGCTATTAGTTGTCTGGAAAATCAATTTAAAAAATTATTTGCCGTTCCCTATATTTTTTCTTTTCATACCGGCCGTGCTGCCTTACAGGTGGGTTTAGAAGCTTTAAAATTTCCCAAAGGAAGCGAAATTTTACTTCAAGCCTTTTCTTGTGTTGTGGTTAGTAACAGTGTTCGTTTTGCAGGACTTAAACCGGTTTTTGTGGATGTTAAACCGCATTCTTTCAGTTTGGATCCTCTTGATTTAGAGAAAAAAATTACATCTAAAACCAAAGCGATCATCCTTCAAAATCTTTTTGGGATTCCCGATGATATCACAGAAATTCAAGTAGTAGCAAAAAAACATCATTTAAAAATCATAGAAGACGGTGCTCAAGCTTTGGGTGCTACTTATAAAGGGAGAAAAATTGGTCAATTTGGGGAATTTGCCTTTTTTAGTTTTGGGAGCGACAAGGTTATTTCTTCGACTAATGGGGGGATGTTGATCACCAAAAATAAAAATTTAGCAAAAGAAATTAAAAAAATTTATCAAGCAATTAATTTTCCAGACTATTGGTGGATTTTTAAACAGTTATTTTATCCCCTCGCCTGCTCATTGGTTGTTTTAACCTATTTTTGGTTACCAGTGGGAAAGTTTAGCCTTGGTAAAGTAATTTTAGTAGGCTTACAAAAACTAGGTCTTTTAGAGAAACAAGTCAAAGAAAATGAAAAAAAGGGAAAACCTTTTAAGGATTATTATCCTAAAAAATTACCTAATGTTTTAGCGATTCTTGCCCTACATCAGCTAAAAAAAATAGATAAATTCAACATCAAGAGAAGAAAGATTGCTCAATATTATTTTCGACAATTAAAAAAGATAAAAGGTTTACAATTTTTTAATTTAAACAAACTAAAAAAAGGAATTTACTTGAGGTTTCCCCTAAAGGTAGTTCACGCTCAAGAATTAAGAAATTTTTGTCAAAAGAGAAAAATTATTTTGGGTACGTGGTATGACAAGGTGATTGCTCCCCGGGGAACAAGTTTAAAAAAAATTGGCTATAAACTTGGCAGTTGTCCGGTAGCGGAGAAGTTAATTAAAGATATTATAAACTTGCCTACGTTTCCTAAAATGTCAATGAAAGATGCCCGCCGCGTGGTGAGTTGTCTAGAAGAATTTTATGAAAATCGAAACCGAAGAAATCAAAAATAAAACCATTTGGGAAAATTTTCTACACCAACAAAAAGATCAGGTTAATTTTCTTCATTCGTGGAACTGGGGAGAAGTTCACCGTCTTTTAAGACGTAAAATATTTCGGTTTGGTTTTTACGAGAGGGGGATATTGAAGGGGATTTGTCTTTTAATTAAACAGGAAGCCGCAAGAGGTAGATATTTAGAATGTCCGGGAGGACCGATTATTAATTGGCAGAAGAAAAATTACCAAATTGCCTTTCTAAATCTTATAAAAAATCTTGGAAATAAAGAAAATTGTTTATTTATAAGAGCGAGACCTCAGCTTTTAAATAACCTTGATAATCAACAAAAATTTAAAAATTTAGGTTTTTTAAAATCACCCATGCATCTTCATGCCCAAGATACGTGGGTATTAGGTCTTAACAAAGATGAGTTGCTAATTTTGAAGGAGATGCGGAAAACGACGCGTTATCTTATTAGAAAAGCCATAAGAGACGGCGTAAAAATAGTTAAAAGTGAACGAATAAAAAACCTTGAAATTCTTGATCGTTTACAAAAGGAAACTGCCAAAAGACATCATTTTGTTCCCTTTCCTTTAAAATTTTTTAAAGCCCATTTTCAAGCTTTTATTAAAGATAAACAAATTGTGTTTTTTAAAGCAGTTTGGCACAAAAAAGTTTTAGCCTGCGCCTTAATTATTTTTTATCAAAGAAGGGCGGTTTATCATTATGCTGCTTCTTCTTTAGTTGCACCTAAAATTCCCGCAGCTTATTTATTACAATGGGAAGCCATTAAAGAAGCAAAAAGAAGAGGGTGTCAAATTTATGATTTTTGGGGAATTGCGCCTGAAGCTTCGGCTAAAAATCACCGTTTTGCCGGGGTGACTTTCTTTAAAAAGGGTTTTGGGGGTTACCCAGTTAGCTATTTACCTGCTCAAGATTTACCGTTAAAATGGTATTATTGGTTTGTTTATTTTTTCGAGATTCTAAGAAAAAAATGGCGGCATCTATGAAAATTAAATCTCATACTTTACTTCAGTCATTTGGCTTTGCGATTTTAGGTTTATGGGTGGTTTTTAAAAAAGAAAGAAATTTTAAAATTCATTGTTTAGCGGCAATCTTGATAACCATCATTGGTTTTCTCTTAAATTTTAACTACCTAGAATGGTTAATCATTTTGTTACTAATTTCTTTGGTGATGATGGCAGAGATATTTAATTCGGCAATTGAGGGGATTTGCGATTTAATAAGAGATAAATTAAAATTAGGTTACCTTGAAACCAAAGATGTAAGAAATTTTTCAGCCGGCGCTGTTTTTCTGACTGCTTGCTTCTCTTTTTTGATAGGTTTAATTTTAATTTTTAAGAAAATATTTTAGCGATATAATAATTTATGAAAACAAAACGATGAAAAATCCGATGGCTTTTTTATTAGGTTTGCTAATTTTTTCTTTCATTATTAATAGTATTCTTATTGTGCCTTTTATTAATCTTTTATATAAGTTAAGATTTTTAAGACAAAAACAAAAAACCAAAGATGCTTTTGGGGAGAAAACTCCAATTTTTGATCATTTTCATAAACACAAAGCAGGTACTCCCGTCGGCGGAGGACTTTTAATTATTTTTGTTACCACCTTAATTTTTTCTTTACTTTTGCCACTTTTAAGTTTTTTAGGAATTGAGGTGACTTCAATTTATCCTTTGAAAGAAGAAATTAATATTATTTTTTTTAGTTTTATTTCTTTCGGCTTGTTAGGTTTTTATGACGATTTGATGAAATTTTTTCACTTCAAAAGATGTGGTTTTTTTGGTTTAAGATTAAGACATAAATTTATTATTCAAATTGTTTTAGGTTTGATAATTGGTTTACTATTATATTTTAATTTGAAAATAGAAATTTTTTATATTCCTCTTATGGGTGTTTTTAAACTTGGTTGGTTTTTTGTTCCTTTGGCTGCTTTGACAATCGTTTCCTTTGCGAATGCGGTCAATATTACTGATGGTTTAGATGGCCTCGCTACCGGCTTGTTGATGATTTGTCTTTTTGCTTTTTGGTTTTTATCGGCAAAAATTCTTGATACCTCTTTGTCAATTTTTTTAACTCTTTGGTTGGGAGCTTTAATCGCCTTTTTATATTTTAATATCTACCCTGCAAGAATTTGGTTGGGTGATGTTGGTTCTTTATCCTTTGGGGCTACCTTGGCTGTAGTAAGCTTGTTATTGGGTAAAGTTATGGCATTGGTAGTGATTGGCGGTTTATTTGTTGCTGAAGTTTTTAGTAGTCTTTTGCAGCTTTTAGCTAAGAAGCTTATCAAAAGAAAAATTTTACCAGTGGCGCCTTTTCATCTTTGGTTACAGTTGATTGGTTGGGAAGAACCAAAAATTGTAATGCGGGCTTGGTTGGCGGGAATTATGTTGGCAATTTTTGGTCTTTGGTTAGCCATTGTTTAAACAAAGATGAAAAAAAGAAGCCGTTTGCCGCTTTTTCTTTTTTTAATTAGTTGTAGCTTAGCCCTTTTTAGTTTATTGATGATTTATAACGCCTCAAGCGTTGAGGCTTTTCAGACATTTGGAGATAAATTTTATTATGTTCGTAACCAAACGATTTCCTTGTTAATTGCTTTAATGGTTTTAGCTTTTTTTACACTTTTTTCTTATCAAAATTTAAAAATTTTTGCTTTACCCTTATTAATTCTTAATTTTTTAGCTTTAATCTTAGTTTTAATTCCTGGCTTGGGAATAAAAATTATGGGTGCTCGACGTTGGCTTAACTTGGGTTTTTTTTCCTTTCAGCCTTCAGAATTTTTAAAATTAAGTCTGAGTATTTATCTAGCGGCATGGTTAGAACAAAAAAGATCAATCTGGCCATTTCTGGCAATTACACTTCTTTTCTTAACCCTGATTATGTTTCAACCAGATTTAGGAACAAGTATAATCATTCTTTTAACTTCATTTTTAGTTTATTTTGTAAGTGGTGGTTCACTTAAATCTTTTTTTCTCTTTTTACTTTTTTGTTTATTCTTAGGAAGTTTATTGATTTTCTCTTCGGACTATCGCAAGAATAGAATAATTACTTTTTTAAACCCAACAATTGATCCTTTGGGAAAGTCTTACCATCTTCGTCAAATATTAATAGCCCTAGGTTCAGGGGGTTTACTCGGTTTGGGTTTGGGTGAATCTAAACAGAAATACCTTTATTTACCCGAAGCTACGACCGATTCTATTTTTGCGGTAATTGGTGAAGAAACTGGTTTTTTGGGCGCCACCACCCTAATTTTTACTTTTCTTTTGCTAATTTATTTAGGCTTAAAAATTGCAATTCAGGCGCCAAATCGTTTTGGACAACTTTTAGCGGTAGGTTTAATCAGCTGGTTAGGATTGCAGGCCTTTATTAATTTTGGGGCGATGGTTTCTTTGGTGCCTTTAACCGGTTTACCCTTACCTTTTATTTCTTATGGAGGTTCTTCTTTAATTGTAGCGATGGCCAGTATTGGCATTCTTATCAATATTGCCAAAAATAAAAAATGAAAATTGTAATTGTTGGTGGTCATCATATTTCAGCGCTAGTTTTGGCAAAATATTTAAAAGAAAGACATCATCAAATTTATTGGCTTGGTACACGTTATCCGCGTTGGCCAGAAAAAACTGAAGGGAGAGAATATCGCCAAGTTAAGTCCGAAAAAATCCCCTTTTTTGATTTAAAAACGGGAAAATTTTATCAAAATTTTTGGAGATGGTGGCGAATTCCTTGGGGTTTTTTCCAAGCAATCTGGTATCTTGCAAAATTGAAGCCAGATCTAATTTTTTCTTTTGGGGGTTATTTGGCTGTGCCGGTGGTTGTGGGAGGCTGGTTATTAAATATTCCCAGTGTGACTCATGAACAAACGCGCACGGCCGGTTTGGCCAATCGTTTTTTGCAATATTTTGTGAAAAATGTTTATCTCACTTGGCCAGAATCAAAGAAATTTTTTAAGGTTAAAAAAACCATCGTCGTTGGTTTACCGCTTAGAGCAGCGCTTATTAAACAAAAAAAGGTTCAAATTTTCCCCAATCAACTACCCATAATTTTGATCGTTGGTGGTAGACAAGGCAGTCACACGCTTAATCTAGTTATCAAAAAAATTTTACCTGCGTTATTGGCAAGGTATAATGTAATTCATCAAACAGGCGAAGTATTGGCAGGTCGGGATTATCAAGATTTAAAGAATTTTAGAGAGAAACTTCCTTCTCCTTTAAAAGAGAGATATTTTTTAGGTGATTTTTTTGACGATAAAAAGATGGCAGAAATTTTAGCTTCGGCAGACTTAGTCATTAGCCGGAGTGGCGCCCATATTGTTTATGAATTAGCTTTATTGGGGAAACCAACAATTTTTATTCCTTTGCCTTTTTCCTTTGCTAAAGAACAGCTTGAGAACGCCAAGTTGTTTACGCAAAATAAAGCAGGAATCATTATTGAACAAAGGCAGTTGGATGGAGAGATTTTGCTGCGGCGAATTGAGGAGATGTTTAAAAAAATTAATGATTATCATCGTCATGCCAAGAAATTAAAAAAATTAATTAACTTAAAAGCTGTTTTAACCATTACTGAGTTAATAGAAAACTTAATTGATGAAAAGAGAAACAAAACAAAACCCTAAAAAAAAATTTAAAAATAACTTAGTTTACCTCAGATCATTCACAAGAAGATATTTAACCGCTAAAGCTCGAATAATTTGGCAGTTGATTTTTGTTCTCTTTTTCTTTGGCATCTTATTTTTAATTTTTAAATCAGATTTTTTTAAAATAAAATTCATTCAATGTTTCACTGAGGGAAATCTTTGTAGCAATACAGAACTTGATTTATTTAAACATCTTTATGGTGAGAATATTTTTTTTATCAATAAAAACGAGCTAGTAAAAGAGGCGAAGATTAAAAATATTGGCTTGAAAGAAATTAAGCTTAAAAGTTATTTACCCAATAAATTAATGATTTATTTGCAAAACAGAAGAGCAGTAGTCTTGTTAAAGACAGAAAAAAGTGAATTTTTAGTGGATGAAACAGGGGTTGTTTTTAAAGAAGTAAGCCAAAAAAATTATAGCTTGCCTCTTATTATTCTTAAAAATCAAACTTTGAGTTTAGGTGGCGAAGTTAACGAAAGAGTTTTAAAGGCAATTCAGTTGACTAAAAATCTTCAAGAGCTATTTGTACCCTTTGACAACTTAACTCTTGAGGATAAAAATTATTTCACAGTTAAGGGAGGTAATTTCTTGGCAATTTTTTCACCAGAAAAAGATCTTTTTAACCAGGCCATCTCTTTACAAATGATTTTACAAAGCAGTAAAATAAAAATAAAGGAAGAGCAAGAGACTTTCTTTAAGGAGAATAAAATTAGGAGAATTGATTTACGTTTTGATAAACCAATAATTTCTTTTAATGACTAAAATAAAAACCGTTGCGGCAATCGATATTGGTACCAGTAAAATAGTCAGCATTATTGCCGTTCCTTCGGAAGACACAGAAAAAATTAATGTTATTGGTGCGACTTCGGTCGAGAGTAGAGGTTTAAGGAAAAGTCAAGTTGTGGACATTGAGGAAACAATTGAGGCGATTAGTGAATCAGTAGAGGGGGCGGAGAGAATGGCGGGATGTAGCGTAAGCAGTGCTTTTATTTCTGTAGGAGGAATTCACATTCAGTCACAAAATTCAAAAGGTGTGGTGGCGGTAGCCAACCCTGAACAAGAAATCGTTGCCGAAGATTTAGAAAGAGTGATTGAGGCAGCTCGAGCAATTTCTTTACCTTCTGCAAGAGAAATAATTCATGTAATTCCCAGAGAATTTAAAGTTGATTCTCAAGAAGGCATTAAAGATCCGTTGGGAATGACTGGTGTGAGATTAGAATCTGAAGCTCATATTATTACTGGCTCGGCCACGGCTATCCGTAATTTGGTGAAGTGTGTTAATGAAGTGGGTGTGGAAATTGATGGTTTAGTTTTTTCTGGTTTAGCCGCTGCGGAAAGTGCTTTGACAGAAACAGAAAAAGAATTAGGTGTTTGTTTAGTGGAGATTGGAGGAGGAACGACAAGCTTAGCCATTTTCACTGATGGTTCTTTAGCTTACTCTTCAGTTTTGCCGGTGGGTGCCAAAAATATTACCAATGATTTAGCGATTGGTTTAAGGGTGAGTTTAGAAACAGCAGAAAAAGTAAAAATAGCAGTTTCAGAAATTGATAAAGAAAAATTATTTAAAGCGGAAGAAAAAAATAAGGACGAGATTGATTTAAAAAAACTAGGTATTACCGAAGAAGTAGAAAAAATCTCCTATAAAACTTTAGTTGATGGGATTATTAGACCACGTCTTAATGAAATTTTTGCTTTAGTGGGCGAAGAATTAAAAAATTCTGGTTTTGGTGGGGCTACTCCTGCAGGGATTGTTTTGAGTGGTGGGGGAGCTAAAACGGTAGGGATAAGCGAGGCTTGTAAAAGAACCCTCTCGTTACCCATAAGAATTGCTACCACAAATAAATTATCTGGTCTAATTGACGATGTTTCCGGGCCAGCTTATCTTACCGTTCATGGCTTAATTCTTTATGGTTTAAAAAATGCCAAAAATCCTCCTTCGCTTTCTTTTGAAAAATTTGGTAGAATATTCAAAGGTGTTCCGATAAAGGGTGTAGTTGCAAAAACAGTCGATTTTATAAAATCCTTCCTGCCCTAAAATCTTCTGTGAAAAGAATATATGGCTTTAGTTAAACCTGATTTGAATACGTTCGCAAAAATCAAAGTTTTAGGTTTAGGGGGTGGTGGGAGTAATGCTGTTTCTTCGATGAGCGTTAATCAAGAAATTAAAGGGGTAGATTTCGTGGCGGTGAATACTGATATTCAGGCTTTATTGAATGCTCAATCGCCTACAAAATTACAAATTGGTGAGAAATTAACGAAAGGTTTAGGTTCAGGTGCCGATCCCGCTATTGGTCGCCAGGCAGCCGAAGAGTCAAGGGATAAAATTAAAGAATTATTACTCGATTCTGATATGGTTTTTCTTACTTGCGGTATGGGTGGCGGCACAGGGACTGGCGCCTCGCCGATAATTGCAGAGATTGCCAAAGAAACTGGTGCTTTGACCGTCGCCGTCGTCACTAAACCATTTTTGTTTGAAGGCACTCGGCGCATGGTAGTTGCTGAAGAAGGCATAGAGGAGTTAAAAACTAAAGTTGATACTCTTATTGTGATTCCTAATCAACGTTTATTGGATGTGATTGATAGAAAGATGACACTACTTGATGCTTTTAAGGTAGCCGATTCGGTTTTAGGACAGGGAGTACAGGGGATTGCTGATTTGATTACGACACCAGGATTAATTAATGTTGATTTTGCCGACGTGCGTACGATTATGACTAACGCTGGTTCGGCTTTAATGGGTATTGGGATAGGCACCGGCGAAAATCGAGCTCAAACCGCTGCACGTGCAGCTATTTCTTCACCACTTTTAGAAATTTCTATTGAAGGAGCTAAGGGGATTTTATTTAATATTGTTGGTGGTAAAGATCTTACCATGAGTGAAGTTTCGCAAGCAGCAGAAATTATTACCAGTGCGGCTGATGCCGATGCCAACATTATTTTTGGTGCTACCATCAATGAAAAATTAGTCGATCAAATTAGAATTACGGTGATTGCTGCGGGTTTCGATGAGACCAAACAACGATTACATCAATTGGCCACAAGTGGACCGGTGAGGCCAAAAACCAATATTTTTCCTTCGGAAGGTCCTTCTTTAATCAAAACCGGCATAAGTCAAAAAGAGGAACTTGAAGAAGAGGGTTTACCACCAGAAGCAACGCAGTTTGATATCCCCGCCTTCTTAAGACAAAAATAACAATTTTTGCGAGACTGTGTGATTTTTAGTGAAAAATAAAATATAATAAGTTTATGTTTTTTAAAGAGGTTGAAGCAAAACCGGATTTTGTTGCTCTTGAGAAAAAACTTCTTTCGTGGTGGTATAAATCTGGGCTGGTTAAAAAGTATCTTCATCAAAACGATAAAAAAACCAAAAGATTTTCCTTTTTAGACGGGCCGATTACCGCTAATAATCCTATGGGTGTCCATCATGCATGGGGGAGAACTTTAAAAGATTTGTATCAACGATATCATCATATGAAAGGTGAAAAGGAGCGTTTTCAAAACGGCTTTGATTGCCAAGGGCTTTGGGTTGAAGTTGAAGTAGAAAAAGAACTGGGCTTTAAAAATAAGAAAGATATCGAAAAATATGGAATTGATAAGTTTGTGGAAAAGTGTAAAGAGAGAGTTAGAAAATTTGCTCAAATCCAAACAAAACAATCGCAAAGATTAGGTTATTTTATGGATTGGGAAAATTCTTACTACACTATGAGTGATGAGAATAATTATATGATTTGGTATTTTTTGAAAAAGTGTTGGCAACATGGTTGGCTTTATCAAGGGAGAGATGTTGTACCGTGGTGTCCGCGTTGTGGTACCGCCATTTCTCAGCACGAAATCCTTACTGAAGATTACCAAGAAATAAAACACGAGAGTGTTTTTTTTAAATTAAAAACTCGAAAACCGAGAGTTAGTTTTTTAGCATGGACGACTACACCTTGGACTATTCCTGCAAACGTAGCCTTAGCAGTTGATCCTAAATTGGACTACGTTTTAGTAGAACAGGAGGGTGAAAAGCTCATTTTGGCGAAAGAAAGAATAAAAATTTTAAAAGGTGACTTTAGGATAGTGGAGGAATTTAAAGGTGAAGAATTAGTGGGTTTAAACTACCAAGCGCCTTTTGATGATTTACCTCGGCTTAAGCAAGGTTTAGGTAATTATCAACACCGAGTGGTAGCAGCCGATGCTTCAATTCTACCTGTAAATATTGATGAAGGAACGGGAATTGTTCATCTTGCGACGGCAGCTGGCAGCGAAGATTTTGCTTTGGGACAAAAAGAGAAACTGCCTGTCTTAGAAATTGTTGATGAGGAAGGAAATTACTTAAATAATCTTGGTTTTTTAACACAGCAAAATGCTAAAAAACATCCAGAAATAATTATCAATTATTTAAAAACAAAAGAAAAGGGAATTTATTTTTATAAAACCGAAAAAATCAAACACCGTTATCCTGTCTGTTGGCGATGTAAAACTGAATTAATCTGGCGCTTAGTTGATGAGTGGTACATCGCCATGGACAAATGTTCTTTGATGGCCCCAAAAACAAAAGATAAAGAGGAAGACTTGACCTTGAGACAAAAAATGATAAAAGTGGCAAAAAAAATTAAATGGTTACCCCAATTTGGTTTAGAAAGAGAACTTGATTGGTTAACCAACATGCATGATTGGTTGATTTCCAAAAAAAGATACTGGGGTTTAGCTTTACCGATTTGGACTTGTCCGAGTTGTGGTAAATTTCAGGTTATTGGTAGTTATGAGGAATTAAAGGAAGCCGCGGTTCAAGGCTGGCAAGAATTTTTAGGTCATTCACCTCATCGACCTTGGGTGGACAAAATTAAAATCAGATGCCTATGTGGAGCGATAATGACACGGATTAAAGATGTTGGGAATCCTTGGTTGGATGCGGGCATTGTTCCTTTTTCAACTTTAAATTATCTTAAGGATAGGAGTTTTTGGCAGTTGTGGTATCCTGCTGATTTTATTACCGAATCTTTTCCCGGGCAATTTAAAAACTGGTTTTATTCTTTAATTGCCATGGCTACGGTATTAGAAGGTACGCCACCATTTAAGACAGTTTTGGGTTTTGGGACGCTTTTGGGAGAAGATGGCCGACCAATGCATAAATCTTGGGGTAATGCCATTGAATTCAATGAAGGTGCCGATAAAATTGGCGTTGATGTGATGCGTTGGCTTTACTGTCTGGCTGAACCAAGTCGGAATTTATTGTTTGGTTGTAAACTTGCGGAGGAAACTAGAAGGAGATTTCATTTGATTTTCTGGAATGTTTATAAATTTTTTGTGACAAATGCTAATCTTTACCATTTTAAACCTGCAGATTTAAACGAAAATTCAACCGATTTAAAATTACTTGATGAGTGGCTTGTTTCAAGATTAAATCAGCTAATTAAAACTGTCACGTTCAAGCTCGATCAATATCATCATGCAAAAGCGGCTGCTGCGATTGAAAGTTTTGTTGTCGAAGATTTATCTGCCTGGTATGTAAGAAGAAGTCGTCAGAGAAAAGAAAGTCTTTCCGTTCTTTATCCGGTTTTGATAACTTTAAGTAAACTGTTGGCGCCATTTAATCCATTTTTAGCAGAGGAAATATTTAAAAATCTTACCAAAAAAGAGTCAGTTCATTTGGCAACTTGGCCTAGATATCATCCGGAAAAAATTAAAAAGGACCTAGAAAAACAAATGCAGCTTGTTAGAAATCTATGTAAGCTTTTTCATGCTCAAAGAAGGAGTTTTAAAATAAAAGTTAAAATTCCTCTTAAAAAAGCTACTTATAAAGCTTGGCAAAGATTAGTAAAGGAAATGGAAGAATTAATTAAAGAGGAGTGTAATATTTATGAGTTAAGTTATCAAAAATCTTCAGCAGAAGGAACTTTTGAAATCGAAGCCGATTTTACTAAAGATAATCTTGATGAAGAAGCAGGAGAAGCGCGAGAGATTATTAGAAGAATTCAAATAGAAAGAAAAAGAATTGGTTGTCAACTGAACGATTGGCTTGAAGTGATTTTACCTCACTGGCCAGAAAGATTTACCAAAGAAATTAAAAAGAGAACTCTTACCAAAAAGCTAATTAAAGGTGAGCAATTTAAACTTAAAGTTATCAAGACATGAACTTTTTTAAAAGTATAGATTGGGTATTTTTTCTTTTAATCAGTTTATTGATTATTTTGGGAACAGCGATTTTAGTAAGCATCGGGGCTTTTAAATTTCCTCAATATTTATTTTATTTAATTTTTGCCTTTATTTGTTTTTTTATTTTTGCTCAAGTTGATTATCGAGTTTACAAGAGCTTTGACTTTCCCTTTTATGTTTTATCGGTTTTTTTATTGCTGATTACTTTTCTGTTGGGTAAAGCTACCAAAGGAGCAGTGCGCTGGCTAGACCTTGGTTTTATTTCTTTTCAGGCTTCGGAATTAGTTAAACCTTTAATTATCTTAAGTTTGGTTCATTTAGGGCTAAAATTTAATTTTCAAAAACTAAAAGATTCTCTTTTGTTTTTTTTTCTTTTTTCTCCTTTGTTTATTTTAATTTTTAAACAGCCAGATTTAGGTAATACCATTATTTATTTTTTTATTTTTCTTTTTATTTTTTATCTGAATCATGGCCGCTGGCTTTTTTTTATTGGCGCCTTTTTGATTTTTGCTTTCTCTTTACCTTTGATTTGGCATTCTTTACAAGAGTATCAAAAACAAAGAATTATTAGTTTTATCCATCCCACAAGTGATCCTCTGGGAGTTGGTTATCACTTAATTCAAGCGATGGTAACAGTTGGTTCTGGCCGCTTTTTGGGAAAAGGATTAGGAGTTGGTACGCAGTCGACACTCCGTTTTTTACCAGAAAGAGCGACTGATTTTATTTTTGCTTCCTTAGCAGAAGAATTGGGTTTTTTGGGTTGTGTCCTTTTGCTCTTACTTTTCTTTTTGCTTTTATTAAAAATTTTAATTGGTAGCTTTGATTTAAAAGATGTTTATGGTAGAAATATTGCCCTGGTGGTTTTTTCGATGATTTTTACTCAGCTTATGATTAACGTCGGGATGAATCTCGGCATAATGCCTATCACCGGAATTACCCTGCCGCTAATTTCTCAAGGGGGAAGCTCTTTGCTGGCGATGATGATTTCTTTAGGTATCGTGAACAACATTTTTATAGTTAATAAAAATTTGCTCAATGACTGAAGATAGGTTATAATTGAAATTTATGACGGATAAATGGGCAGTTATTAATCAGCAAGGTCAACAGTATTTAGTGAAAGAAGGTGAAACTATAGAGATTGAAAAAATTACAGGTAAGAAAGGTGAAGAGGTTAAATTTAACGAAGTTCTTCTTTTATCAGAAGAGAAAAAATTAATTATTGGCCAGCCATTGGTGAAGCAAGCTTATTTGTTGGGGGAAATCAAAGATCAAGTAAAAACAGCAAAAATCACGGTAGCCAAATTTAAAGCCAAGTCTCGTTATCGTCGTTCGCGTGGTCACCGGCAACTAAAAACTTTTGTCAAAATCAAGAAAATCATCAGCAGTGAACAAAGTAAAAAGACCTCACAGTAAAAACTGGCGACAGGTTGAAGGCAGAAATCCAGTTTTAGAATGTTTTAAAGCAGGCAATAAAGTTTTTCAGCTTTTTATTGAGGAAGGGGTAAAAGCTGATCCTAAAATCAAGCAAATTCTTAAACTTGCTCGAAATTATCAAGTCCCCGTTATAAAAAAAGGTAGGAAAAATCTTGCTCGTCTCTCTCAAACAGATAACCATCAAGGTGTGATTGCGATAGCTGAAGAATTACCAAATTACTCTTTAAAATATATTTTAAGGAGATGTGCTCAAAAAAATAAGGCGCCATTTTTAGTCATTCTTCCTGAAATCTTATATGCCTATAATTTAGGTTCAGTTTTTAGAACTGCCGAAGGAGCAGGCGTTGACGCGGTTATTATTGATAAAAGAGCTCAATTAGGACCGGTGGTGACTTCCGTAGCAATGGGAGCAGTGGAACACCTCCCGATAATTAGAGAAAATCTTTTCTCTGCTTTAAATCTTTTGTTAGACGAGGGCATTAAAATTGTCGCGGCAGAGCCGTCAGCAAGTAAAATTTATTATAATGCTGATTTAACCTTACCTTTGGCTTTAATTATCGGCTCTGAAAATGTAGGTATTAAGCAGAATTTATTAACCAAAAGTTGTTTGAAAATAAAAATCCCAATGTTGGGGAGAATTAACTCTTTAAATCTTGGGGTTTCGGCCGCCATCATTTTATATGAAAGCGTTAGACAACAACTTTGTGAAAAAAAGACTTGACATTTGTGAAAATAACAATTAAAGTAGGGGCTAGATGTCAAAGAAAAAATCAGGAGGAACACTACGGCAGCATCGAAATAGACCCGGTCCAAGACTGGGAATTAAAATTGGTGGCGGGGAAAAAATTAAAAAAGGGCAGATAATTTTACGTCAGCGAGGTAGCGTGATTAAAGCCGGGGATGGGGTAGGAGTTGGGAGAGATAATACTCTTTATGCTAAGAAAAATGGCCAAGTAGTCTTCAAAAAATTGAAAGGCCGGCAGACGGTGGTGATCATTTAATTTATGGATGAACAAAAAAAGATTGTTGAATTAGAGATTAATCAGCTTCAACCAAATCCCCTTCAACCGCGGAGCCTGATTCATTCTGAGGGATTGGGAGAATTAGTTGAGTCTATCAAAGAACATGGTGTTTTGGAACCTTTGGTGGTGGCTCATACGCCTGCGGGTTACCAGATTGTAGCCGGTGAGAGACGTTGGCGAGCAGCAAAAATAGCAGGTTTAACCCATTTACCGGTGATTATTAAAGAAACTACTCCCAAAGGGATGTTGGAGATGGCTTTAGTGGAAAATGTTCAGCGGGAAGATTTAAATCCTTTGGAGAGAGCAAAAGCCTTTAAGAGATTAATTGAAGAGTTTTCTTTAAGTAGTCAAGAAATTGCCAAAAGAATCGGCAAAAGTAATTCTTATGTTTCTAACACTTTGAATTTGCTGGCCTTACCCGATGCTTTAAAGGACGGTTTATTATCTGGCTTAATTACCGAAGGTCATGCTCGTGCTCTTCTTGCCATTCGTGATCAAAAATTAATGGTTGAAGTGTATAAAATTGTCTTGAGAGAATCGGCTTCCGTAAGAAGAGCTGAAGATTTAGCGAGACGCTATAAAGCCAAAGCGGGCATTTCTTCCTCAGCTCCTCAAAATCTAGAAACGAAATATATTATTAGTGAAGAAATTGACAAGATGCAAGATGAAATTAAAAAGGCACTTGGGGAAAATGCAAAGGTAAAGTTAATTCGGACCCAAAGGCAAACAAAACTTTTTATTCTTTTAAATGGTTCACCTCAAAAAACAGAAGAAATTTTACAAAAGATTTATAAAAGTTTAACTTCTCACTAGGCCTATTTTAGAAAAAGGCCAGTAGCGAAACCAAGCCTTACCAATGATATTTTCTTTGGGAACAAATCCCCAATCTCGAGAATCAGAAGAAAAATCACGGTTATCACCTAAAACCAAGTATTCATTTTCTGGTATGGTTACTTTTTTGCCTTCAGTTAAAAATAAGCCGGGACTAGTTTTTACTTGTTTATCAAGATAATTACTTTCATTAAGCTGTTGATTATTGATATAGACATTACCGTTAGCAATCATTGCAGTTTCGCCAGGCAAACCAATAACTCTTTTAATATAATCATAATCCTCATTTTGGGGGGCTTTAAAAATGATTACATCACCTCTTTGAATGGGATAAAAATGGTAAACGATTTTATTGGTCAGTAGATATTCAGCGTCATGGAAATTGGGATACATGGAGTTGCCCTTGACCTGATGAGGTCTGAAAAGAAAGATATACATAAAAATAAAAATTAAAAGAGCGAAAACGCTGGTTTCAATAAAATCAATAAAAAGGGCACCCAACGCCCTGATAATTTTTAAAAACATAAACTCTATTATAGTTAACATTCAGATTGATCTGCAAGTAAGAAATTTGTTAAAATTGACTTGAGTCCATAGCTCAGCGGTAGAGCGTTCGGTTCACATCCGAAAGGTCGATGGTTCAAATCCATCTGGACTCACTCAAATGAGGCTTTAAAGAAGTTTATTGGCTTCCTGGATGAGAAAATGCCCTCCAAATGAACTGATAAAACTTTTTTTGAGATATCCCTTTTGATAGGCAAATTGGGCTTCTCTTAAAGTTTGTTCAATAAGGGTCATGACAGCACCGAGGGGTAAATTTACCCCTGCTGTTTTTTGAGCTTTTTCTTCTAACTTAGTATAGCTGTTTTGCAGCATTTCAAGATGGGCTTTAATTGAAGAATTTGAAAAATGATTTTCGGTGGTTAAAAAT
Source organism: uncultured Pseudomonadales bacterium (assembly GCA_964398365.1). Lineage (GTDB taxonomy): Bacteria > Patescibacteriota > Microgenomatia > UBA1400 > CAYNMC01 > CAYNMC01. The sequence continues at coordinate 2,413 of CAYNMC010000029.1, read as the reverse complement.
AAATAAGCACTTTTAAGATCAATGATAATACTTTCGATTTCATTTTTTAAATAACTCCTTTGAGAGTCAGAAAGTTTATCATTTTTAACAAATTGATCAATTTCTTGTCTAGTTTCAAAAAGAAGTGTTAACGTTGAAAGAATTTGAGGACTAGAATTAGTAGTTTTTTGGAGAAACTTTAAAGCTAAATCAATTTTTAAGAATAAAATTTTTTTAGCAGAAAGATCAATAGTTTGAATTTCAAGATATTTTTTTAAAGCAATTAATTTGTTTACCGCTTGCTTAAGATACTGGTTACCGTTATTGTCAATCAGTGGCGGATTTTGGGGATTTTGAGGGTCAAAATTTATTTCATATATTTCATTAGTTTGAGAAATATTACCAGCAAGACGATACCATAAAGACTTTTGATCGGTAATTTGACCGATATCTAAACAATAATCCCCTCCAGAATTGAGAGGTGATAACTCGAGAAGATAGTTAGCTGTTGGGGCTTCATTAATTAAAATAAGATTATTTTCTGGCGAATAATAGCAATTATTACAATTATTAGCTCCATAGCCTGCTTCTAAACCGGCACCGCTTACTTTAAGATTAACCGGAGAATGTAACCAAAAGAAAAGAATGGGAATTTTAGGCAAAATTGAATGTTGAGTTTGAGGAGTGAAGTTAAGTTCTAGCGCCTGCATAATTTTATTTAACCCTTCTTCGTTTTGGATAATTTGTGTGTGATTACCAGTTACATAAAAAGCGGGTACACCACTTAAAGTAGCACTTTTTAAGAGGACTGTTAAATCTCCATCTTCGGAACCAAATTCTCGATAAGGTTTACCATCTTCCCAATAGCCAACTTTAGCTTCCGCCACCGAAGGATTCATCACCTGTAACCATTCAAGCGTATCATGTTGAATTGCAGGATCGTTTTCCTTGCCGGCGATCGTTAGTAATAAATTTTTCACGCCCTCATCTAAATTTTGGTTTAATAGGAAAAGAAGATTATTTTTTTGCTTCATCTTTTCAACTTTGACAGGTCCATAAATATCGATTAAAAAATCAAAAGTGGGGAGTAAATTTTTAAGTGAAGGAGCGGTCTGTCTTATAGTCGTTAAAAGAGTGGGTTGAGCAAAATATTTTTGGCGCCAGAAAAGTAGACCCTCAAAGAAAATATCAGTAAAACTAAGCCTGCTAGGGTCGATAATTTCGCCGCCTTCCCAAACTTTGTAAGTTTTAACAGCGCCCGCGTGTGGGCTCCCTACGGTCACGATTTTATTGATTTTTTCGGTGCCATATCTTTGAGCATAAGCTCTTGCTAAAAGACCACCTAAAGAATGACCAACAAGATTAATTTTTTGGTTACCATTGCTGGTATAAAAATTATCAATTTTTTCTTTTAAATCTTTTACTAAATAATTATTAGTCAGTGAATCGGTAGCTATTGAGGGATTGTCAAGCTCATGGCGCCAATTGTAATAAAACTCTTCATAATCTTCTCCTTCAATATAACCGCCGGTAAGCATGGTTTGCCGAAAATTTTTATAAATATCTATTGGCGGCTTACCCCAAGTTCCACCTTCCTTATCAAATAAGAGTGACTTTAAATTCCAACTACCTCCTAAACCAGGAAGGAAGAGGGTGGGAGAAGGGAGAGAGGTTATTTTGAAATCATCATATAGAAAATGAAAGTTTCCAAATGCACCAGACCAACCTGCTAAACCAACAGAGCCATCAATAAAGGAGTTAGAAGAGTCAGTAAAATCAAAAACTAGTTGATTATCAATATAGCCCTTAAAATTATTATCTTTTACAATTAATTTAAATGTATACCACTGATTTTTATTAAATGTATAATCGGCTTTATAAAGTCTATTTGAAGTACCATTAACTTTTTTTCTTAGATCGACATAATTTGCGGGATACAGGGGTAATTCAGGAAATCCTAAACCTACGCTATAATAATTAATAGAATTTTTTACTCTAAAAACTATAACTGTGTCTACTCCGCTCAGTGCTTTTATTTTTACTTCTATTATATAGTTTTTTAAATTAATATCTTTAACGAAAATTTGATGGAGAGTGTCATTATAACCAGAGATGCTGGTAGAAAGCACTTTATTGTTATCTAGCGTCTCTATATTCCATTGTCCACTATCAATCTGCCATTTAGCCAAATTGTTAGAAAAATCATCAAAAAATATTACCTGATTTGCTAAAATATCTTGCGACGAATAAAAGAATAAAAAAAGGAAAAAAATAAAAGAGAAAAAATATTTTACAATTTTCATTAATTAATATTATGTTTATTTATTAATTAAAGTTAAAAACATATTAATCTTTTTGTCAATATGAAAATTAAAAATTTATCATTAAAAAAATTATCAATTATTATTATTAATTATAATACGAAATCTTATTT
>CAYNMC010000028.1:0-3176 GCA_964398365.1 uncultured Pseudomonadales bacterium | reverse complement strand
GTAGTATCTTCAGGTTTTTTGTCACTCCGAAACTCCACTAATCGGGGAAAGCGAAGAGCATAGCCGGGCTCAGTTTTAGTCCGGCCGCAGGTATGAACTGGCGAGCGGCTAATTTCATCAGCTTTAATAACCACCACCACCTCAGGTTCTACCCAAACATCACAACTCATTAATTTATCAACATCATATAAGGGTGGTTTTTCTTTGGCTTTTAATTTATTTAATCTTCTTGCCATTTCTTGCCATTCTTTATCCGAAAGCCCGGTGCCAATTTTTGCCACGGTTTTATATAAATCGCTTTTTTGATCATAAACACCAATTAAAAAATCGCCGATCCCGAAACTGCTTCTTTTCCCCTGACCATAATCATACCCTAAGACTAAAGCGTCAATGGTATCTTTAAGTTTTCCTGAGTAAGAACGTTTATATTTTATCCAGTTAAAACCTCTGGCCCCCGCCTGATAAACACCGTCGAGTTTTTTTGCCATTATTCCCTCTAAGCCCCGGGAAATGGCATCTTGAAATAAAATTTCAATTTCTTTGGGATTATTGACAATTTTTTCTTCCGATAAAATTAGCCTCTCCCCTTTTTTAATTAAATTTTCTAAAATTTTTCTTCTTTCTTTATAGGGTTTGTTAATTAAGCTTTCCCCTTCAAGAAATAAACAATCAAAACAAATTAACTTTAAGGGCACCTCAGTTGCCATTTTTTCAATATCATATTTTCTTTTTCGCTGGACGGTTTCCTGAAATGGTAAAAACTCGCCGGTTTGCAAATTATAAGCCACAGCCTCACCTTCAAAAATAACTTTATTGGCCCTAACCTGCTTTTTTACCGCCTCAACTAAGTCCGGATACATAAAAGTAACTTCTTCCATATTCCGGGAAAACATCTTGATAATTTTGCCATTTTTATGAACCGCTAGCCGAAAACCATCAATTTTTGGCTCAATTGCACATTGACCAATCTTTTCAATAATTTCCTTACCAGAAGAAAGTCTTTCCGCCCGCGCCATTAAAATCGGCGTTCCCGGCTCAGGTTTTATTTCTTTTAAACCTTCTATCCCTTTTGCTTTAACAGTTTTGGCGATAAATCCCAAGTCTGGCCTAACATTGTAAGCCTTTTCAATTTCTAACCGAAGACTTTTATTCCCCGCCAACATCCATGAAAGACTATCTAATATCGTCATATCGGAAAATCCTAATCTTATTTTTGCCAGAGGAATTCTGACAATATAGCGCGCTGACAAAGAATCAAGAGTTCTTAAAAGGTTAGCTAAAATTTGGATTTTGACTTCCTGAGAGCCTTCACCAGAGGCTTTGGCAATTTTTAAGAGACTTAAAAAAACCTCGCTTACGGTTAAATCCCTTTTGTTTGCAAACAGAGCTAAACTTTTTTTCTTTGCCAGTTCCTCAGCCACATTGCCTAAATCGCCGGTTTTTTTAAACATTTTATTGACTTCCTCTGAGGTTAAGCCGCTGGCTAATGATAAGGCTTTAATAACCATCTTGTCAGCCATACCAAACTCTAAGGGAATAAAAAGTGGCGCCACCCGACCTTGAAGTAAATAGCAGATTTTATCAATCTCCTCAGGGCTCGCTTTTTTAAAAAGCCCTGCTAAAATCTCAATCATTTTATTTCTGGAAGTAATGGCTTCTAATTCTTGAAAATACAAAGAAAGGCTTAAAAAAGTCATAAAAGGTTTAAATTTGATGCCTTAGCGAAGTCGATATAGTAAAAATTAACGAGCAAAACCAGGAAAGCGGAAACTGACCGAAGCGTTAGCGAGGGAATTTCCGAAGGATGTTCCGGTTTTGCGAGTTTTATTTTTTACTTTCGACGTAGCGCTGGCTGCCCTTTTTTCGGTTCACTTTTTTGCCTGCCTGCCGGTAGGCAGGGGCAAGCAAAAAAGTGAACAAATTAAAATTATTGAAATGACTGAGATAAGATAATATAGGCAAAAGTAACAACGATAACAAACATCGCTCCGGCTAAAATGGAAACCCAGCCGGCAACTTCACTTTTTAAAACCTTATTTAGTCCCTCGCCAATTAAGGTTAAACCAAACAACGTTGGTAAAATCAAAACCATATAAAGAAACTGTGGATCGTTTGGTTTCACTCTTTAATTCGAATTTACCCGAATTTTGCTGAACTGATTAAATGTTCTTCGGGATACATTCGAGAGTTGAGACTGATTTAAAAGTTAATCCTCGCTCCCGAATTAACTATAATAAATTAGACCAAATCTAATTTTATCTATTCGGGAATGTTCGGGCTTTTAGCGCATGACGTATCTGGCCGCTTTAGTCGTCCCTTCTTTTTTTATAATACGCTTTTTTATCAAATCTTTCAATTCCCGTAAAATTGTATCTTCAGAAACCATTGGTAACAATTTTCTAAAACTGCGGTTATCAATGTAACCGAAAGTTTGGATATGTTCAATCAATTTAATTTGTCTTTCCGACAAAGCCACTTGCTGGCCAATTTCTTTTTTAAGTTTTAAATCCCGGGATAAAGCCAGGACTTTTTCTTTAATTCTGGTTAACTCAACGGCTAAACCTTCAATAAAATATTCTAACCAATAAGTGTGAGAGTTTTGTTTTTGGACACTCTGTAAGGCTTCATAATAACGGCTGGCATCTTTATCATAATGCTCTTCTAAGGAAAAAAACTTTTTGACATCATAACCGCCTAAAAACAAAACTAAGGTCGCCACGGCTCTGGCCGTTCGACCATTTCCGTCTAAAAATGGATGAATTCTCACTAATTCGTAATGGGTAATTCCCGATTTAATTACCGGGTGAGTCTCTTTTCCCTCTTTCCCATTAAACCAGGAAAGAAAATCTTCAACCTGATAAGGAACTTCAACTGCTGGCGGTGGCCTAAAAGTAATTTCTCCAGTTTGGGAATTTTTAATGACCACTTGACTTTGCCGATATTCGCCACATTGTTCGTTCGGTAAAATTTTCTCCACCGTCAACTTATGGATTTTTTTAATGATTGACTCTGTTAGGTTTTTATCTTTTATCCCTTCAATAAATTTTAAAACGTTTCGGTAATTAATAACCTCCTGAATATCCCTCTCGCGAGCCACAACACCACTGATTTGGCTAGCGGCGGTTGCCTGTTTTGCCTGAGCATCTAAAACGACTCTTGCCGCCTCAGAGATGTTT
>CAYNMC010000027.1:0-10192 GCA_964398365.1 uncultured Pseudomonadales bacterium | reverse complement strand
AAAGAGTTGGTTTTAAACCAAATTCATCAAAGAATTTAATGGCTTCCAACCTGAATCTGGCTACTTCGTTTTGATCAAACTGGTTGATATGCTGATAGGTTTTCATAAACCTATCATAACCCTTAAAGCCAAACCAAAGATAATGAAAGCTTATTGGCATTCCTGTCTTCAACTATAATCACTCTAGTCTCAAAGATAGGGTAAGGTGTTCAGTAGCAACAAGAGTTTTCCTTGGCTGTACTTTTTCAGAATTTTCAAATAACCGAGAGTATTTCTCCTAAATGTGTCACCCCTTCTCCCGCATCACAAAATCTTGCGATCGCAAGATTTTGTGATGACAGCCACAATAATTATCTCTATTACAAAAAAGTTGGGGCTAAAAATGGCGAGGCAGAAATTCAAACTGAGCAGCAACTCAAAACTCCCTTGACTCTTAAGCACACCAAAACCAACACCGGGTGTTGCCTCTTGAAGCAACACCGGTATTACATAAATCAATTGCACGTGCTATTCGTTTATGTAGTAGGCTGCAAAAATTAACGCTGTTAGCAACATTTTAGCAACATTAGTAACAACTACTCCTGCTTCTTATACCTCCCTCTTAAAAGCTTTCTTTCTACCAAAGGTGTTAAGATCATATCACCTCCAAGGTGTTAAGGGGAATAAATTTTGTTCACTTCTCCTTTTGGTGGCTCTTCTAATGCTCCCACAAGGACTATTTTTGATCTTAAATCAAGTTCAGGAAATTCTAGCAGCTTGTCATCTTTAAAGTGAGGGCTAAGAACTATACCCTCGATGGCGGCTTTTTGGCAAATAAATTAACTTGGGTAATGTCTTCCAACCATGTCGTTGTTGTACCTTGTCAATTAGCCACGACACTCGGTATAAATTCAGGAGATTAATTATATCACCTGTTTTTCAATCGCTTGAGCGCGATGGGCTTATTTTGTTTGCAACCACGAACTTAATTACCTCTGTTAAAGGATATGGCATAAGAATATTTCTAAAAATTAAATCAAGTTTTGTCTCGCCTTTAAAAAGCTTTCTGTCATTTTAATATCATACTACCAAGTATGATAAAAATGACAAAACACAACCTTAGGAACGAGATCTCTTTGAAGAATAGACTTCTCTAAGATATTGATTAAGCTCTGCTAGCATTTCTTTTTTGTCTTCAGCCTGATGCAAGATTTTCAGTATTTTTTCTTTTCTTCTTCTGCCTAATTCTTTCATAATCTCTTCAAACAACAATTCCGGCCAGAAATAACGGGCATAAGCCCTTTTAAGAGCCTTCATATCCAAGCTAAATTGTGAAGGCGGCTTGGGTTCTTTTGTCCGTTCGGCCACCAGCCGATAACCTTTGCCCGACACCTGTAACCAGAAATTAACTCTAGCAATGGTACTGAAACTCACTTTGAGAAGTTCTTTAATCTCGCTATAAGTCCACCCTTTGAGAAGGTATTTGGCCACCTGCAAGCGCTTGGCCAGCATCTCCAATTCCGCTGGCCCTAGCAAGTCTTTGAGAAATTCTGCCACCTCTTGAGGCGTTTTTAAGGCCGCCAAAGCTTGGCAAAAATCCACCAGAAGATTTTCTTTTTCTTTAATCGAAAGTTTATTAAATCTCGGATATTTAGCCATCTTTAATTTACTTTAACTGAAAAATCTCCTTGTCAATATTTTATCATACTTGGTAGTATGATAAAATTTTTACAGTAAAATATTAAAGTTATTAAATATAAAAAGTTATAAATATAAAAAGGTGTTAAATCTAAAAATTATAAACTTATTTATAAACACTATATAAGTACTATTATATAAGTACTAAATAAAATAAATAATAAATACTATAATTATAAATCCTATTTATGGTTATAACCTATTTATAAACAGGCTATAAAATAAAGGGGTTATAAACTTTACCAAGTAAGTTATAATTATTTTATGAGTGAGCAGGAAAGAACAATTATAGAATTTGATTTTGCCAAGTTGAGCCAGCAACGACCACCAAATGAATAACCAAAGCAACCTCCTTCAAACCCCGGTCAAATTGTGGGTGTTATTGCGCCTGATGAGTCAACTTTGGAAGAGACAATAAGAAAGCATAATTTGCGGCCGGAAGGACCGCCGTAGAGACGTGAATCTTGTCTAAATCAATCTTCTCCTCCGGATTTGGCCAAGCCGACGGGCAAAATTGTGGCTATCATTGCGCCTAGTGAAAGAAAGCTGCGCCAAGTCGCCAAAGCCGCGCTCCTTCCTGTCCCCCAAAAGCCAGATATAAAAAGGTCCCTCTTTTAAAAGGGCCTCGTCCCACATCCGTGTTCGTCTGGCGGGTGCCCGGAAGTTAGTTCTAAAATCATTTTTAGATTCCCTGATCGCCGGCCTGCCACATATTTCTGGGATCTAACCAGTTGTTTGCCAATTCTGTTTGTGTCCCTGGCGGCAGGTCCGCAAAAAGAGCCAGTCCCAGAAGCTGTAAGTTTTCCAAATCAAACTCGTCTGGCATAGCCTGCCGGCTGGCTTTTTTCTTTAACTCCACGATAAGCGGATTACCTGCCAAAATCTCCGGCATCTTTTGGTTAATCAGGATAAAAAAAGCGTCTTTATTAAAAGTGGCTGCCGCTCGGGCCAAACCAAAAATGGTAGCATAAGCGCGTTTTCTTTGAGTAGCATCTTTTTGTCCCCTGTTCAGACGCTCAATTAAATTCTCATAATAATCTTCTTTGCCTGCTATTTGAATCTTCACTTGCACTTCTCCCCCTACAATCTTGGGAATAACCCCAAAACTTCTGCCGGTCTTAGCCAAGCTTGCCAAACTTTTAACTGACAAACGTGTCGTTAAAGCAGCTACCGGCGCTTCGCCAATAAGAAGTTGACCTGTTTTCCCTGAATCAATTAAATCCCCCACCTTTTGCCAAATCTCTGCCGCTTTTTCCATTGATTGACTTTCCGGTGATCCTGTCATTGCTCATCCTTTACTTTAATCATACACTATCTTTGAACCCTAAAAAGGTAATGGTTTAAACGCCAAAATTCCTCATCATCCAAAGCCGGCACTTGTAAATCGGCTACTCTCGCTAAGGGTCGGCTGGCTACCGGCTGGCCTTCCAGAAACCAAAGCAAACCATAAGCCGAGGGTGCTGACTGGTTTTTTAAATTCAAATCAAGCTGACTTCCACCCACCAGTCTCTCTTTAGCTTTCTTATTGTTATCAAGATACCGCTTTAAGGCCGAGGCAACTTTATGGTAAAAAGCCAAGGTGTAACGCCAAGGTGATTTCTCCTGCCAAGAACCAAGTTTTAAATCAAAAATCCCCACCTGCCAACCCTCAGAAGAAAGTAAAGCAAAAATCATATCCGGCTGGTAAAAAATCTGAACCTTTAGGTCGTCTTCTTGAAGTTGAACCGCTAAAACCCTCTCAAACAAAACCAGAACCTCAGGCTCCAAAAATTTGCTGCAGAAACAAAATTCTATAAGTTTCGTCAATTTGAACGGTAAGGCATTTAATTCTTCAAAAATTGAGCTTTGGCTAACATCTCCTCCCAAAAGCGGCTGGCGTATTTTTTTCTCGTTTAAAAAATAACCTTGATGGGCACAAACTGCCTGCCAAAGTTTGCGGCCACCCTCACCAACCATAAAATCCCTAAGATTCTGGCCTACCGGTGAATTCTCAAAGCCTGTCGTAACGGTACCAAGAAGGAGTTCGGCAATTGTCTTTCTTTTCGTTTGCTGGGTGGGAAAATAATGTTTGTCTTCCAACCACTTTGTCACCTCTGCTAAAGACCGCCCTTTAAAATCTAAACAAACTTCTGGATTTCTGGCAAAAATCAAGGCAGCGGGAAACCAAAGATGAGCTAATTGGGAAATTTTTATTTTTCTTTCTTCTTTCGAAAGCTCAAACCCTAAACTTAAATCTTGAGATAAACTTGCCAATTTTGAGGATGAAGGTCTCTCTTGCCAAAGAGGTTTAAGCCAATCGGTAAAACTTAAATTCAGAAAAGGTTTTTCTTTACCACCCCTAAATTCTTTTAAGGGAAAGAACAAGTCACTTTCTTTTTCAATCATCTCTTTACACAGCAGGTGTGGTTTTAAGATTACACCAAGGTATTAATAGCCAACAAGTGTATTTTCGAATTCAAGCCTCGCGGCATCACCGGCGGGGCTACCCTGCCACTCAGGATAAAGCCATCGGGCAAGACGCTCGGCCTCCTCTATTATCAGCCGGGTTAAGTCCTCAGGTAAACCTGACTCTGCTAAACTTCTTTTATATTCAACAAAAAAATCTTGGGGCGGCATCTCCAAAAGTTTGTGCGTTTGATTGCCCAGCTGAACCATGACGCCAAATCTTTCCAAATCCTCAAGCTTTCTGTCTTTTCCTTTTGTTTTTAAGTTCTTGCTCAAAAGTTGATATGTTTTACTTTTCATTATTAAATCACCAATAGTATAAGAAGTTTGCGTGGCGACACTTCTCCTGAGTTCGTCCAATAATTGGGTAGCTTTCTGCCTTCGTTCCTCATTTGCATCTTCAATGGCTGTTTCTAAACGACGCAAATAATTATTCGGATCAAGGGTCAAAACCTCCACGGCGTCCAACCTCAACATCCCCTCTGGAGACTCACTTAGGAAGGTCGAAATCCTCTTCATAAGCGCTTGGCGGCTGATTCTTAGACGATCCCAAGGTGATAAATTTTCTTTAACTTCGCTCATTTTGAGGCAGGTTTTCTTTTGGTTTATACCAGCTTGCCCACTGACAGGCCGGCCAGCGGGAGCAACCATAAAACTGGCGGCCGCGGCGGCTGCGGCGCAACACTACCGGACTGCCACACTGGGGACAGTTAATGCCTGCAATTCTTTCCTGATAGTCACCTTTCCAGTCACATTGGGGGAAACGCGAACAGGATAAAAATTTGCCAAACCTGCTGGTGCGGATTACAACCTCGCCTTCACCACATTTGGGACATTTTTTTCCTGTTTCTGCGGCCTCAATTTTTATCCGCGGCGAATTTTTATTTACCGAATCTAATTTCTTCTCAAATGACTGGTAAAACTGACGCAAAACCTCAACCCAAGGTTTTTCACCGCGGGCAATGGCATCTAAATCGCCTTCCATTTCGGCCGTAAAAGGAATATCAATCAGCGTCGGAAAATGAGGCGTTAAAAAGTTGATCACTGCCTCGCCTACTGGTGTCGGCCAAAAAACTCCCTCTTTCTTCTCCACATAACCACGATTCTGGATTAAAGAAATTGTAGGCGCATAAGTTGAGGGCCGGCCGATACCCTTAGCCTCAAGCACTTTCACCAACGAGGCTTCGGTGTAGCGCGGCGGCGGGGTAGTAAAATTTTTTTTAGCTAAGACCGCCAGCAGCTTTAACTGATCTCCGGCATGAAGGGGCGGCAAGCCTTTCTCTCTCAGCAATTCTGGATAAAGTCTAAGGTAACCCTCGAAAAGCAGGCGCAGACCGCTGACTTTGAGCAAATAAGGACCGGCTTTAATCGTCACATTTGTCTGAAGTGATCTGGCTGCCGCCATCTGGGTAGCCACTGTCCGCTTCCAAATCAGTTCGTATAAATGCTGGGTCTCAGCATCAAATTTTGAATTTTGCATTTTGAATTTTGAATTTATTCTGGTTGGCCTAATTGCCTCGTGCGCCTCTTGGGCCAGTTTGGATCGGGTTTTGTAAACCCGCGGCTCCGGCGACAAATATTTTTCGCCAAATTCTTGACGCAAGTAAGCGCGGATATTTTTGACCGCCGTCTCGGCTAAATTAAAGGAGTCGGTACGATGATAAGTAATATAGCCTTCTTCATAAAGCCGCTGGGCCAAGCTCATCGTCTTCTTGGCGGAAAAACCAAACACCCGGTTGGCTGCTTGTTGTAAGGTGGAGGTGGTAAATGGCGGCGGCGGCGTGCGCCTCGTTTCCTTTTCCTCAACATTTTCTACCACAAACTTTTGTTTTTTTAAATCTTTAATAATTTCGTCGCACAATTGCTGGTTACTGATCCTTGATTCCGTATAGCTATAATCACCGGCAAATAATTTGATCGTGGTGTTTTTCTCATATTTCTCACCGTTTTTACTCAATAAATTCGCCAAAAAATCTTCGCTATTTTTGATTTTTGAGTTTTGATTTCTGATTTTACATTCGATTGTCCAGTATTCCTTTTTGGCAAACTGCTTAATCTCTTTTTCCCTTTCCACAATCAACCGCAAAGCCACCGACTGGACCCGGCCGGCTGACAAACCGCGGCGAACCTTCCGCCATAATAAGGGTGAAAGTTTATAACCTACCAGCCGGTCAAGAATCCGACGCGCCTGTTGAGCTTCAACCAAAGGCAAATTAAGCTGACCCGGATTTTTTAAAGCTTCCTTGATCGCCGCTTCGGTGATTTCGTGAAAGGTGATCCTGACGAATTTGTCTTGGTCAACTTGATCAATTTGGCGCCTCTTCTTATTCGGAGTGCCTTTGTCTTTTTCAGAATCAACTAGCGCTTTTTGCGCAGTTGCTGTTGAAGGCGACAGTAAAACTGCCTTAGGCGAACTCAGCAAAAAAGCAAGATGATAAGCAATTGCCTCGCCCTCACGATCAGGATCGGTGGCCAAAATCACCAACTTTGCCTTTTGGGCCGCCTGCCGCAACCTCTCAAGCACTTCAACTTTAGCGGGCACCACTTCATACTGGGGCTGAAAATCATGGGCAATATCAACGCTTAATCGTTTTTTGGGTAAATCGTAAACATGACCCATCGAAGCCATTATTTGATAGTTTTTGTCCAAAAAACGGCTTAAGGTTCGCGCTTTTGTTGGTGATTCAACAACCACAAGCTTCATTTTCGAAAAGAATCTTTTTAGAAATTTATTCTAACACAAGCCTCAAATTACCTTGCTCTGGCTTTTAATCTACCATAATGGCTTTTGCTTTGATTTGCAAGTGCTAACCCAAATTAACTTCTTCTTTACCCAAGGTGTTAAGGCTTTAACACCTTGGAGGTGATGTGATCTTAACACCTTTGGTAAAAACCTTAAATTTAGCTTAAATTTCCTCTTAAAATTCTTCTAACCAACCAAGGGGGCCAAACAAAATAACCAAGTTCAGCACGGCAAAAACCTACTACAATAAACGAGAGCGCGTGCGTTGATTGATTGTATTAATAAGACAAAACAAGCTTCAGTGATAAAGCCTGCGGAGTCATTGAGAAAAAAATGAGTTATCTTTGTTGTAAAACACTTTTTAAGAAGCTCTGAAGTTATCGTAACTCTGTGAAGCTAGCTTAGGCTTTAACTTAGCTTGAAGAAAAAACTTAAGGTTTTAATGCTAAGCTGATTGACTCTCTCTTGTTTGCTGATCTTCAAAGCCCACACAAGTCCGCAAATAACAAAAACAATAATAACCTTGTTAATTACTTTAAAAGTCTAAGAGTTAGAAATCCATCTAGTCTATTGACAGAAAAATTATTATTCTTTAAGATTAAGCATGATGGCAAAAAGATGGCATGTTTTTTTGATTCTTTTCTTTTTCCTCTTCTTTTTCTACCAACCTTCAACTATCCTGGCTCAAAACAAACCCCGCTTCCCCGACCGGCTGCTCGTCAAGTATAAAGAAGGCACTGACGAACTCCAAAAGGCCAGCCTTCGCCAACGTTTTGGTTTGCTTTTGCTTGATCGAATTGACAAATTGGGGGTAGATGTTTTAAAACCCAAAGGAGGCAAGCTTGAAGATAAACTTCGTCAGTTGCTGCTGCTTAGCGAAATTGAGTATGTTGAACCGGACTATCTTGCCGAAGCGCTGGAAACCAGCAACGACCCTTATCTTGGTAATCAGTGGGGGCTGTTTATCACCCAAACCGCTTCTGCCTCTACCAGCGCCTGGGACACCAGCAAAAGTCAGGCTGAGATTAAAATCGCCATTGTGGACACCGGCATTGACCTGAACCATGAAGACTTGCGGGGGAAAGTCGTTGCCAATCACAACTGCACCACCACCGCGGGCCTAAACGACGTAGTAGGTCATGGTACTCATGTGGCCGGCATCGCCGCGGCGGCTACTAATAATAGTATTGGTGTTGCGGGCTTGGGCTACCATGCCAGTTTGTTTAACGCCAAAGCGCTTGATGACAGCGGCTCGGGCTATTATTCCTGGATCGCCAACTGTATCGTCTGGTCGACTGACGAAGGCGCTAAAGTTATCAATTTAAGTTTGGGCGGACCTTATTCTTCAAAAACTCTGGAACAGGCCGTTAATTATGCCTGGAATCAAGGCGCGGTTTTGACCGCTGCCGCCGGCAACAGCGGCAACCGCAGTCGCACCTATCCGGCTTATTATAAAAATGTTATCGCTGTTGCCGCCACTGACCAAAACGACAAAAAGGCTCCCTTTTCCAGTTATGGCACTTGGGTCGATGTCGCCGCACCGGGAGTTAACATCTACTCTACCTATCCCGGCAACAGCTACAAGTATGCCAATGGTACTTCTATGGCCACGCCCCATGTTGCCGGTCTAGCAGCGCTGGTTTGGACCACTCCGCAGGGCACCAGCAATCTTCAGGTAAGGAAACAGATAGAACTCACCGCCGACAAAATTCCCGGCACGGGCAAATACTGGTACTACGGCCGGATCAATGCCCAACGTGCCGTCAGCGAATAAATCTCCCAAACAACTTCTAAATCATCTTTTAAAGTGGCGAAATAAAAGCTGTAAGCAGGATAATTTTTAGCAGAAGAAACTTAACCACTAAAGACAGTATTCCGCATTACCTAGATTTTTCACCAAGCCTTGAAGTTCAAGCGAAGTTAAAGTTGAAGCAACAAGCGAGGAAGGCAAGCCGGTCTCGCGAATAATCTCGTCGATGTGTTTAATGCCACCCACGAGCACCTGCCAAATTTTCTCCTCGGTGGCATTGGCAAATTGATGATGGTTGATGAGTTTAGGGTTTTGCGGTCCGCTTTCAAAACTTGAGGTTGGCACCCTCAGATTTAATTCTTTAAAAATATCCCTACCGCTGGTCACCAGTTTAGCGCCGGCTTTAATGAGCCTGGCCGGTCCCTCGGATAAGGGCGAAGTTATCGGTCCAGGCACGGCGAAAACCGGCCGACCAAATTCTTGACAATAACCGGCAGTAATCAAAGAACCTGAATCGCTTGTCCCCTCAATCACCAAAGTTCCCAAGCCCAAGCCGGCAAGTGTTCGATTGCGGCAAGGGAAATTACCAGGCAATGATAAAACATCCAAAGGAAACTGACTAATAAGGGCGCCTTTTTGACCAATCTGCTCAGCAAGGGGTTTATTTTCCGGCGGATAAACCATCGCCAAGCCATGGCCCACCACCGCCAGTGTCCGACCGCCAAATTTTAAGGCGGTACGGTGAGCCAAGCTGTCTACTCCCCGCGCCAGCCCCGAAACAATCGTCAAACCGCCGGCAACCAGACTACCTACTAGCCTCTCCACCACCTCTCTGCCATAATTGCTGATTTTTCTAGTACCTACTACACTTATAGCTAATGAGTCTTTAGTTAATAACCGTCCCTTAATGTAAAGTATATATGGAGGATATTCAGTTTTTTTTAAGTTAATTGGATAATTATTATCTTCTAAAGTAATAAAAGTTATAAGATATTTTTCTAAGCGAATTTTATACGAAATAAAATCAAATTTAATCCTAAAATTAAAAAGTCGTTCAAGAAGCTCCGCTGGCAATCTTAATTTCTGCCATTGATCACGGCTGGCTAACCAAGCTTTTTTGGCGTTTCCAAAATACTTCAAAACCAAAGCAAACCTTTTCGGCCCAAAGCCGCCGCAAACATTAAAAGCCAACCAATAATCTTTCTCTGTCAATTTCATCAATTAAAAATTTTCTTTTTCTAGCGATTTTTCTTTGCTGACTTTCTTGCCTTCAATAAAATACTTTCCAGTTTTAGCTTCCCTTCCTAACAAAAAATAATTCTTTCACAAAGGCTAAACCAAACCAGCTAATTTTTGATTTTCCTTTGATAAAAACTTTTAAATTCTTGCAACCTCTTTCATTTTAAGCAATTTAGCGTCCTCGTCCAGTACTTTTTCGAAAACCAACACCGGGTGTTGCCTCTTGAAGCAACACCGGTATTACATAAATCAATTGCACGTGCTATTCGTTTATGTAGTAGGCTGCAAAAATTAACGCTGTTAGCAACATTTTAGCAACATTAGTAACAACTACTCCT
>CAYNMC010000026.1:0-17554 GCA_964398365.1 uncultured Pseudomonadales bacterium | reverse complement strand
ACCGGGTGTTGCCTCTTGAAGCAACACCGGTATTACATAAATCAATTGCACGTGCTATTCGTTTATGTAGTAGGCTGCAAAAATTAACGCTGTTAGCAACATTTTAGCAACATTAGTAACAACTACTCCTGCTTCTTATATCTCCCTCTTAAAAGCTTTCTTTCTACCAAAGGTGTTAAGATCATATCACCTCCAAGGTGTTAAGGGGAAACCGTGTTTTTGTAGTAAGGGTCAACCAAAGAAAGGTTCTTTAAACGCTTTTGATATTCTTTCAAAACCCAAGCCCGTCTATCTTCGGGATGAAAAAGTAAACGATGCGGTTCAATCTTTTCCTGAGTTCTTCGCCTTTTCATATATTTTAACTGCAACCAACGGAAAAAGGGTTCAATTTTAGTGAAGGCAAAATACAAGATGTAGAATGCAAAGCCTCGTTCACAGCTAAAATTTTCCCAGTTTGGGTTAGTTTTTACTCTTTGCTCTTTGCTCTTTGATCTTAAAATCTCATGCCATTGATTCGCTTTCAAAAACTCCCGATAAGTTCCGTTTCTCTCCCACAAGATCTTCAAATTTTTAATCTCATGCGCCGTATAAATATCCCGCTCACTTTCCGGCACCGCCATCCCCTTTTCATCCACAAACATATTAAGACAGATTTTATTTTTGTAGTCGCTCTCGCCGGGGCGACGACGCCTTCCCAACAATTCTAATAATAGTATGGCCAGAAACCGTGTCGTCCATAAAGTGCCCGACCGACAAATAATAAACAAGTCAATATCATCATCCTGAGTCACATTCCCCACGGCCAAGCCCCCGGAAACGCCCACCAAAAGAATTGAAGGAATCAACTTTAACCATTTGGCTGCGTTGCGGGCAATCGCCATTTTTCCCGCCACCCATTTTTCGCGCTCTTGACGTCGTTCAACTAGTCTATTCCGACCACATAGAAAATAAAAATTATCTTTCTTGGCAATAATTTTTTTCTTAATTAGCTTATTTAAAACAGTTTTAAGATTTAAGTTTTGCTTTTGGATTTTGCCCTGCCCGCCGGTGGGCAGGGGTTTTGAGCTTTGAATTTGCCTGAAAAGCTCCTCTTCAGCTATTGGCCAGCTAAACACATCGGCATAAGCTAGGGTTTCCAAAATGGACTGTTCAATAGCCGCCTTGTTTAATGCTTTCATTGTCTCCTTGTTAATTTAGTTTTACTTCTCTTTTTGACAAAAAAGAGATTTCTAAAACACTGCTCAGGTAGTATTCTCTTGACACTTCTAGTATTGATGTCGGCTACCTTCCACCCTTAACTTCTATATTATTTTTATTAACTAAACTCAAATATCCCTGGGCGGCTAAATCGCACTATCTTTTTTCTTCAAACCACCATTTTAAAATTTCCTTGGCCAGCGGTCCGGCTACCGAAGATCCCTCGCCCCCATTTTCAACCAAAACCGTAAGCACAATCTCCGGTTCTGCAAGAGGGGCAAAAACCGTAAACCAGGCATGGGCCTTGGTGTCTTTGGTCCCTGGTGCCTCGGCAGTCCCGGTTTTACAAGCCACGGGAACATAAACCGTGTCGGCGGAATCTGAAGCCTCCCGAGCAAAATAATTTTTGTCATCAATTTTGATTTTTGCGTTTTGAATTTTGAACTTAAAAAAAGGCCAACCGGTGCCACCAGTTTCGCATGCTTCTCTCATCCCTTCCTTTAACAAATCAAGATCTTCTTTTTTTATTCCCAAATCGCGGCATTCATTATTTTTTGCCCTTTCCGTTTCGTAGAAATCGTTTTTTTGATCTTTGCTTTTTGCATTTTGTATTAATGTCGGCCGGCATAATCTCCCCCCGTTCGCCACCACCCCTGTCATAAGATTAATCTGCAATGGCGTCGCCAACAGATCTCCCTGACCGATGGCGGTAATAAAATCATCACCGGTAAACCAGTCTTCATTTTTAACTGTTCTTTTCCAATTTTTATCCGGCACCAGTCCCTTAGCTTCACCCCACAAATCAATCCCCAAAAACTCTCCCAGACCAAAACGGTGAGCCCAAGACGAAAGTTTTTCAATGCCCAACCACTCACCCAAACGATAGAAAAAAATATCATTGGAACGCTTAAGCGCCGAAACCACCGTCAGCTGCCCTTCGGTCTTGCCGTATTGTTTATAGTACCAGTTGGCATAGGTCCAACGGCCGAGAGTAATTTGGCCGGCATCTTCTATTTTAGTCTGCGCCGTCAGTTTGCCTTCTGCTAAACCGGCTAAAGCCGTCACAATTTTAAAAGTTGAACCCGGTGGATATTGACCGGCAATTGCCCGATTAAACAGGGGCTGATCTGGATGATTAAGAAGACTGGCAAGTTGCTGACTGCCACTGGCCTCTCGAAGATGAATGGTAAAAAGATTCGGGTCAAAAGTGGGTTGAGAAACCAGCGCCAAAACCTCACCTGTCTGCGGCACCGTGGCTACCGCCGCCGCCTTTTTCTCTTTACTTAAAAGCTCAGCAATCTTTTGCTGTAATCCCAGATCAAGCGTTAGTTGTAAATTCTTGCCCGCCACCGGCTTGCGCTCTCCCAGTTTTCGTACCAGTTGACCCTCGGCATCAACTTCTTCCAAAACCCCCCCATCAACGCCCCGCAACACCCAGTCATAACTTTGCTCTATTCCCATTTTGCCAACAAGATCGCCCGCATGATAGGGACAATTTTTGAAAACCTCTTTATCCAACTCGTAAGTCTTGCTCGCCTGCTCGCGCTTGTTTACACTGAAGAAATCAGTGGCCGACTTTAAGTTTGTTTTTGGAGCTAAGAAAGAAAAAGTACCACTCAAGGCAAGTTTGCAATCTTCCAATTCTTCCTGACTAATTTCACCGACATAACCCAAAACGTGGCTAAGGGCTGGACCGGCAAGATATTCCCGTCCCTCAGGTGTGTTACGTACCAAAAGTTTATTTTGCCGATCATAAATTACCCCGCGCAGAGCAGGAATTTTGGTAGTCTTAATGCGGTTGCCTTCAGCCAGTTTCCAGTAATACTCTCCCTGCAAAATCTGCAGCGTAAACAATCTCACCAGTAAAATCCCAAAGCCTAAAATTAAAAAAAATAAAAAAAGCCTTTCTCTCATGATAATCAGCTTAAAATCCTCACACCTTTAATTTAATCCCTTCTTCCTCACCAAGAATGCCTAATTTTGCCAAGAGTAAAAACATCACGGCGCCAATTGCCGCCAAAAGCAAGCTTTCCTGCCACTGCCAGTTTTCACCCTTAATCATTGTTGTTAAAAAACCGCCAAGGGAAAAAATCACTAACCAGAAAAAGAGGTTTTTCAACTGAAATTTCCGGGAATAAGCTAAAACCAAAGCCACGCTGGCAAGATAAGCCAAACTGGACAAGCCTAAAGGCGTGCCTGCAGAAAGATCAAGCCATAATCCGCCTAAAAAGGCAAAGACCAGCGCCTCTTTTTCCTGACCCAATAAGCTTAAAAGCAAGAGTAAAACCAAAAGGCTGTCAAAACTGGTAATCGTTGTCTGCAAAAATCCTAAAAATAACACCAGAAAAATTAACCACCATTTCACACCATCAATATAACGCGAAATGAACTTTAAGGCAAGAAACTTTCAGGGGTAACCCCTCGCTAGGGGTTACCCCTTTAAGGCTAAATCCTTATCATGACTATTTTTAAACTTTGGTAGTCCAAAAGGGGTTTGACTTCGGCTTTTTTGTAAATGGCAACGTCATCGCTGACAATTTTTTCAATTCTGGCCACCGGCAAATCCGGGGGATACTCGCTTTCTTCACCAGTAGTCACCAGCACCTGATCGGTCTCCAGATTGACCTTCTGCAACACCTCCTCCAAAAGAAGCCTACCCTCGGGTGTGCCTTTGAGCGTACCTTTCTCAGCTATTGGCAAAACCTTAACCTTAATTTTGTTGCCTTCGGCGATAGGCAGCTTAACGCGACTGGCGTGAGGCGTAACGCTGACTACTTTACCCACCAAAACTCCCTCGCTAACCACCACCATGCCTGTTTTCACTCCCTCGCTTTCACCTTTATCCAAAGTCATCAACCCCTCAACCGTCGCAATATTCCGGGCGCTCAAATATTTCACCTCCGACTGGCTAATAATTTTTAATTGCTTTTTTAGGCCCTCGTTTTCTATTTCCAGTTGGTTAATTCGAGCAAGCAGGCGGCTATTCTCTAAACTCAAATGATCTATCTTGGTTTGTAAAATTACCGGATCATTCAAAGAAGTATCCTTTGGCGGCAAAATCTTAATCAGGACGAGTTGAAAATTGGCCTTGAGCGGATTAACCAGTTTTTCAAAAACCGCTCTCGGCCCTCTCAAAGAAAAATAACCATCCACCAGAAAGAAAATAAAAGATAAACCTAATAAGATTAAAAGCAAAATGAATGAATTGAAGGTTTTGAAGCGCGCCTCCATAGAAACTAGCTCAAACCTCCCTTTACTTTTATTTTCTCCAGTAATCTCTGATTTTTGAGAAGCTTACCACAACCGCGAACTACCGCCGTCTGAGGATCATCAACAATCCAAACGGGCATCTTGGTTTCATCACTTACCACTTTATCCAAGCCCGGAAGCTGAGCGCCGCCACCGCACAAAACAATACCGTTACGCAAGATATCGGCTACCAGCTCCGGCGGCGTTTCTTCCAAAACTTCGGTGACGGCATTGACAATTTGTTGTACGATGGGGCTCAAAGCTTCTCTCACTTCAACCGAGCTTAATTTCAAAGAACGCGGCAAACCCGACTCCATGTCTCTTCCGCGAACAACAAAATGTTTTTCTTTAGACAAAGAACTGGCCGAACCAATGTTGATTTTCACTTCCTCGGCAGTTGGCAAACCAATGTGTAAACCGTGTTTTAACCTGATAAAGTTAACCAGGGTTTGATCCATGACGTCGCCTGCCAGCCGCAGACACCGCTCAATGACAATACCGCCTAGGGAAATCACGGCAATTTCGCTCGTCCCACCACCAATGTCAATAATCAATTGTCCTTGGGGTTTTTCCACCGGCAAGTCTGCGCCAATCGCGGCCGCCATGGGTTCTTCTACCAAATGGCAGAGGCGGGCACCGGCTGACAAAGCCGCATCCTGGACCGCCCGCCGCTCCACTTCGGTAACGCCTGAAGGAATGCCAATAATCACTTTAGGTCTGGGTACTTTAGGCAGAGGACCGGGTACTTGATGAACCAACTTAATAAAATGATCAAGCATTGCCAACGTGGCGTCAAAATCAGCAATTACCCCGTTCTGGAGTGGCCGAATGACTTCAACTTCATCAGGAGTTTTACCAAACATCTTTTTTGCCTGTTCGCCGAGAGCCACAATTTTTCCCCCTTTTTTACGTTCCCGCGCCACTGCTGAAGGCTCTTGAACAACAATACCCTTACCTTCAACCCAAACCAAAACATTCGCCGTCCCCAAATCAATTCCCAAGTTAAAAGCCAGTAAAGAAAAAACAAAATCTAGCATCTTTTCATTTTAACATGAATTTTGAAGGGTGAGCATTTCTCTTTAAAATTAAGCGCCAAAGTTAATCTTACATCTAAACTCTTGCATTATTTTTTAGTTTTTATTTCCCAAAGAGCTCATTGTTAGCTTCAAACAGAATTTTTTACCAGTGATTTTTATCCCAAAAATGGCGTTTGTGAGGCATCTTCTGGCTCCCCCGTAGCTATGACCGAGCACTAAAAAGAACATTAATCTTTGACTGTTTGTGATTAACATTTGCCAGAAAGATAAAATCTTTTGGGTGGTCGCCTCTAAAGCAGCAATTAAGTAAAGATAACACCAATCTTGGGGGGAAATCTTTCCCTTGATTTTTGTCTGCCAAAACGACTTGGGAGATTCTCTTTCAAAGCTAATCATTGGTTTTATTTGTTCATCATTCAAATGATTAGGCTCTCCTAATAGCCACCAAACAGTCAACTCATGAGCTGCCAGACCAGTTTTGTTGCTAAACCACACCAGAAATCGCCACGGTCCCAGCTCTTTTTCTCTTATAAAAGATTTCTGTTTCTCCGTCAACTTGGAGTAGCTGTTGTGTTTTTTATCCTTAAGTCGCCATCGTCCGCTTTCTATAAATTGCCCTCTGCATTTTTGAAGACTTCTTTGAGGGCAACCTCATCGTTTTTTATCTTAGTAAAGAGAATTTCTTTTTTAAGGAAGAATTACAAGTAAACATTTTAGAGGTTAAAAACGATGACAATGAAGCTGTAAAACCACAGCCAAATTCAGTCTTGACAAAAAGAAAATAAAACTGCTTAAATGGATTTAAAGAATAAAAATTACTTTGTAGTAAGTGACTTGCTTATAAGCAAATAAACATGATAAAACGCTCTTGGCTGCCCTTATTTTTTTGCCTTTTGGCTTTTCTCTTCTTCTTCTTACCAACTAAGGTTTGGGCAGCAGCCACGCTTTCTTTCTCGCCAGCAACCAAAACGGTGCTCGTCAATGATACCTTTAATGTTGATGTAATTTTAAACACCGGCGGTTCGGAAACCGACGGCGCTGACGTCATTGTCCGCTACGATGGCAATAAACTCAGCTTAATCTCTGCAGTTCTCGGTGATCTTTATGCTAATAAGTTAACTAGCGATACTTCCGTGGCGGGCAAGATTACTCTCCGGGCTACTTCGAGCGAAAATGCCAGTTTTAACGGCACTGGCACTTTCGCCACTCTCACCTTTAAAGCCATCGCCGCGGGGACGGCCAATCTCTATTTTGACTTCACCTCAGGGGCGACGACCGATTCCAATGTTGCTTATCAAGGCAGTGACATTCTCGGTTCCACTTCCAACGCTTCTTACACGATCACCACCAGCGGCAACGGCGGCGCCTCACCCAGTCCCTCTCTACCTGTTTCAGGAACGACAACGCCTACCCTCCTCGTGGTGGGAAGCGGTTTGTTGATGCTGGTTTTAGCCGGCGCCAGACTCTTCTTCTTTAAATCTCTTTAAATAATTCCTCTTTTTCAAACTGCTCTTGCCGCCAAATTTAATTTCGTG
Organism: uncultured Pseudomonadales bacterium; assembly: GCA_964398365.1. Taxonomy (GTDB): domain Bacteria; phylum Patescibacteriota; class Microgenomatia; order UBA1400; family CAYNMC01; genus CAYNMC01. The sequence goes on along the minus strand of CAYNMC010000026.1, from coordinate 10,536 downwards.
CTTTAAATGCTCTTTCTTTTTCAAGTCTCTTAGTCAACAAACCTCCAGTCTTTTTACAGATAAACTTCCACAAAGCTTATTGGAAAATAAACTTTACCAGTTCCCCGGAAACAAATTTAATAATTGTTTAGAAGACGAACCTAACCAAACAGCCCCTGCAAAAACATCACAAAATCTTGCGATCGCAAGATTTTGTGATGCAGGAAACTCAAATCCTAAAGCTAAATAATAACTTTGATAACAATTCTTTTTACCTTTAAATTTAACTTTAAGTCATTGGAAGGAAACTTCTCCAAAAAGGTTCAGGTTAACAAGAAATTAAAGGTTATCCCTGGGGTGCTCAACTTAAATATCGGACATAAATATCGGACATTAAAAGAAGTAAAAATGATGAAAATTATAATAAAGCAAATTCCTAAAATCACTTTAGTCTGCGAAATTTTTTTACACAGAAAGTCCCTAAAACTCATATGGCACAAAAGTTACTAGTCTACAGTCTATTGGAGGCTAAGGGGTGATGGCTTGAAGGAGGCCAAAATAGTCCTTTTGGCTTGCTTGACTTTCTTGATTAATATCTTCTATCTTCTGACCAAGAAGGACGAAAGAGTCAAAAAACTTGATGGTTGGTTAAAAGAAAGAATTTGTCGCCTAGGGCAGGAAAAAACCGCCGGTTTTTTATGGTTTTACCTTTAAACACCATTGCCATCTTCACCAAAGAAATTCTAGTTAGCTTTATCCAAGTTCAGCCAGATTTAATAGCGGAGTAAAATTAAATATACCCAAGTTCTTGCAAACAGATGAGGAAACTGAATTCAGAAACTATTTCAGAAAAAGCACAAGACTCCAGGGGAAGGATGAATAGGTCTCCAAGGGAGAGTTTCAATTCAACAGAAGTTTAAAGGAAAAATGTTTAGCTTGAAGAAATATGCCCAAAAGGCGCGGCGACTGGCGACTTTTTAAGTGAGCAGGTTTTAACCTTAGCCTCGCACAACTTGATTTCCTTAAAGGTAATGAAGCATGGTTATCCCTCCTCACCAATGCCGAAAACTTGAACGCACCGACAGCGTAATCATCATTGTCAGCAGAGGTGAATTAAGTTATACTTTTCCCATGCGTTGGCAAGTTTTTTTTGACGGGGTTATTAAATATGCTTTTTATTTTCTCTTTTTTACCGTTCCCTTAATTTTAACTCCTTGGAATTACGAACTTTTTGAATTTAATAAAATGTTGTTGGTTTATGCTTTAACGGTGATTATCATTGGTGCCTGGCTCGGTAAATCAATCACTCAACGTCAAGTTTACCTTCAACGAACACCCTTTGATCTCCCGATTTTACTTTTTTTGCTAAGCCAAATTCTTTCAACGCTCTTTTCTCTTGACCGCCATACCTCAATCTGGGGTTATTATTCAAGATTTCATGGCGGGCTTTTGTCAACCTTAAGTTATCTTGGACTTTATTATGCCTTTATGAGTAATCTAAGCCAGTCTCCCAAAACAATCTTTCGGTCTCTCTCTTTCCTGCTGAGTTGTGCCGGCCTAATCACGCTTTATGGTATCGCTGAACACTTTGGGATTGACGCCCACTATTGGGTGCAAGATGTCCGCAATCGTGTCTTTTCCACTTTGGGTCAACCAAATTGGCTGGGTGCTTGGATAGACGGTCTTATTTTGTTCCCCTTGGCCTTTGGTCTTTTAAAAACTCTTAAGCAACAAAAATTCAAAAATGCTTCCCAAAAACCGAAAATATCACTCCTTAGCTTTAAAAATCTTGGCTGGTTTTCTCTATTTTTTATCTTTTACTTTTGTCTGTTATTCACCGGTTCGCGCTCTGCCTATATTGGTTTTCTTGCTGCCCTTTTCACTTTTCTCCTCCTTTATTTAATTAATCTGAAACCATACAAAGAAAACTTAGCTTCAGTGAAATCAACTATAAAAATTTTTTCCCTTTTTTTTGCTCTCCTTATTTTTATCTCTCTGCTTGTAGGTACGCCCTTTAGTCCCTCACTTATTTCTTTTATAGCAAAAACCACCGCCAGCAAACAAAATTTATCCTCACAAACCAGCGAAGCTTCAAGAAAAGAGCCGATTCTCATTTCCACCTCTCAGGAAATCCGCCGCGTGGTTTGGAAAGGAAGTCTTGACATCTGGAAGCATTGGCCGATTTTAGGTTCCGGCGTGGAAACTTTTGCCTATTCCTATTACAACTTCCGACCTCGAGAACATAACGATTTATCAGAATGGGATTTTCTCTATAACAAGGCCCACAACGAATATCTTAATTACTTAGCCACGACAGGCATTGTCGGCTTGGGCACTTATCTTTTTCTCATTACTTCCGTCTTATTTTGGTGTCTTAAAAGAGTCAAAAATTCCCTTCTGGGTTTTGCCATTTTGGGTGGCTACGTTTCTTTTCTTATCACCAACTTTTTTGGCTTTTCTGTCGTCCCGGTCGCTCTTCTTTTTTGGCTTTTTCCGGCTTTTATGTTAACTTTGCTCGACCATGGGAAAAAGGCGTTGGTTTACGATTTTAAGCCGGCGCCAGTCAACCTTTCTCATATTCGCAAAAAAGAGAAATTTCTCTTACGCCTCAAGCTTGCCGAAAACCAAAAGTTTAAAACTCTAAACAATTTTCAAAAAGTTCTTTTGATGTTCTTGTTTGGCATTATTGCTTATTTTCTTTATGCCATTTTCAATCTTTGGTTGGCTGATTTCCATTTTAGCCGCGGCAAAAAACTGACGGAAGCTGGTTATTTGCTGGAAGCCCAAAAAGCTTTGACCAAAGCGGTTACTCTCAATCCTCAAGAACCGCTCTTTCTTAGTCTTTTGGCAGAAAATACCGCCGGTCTCGCCGTTGCCTCTCGCGAGAAAAACGCCACCGCCGCCGCAAACCTCATTCCCCAGCTTGTCTCTCTGGCTGAAAACCAAGCTCTCCAAACTTTAAAAATAAACCCTCACCACTTAAATTACTATCGCTCAGCTGCCAAAACCTACCTTTATCTTGCGATGATTGATCCTGTTTATTACCAAAAAGCCCTTGCCGTCTTACTTAAAGCCAGACAAATCGCACCCACTGAACCAAAAATTACTTATAATTTGGGTCTAATTTATCAACAGTTGGGAGAAAAAGAAAAAGCCCTTGATTATTTTAAAGAAACAGTCAATCTTAAACCCAATTATCTTCTGGCGCGTTTAACTTTGGCAAAACTTGAGCAGGAGCTGGGGCAAAAACAAGCGGCTCTTGAACAGTTAAATTACATTCTGGAGAAACTCGACCCGCAAAACGAAGAAGCCCTTTTTTGGCTTAAAGAATGGCAGAAAACCTAGGCTCAGCCAGCAGTCATCCTTCCTTTAATTTCTACTTTGGTTAGCCAATTTACTTCCTCCTCTCTTCTTGAACTGCTAATCCTGCCAACTGTTTTTTCTTTTTTTCTTTTTGTTTTTCTTTTTTTTAAGTTTTTTCTAAATCAAGAAAAACATCACAAATTTTTGCGATCGCAAAAATTTGTGATACTATTAAACCTAGAGGTATGATTCAAAAAAAGCAAGAGAAAAAAATAAATCCCAAAGTAAAACAAGTAATAGGATTATTGGGCGTGGGGACTTTTTTAGCCGCTTCCCTTGTCTTTCCGGGTTTGCCCATAACGGCAAAGTTTATTATCGATGAATATAAAGATAGTCAAAGGAAAAAAGAACTTGGGAAATGGAAAAGATTTAATCTATGGCGCTTACGGGCGACGCTTAAAAGATTGTATCAAGAAAAAATAGTGGAGGTAAAAATAGATAAGGATCAAGAACCAATGGTAGTTTTAACCACCAAAGGGAAAACCCGTTATTTAAAATCTCGGTTTAAAGAGATGATTACGCAGAAGCCACCACGTTGGGATGGTAAATGGCGACTGGTGATTTATGATATTGCCGACTTAAAGAAAACCTCACAGCAAGCTTTTCGACAAACCTTAAAAGAACTTAAATTTTTGCGGTTGCAGAATAGTGTTTACCTTTATCCTTATCCTTGCGCCGATGAGATTGAATTTCTCCGGCAGTTTTATGGAATAGGTGAGGAAGTTTTAATTCTGACAGTGGCCAAACTTGAAAACGAAGAGGCTTATAAAAAATATTTTGGCTTATAACTTTACTTCCTTAACCGCTTAACCAAAAATATAAAAATGGTTCCATCACAAATTTTTGCGATCGCAAGATTTTGTGATGAAATGTCTTGAAAAGTGTAAGAGAGTGGACAATTTTTAAAAACCGTAAAAAAATCAAAAATTTTTCTCAAAAAGATTTTAAAAAGCAATCCTTTTTTGAAAAGAAATATTATAATTAAAAGCTTGATTATTCTTTTAAAAATTAAATTTTAGAATAAATATTATTTAAAAATTAGTAACGATAAATTAGTAACGATAATTTTGATGATCTCTTTTCCTATTTTCGCTGCGGCCGGAGTTTGCATCAACTATATATTAAATATCTAAGAAGTCTCAACTGGTTTCCTCTCAATTTTTTCCAAGATACATAAGGAAAGAGCTATTTTTGAGTCACTCAAACCAAAATACCTTTCTCAATTAGCTAAAAACAAAAGGAATGGATTTCTTTATATTTCATCTTTTTATTTTGAGAAAAGATCGGACCGAGAAGTAGCAATAAACAAGGTAGTTAATTAATTCAAATGGTGTTGAAAAATTAAAAATAAACTAAAACCGCATCTGTCTTGTCTGTTTCAAAGCTAAAGCTGGGATTTAAACGAAACTGTGGCGGTTTTGGTTTTAAGTTTCCGGAGGCATTTCGTACATAATTTCATCTTTCTCACCACCCCGTCAATTCTAATTCTTGCCGTATGTAAGTTGGGCTTAAACAAGCGTTTGGTTCTGGTGGCTCGATTGTGGAACTTGCGGGAAGCCACTCCCCGACCATGGGTATGCTTTTCGCCAAAACCTCTTTTTTTACCGCAGTAATCGCAACGATAGCTCATAGGCCATAGTATAACAAAAAGATCAGCAATTTCGTAGAGGGGAAATTTAAACTTAATCCTTCAATTCCTCAAAAATGCAATCATAAATCCTTGCTCTCGAAAAGTTTAGAAAAATCTTTAAGTCTCTAATTAAAAATAAAGCAAAAGGTCAGATTCTTCTCAGGGCATAATATTTTTTTACCGGTGTTGCTTCAAGAGGCAACACCCGGTGTTGAAAAATAGTGTTTTTTTGGGTAGTAAGGTATAATAGTTTTTACATGCCTTTACCTTTTAATGATCTTTCATCACTGTTTTTCTTTATTGCCGCCCTGCTGGTGGCAATTGACATCCATGAGTTTGCCCACGCCTGGATGGCGGACAAATTGGGCGATCCCACTCCCCGCATTAATGGGAGGCTAACCCTCAATCCCCTTGCCCATCTTGACCCACTAGGCACCTTGGCGCTTTTTATTTTCCATATCGGCTGGGGCAAACCAGTGGAAATTGATCCTTACAATCTGAGGAATCCCCGGCGCGACGCCGCGCTTATCTCACTGGCCGGTCCGGCAAGCAACTTTTTGCTGGCCGCCGCCCTAAGTCTCCTCACCCATCTTCTACCTCCTTCTCAGTTTTTGGTAAACCTCATCGTTCTTTCCGTTGCCTTGGGGGTTTTTAATCTCCTGCCGGTGCCGCCTTTGGACGGTTCTAAAATCTTACTGGGTTTTCTACCTGCCGATTTAGCCTATGAATGGGAAAAAATTTTTGATCAATATGGAATCTTCATTCTCATTTTTATTTTATTCCCCTTTTTTGGCAATCAGGCGCTGGTCAATCTTATTATCTGGCCCATTATTAATTTCATTTTGGGTTTGCTTTTATCTCCCACTCTTTTTCTCCAGATAGTTTGAAACTAGCTAAATTAAACCTTTTCCTGAGCTTGACAAAGTCGTATAATAAAAATGCTGCCCTACTTGAAAGCCGAGAATGGGTGAGGAATTTTTCCTCCACAGCGTTTTTTAAGGACGACGGCGTTTCCGGTCGGCTTTCAGCTTACCGGAACAGTCGCCCACCCTGAATAGCATTCGGGGAAACACCTCGCCCTAAACGGCCGCAAAAGTGGGGTAGCTTTACTGTTACTTCCTCTTTCTTTCTGCTAAAATAAGCTAAGCACGCTGAGTTATAAACAATTACAGGCTTTTTATTTAACAACGCAGCGGTATTTAACGACTCGGTAAAAAACTCAAAATGGTAATTGACAAAAGCGGCTGGGATAGCTCAACGGCAGAGCAGCTGTTTTGTAAACAGCAGGTTCCGGGTTCAAGTCCCGGTCCCAGCTCTAATTCAACTTATTCAGCGGAAGAGTGTCAAAGGAAAAAATTTTAATTTCTTACCTTATTTTCCCTCTTGTTTTTTATTTTTCTTTTGTTTTACAATGTTTTAAAGGCAAAATTTTAACTGAAGGGGGGTGATTTAAATGTTTTTTGACCCAACAGCGAATCCAACCACACCACCAACTGGTTCTTTAGGAACAGCAACGCCACCACCAGAACCAATTTCACCAACACCGCCCGTGAGCGGACCGACGGAAGCACCGGTGCCCGAGGAGCCGATGCCGACACCGCCCACTCCAACCTCACCCACGCCGGCGCCAGAACCACCAGCGCCGCAAGAGATGCCGCCGAGCAATCCAAGCATGCCCAACCCTTCTAATCCCAGCGGCACCGTCACGGCTTAAATTAAAAAAAACAAAAACCAATCCCTTTAAAGGGAGAGGTTTTTGTGGTATTTAATTGCTATAATAAAGAAGGGTAAATTTTTTGCTGGAGTGGCAGAGCAGTCAATTGCACCAGTCTGTAAAACTGGCGTCCGAAAGGACTACGTAGGTGCGAATCCTACCTCCAGCACCAGCCGTTTTTGCTTTCCTTGAAAATTTTTAATAGAGTTTTGCAAGTTCAACCAGCAGACGTTCTTGAAGCTCATTCACTTCAGTTGGAGGCACATAACAAGGAGTCTGGGAGCGAGCAATAGTGATGAGTGCTGGCCGAGGAATTTTTTTTAAAATTTCAAGGGTTAGCTGTAACTTTTGGTGGGAAGAAGGCTCTTTTCTTAGGAAAAATTTTCTTGCGGGCACCGGCAACCAGCAACTAAAGGCATCAAGATCAACATCAAGAATTAAAGACCTTTGCTGCTGAAGGGAGAAAATCTCCTCAACCTTTTGGCTGCTCAAAATCCCTTCCTCATCATAAAACGAGTTTCTGCTTGGCTGGAACCAAATGACTTTCCTAATAATACCACAAGCCATTGCCGGCGCAATAAAGTTAATATTGGTAAGCATCGCTACGTAATTTTTCACCTCTTCTTCTTGAGCCAAACCAAGTTTAATTTTTTCGCTTAAAGACGCACAAGGTAAATATTGGAAAGCATCGGCGTGTTCATCAACATGGAAAAGGTCAGCCTGACGAATCCCTGAGAAATACCAACAATAAAAGGCGTTTTTGTGGCTGTCAACAACAAAATAAGGAATCTCGGCAATTTTACCTTCCTTTAAAACAAGCGGTGGCCCTGTCTTCTCACAAGTCAGGACCTCGAGCATTTCAAGAGCTATTTTACACCCCCTGTTATTTCTGCTATACTTTAAAAGGTAATTTGCCGAGGTAGCTCAGTCGGCAGAGCATTCCCTTGGTAAGGGAAAGGTCAGCGGTTCGATTCCGCTCCTCGGCTCCGCGTTACCTAAAACGAGCGAATTTGCCACTATCCTTACTTGGCCGTTGGGCAGGGTTTTAGTTTCGTAGCTTAAGTGGGGATATTTTTCTCTTAGTGCTTGCAAGACTGCTTCACAAGCCAAACCTGCTCTAAAATATTTTTCGGGAGGAAAATCACAACCCCAAGTTGTTCTTGGTTTACCGGTGATTGCCGGATGACTGCCACAAACCGCTCTGCCCTCCTCGTCCCTCTTCTTTTCTTTACAGGTTGCGGGACAGCAGTGGCCGCATCTCAAACATTCTAAGCCTGCTAAGATCTCCTCCATCTTTCTTTCAGTCAACTAAGCTAATTTTACCAAATTTTCCAATTCTTAAAAGCTTGGGAGCGGAAAAGTTTTTTTAAACAAGCCCAGAATTTTTATTTTCTTGGCTAAGACTTCTGAGCTGGTTTGCCAAGTCTGCCAGCGACGGATCCTTTTGACAAAGAGGATGGCTGGCCAGCGGCCCTCCTTCTTTAGCCAAAGCCATCGCCTTCACCAGTTGAGCCAAATTTTCTTCGTCTTTCTTAGGGTATTTAGCTTCTGGTCTCATTTTTTCTTCACCTCCTTTAAAACAAAAAAACCGGTCTTATTCCGGACTAAAAAACCCGCCTAAATCGGCGGGCTGATTTTTAAAATTTAGTCAAACTACCGCCGAAAAACAGGTATGACAAAAAAGTAAAAATTATTTCTTAGCAAAACGTTCATCTTTTTTAGTTTATCACCCTCGATGTAAATCTTAAAACTACACCTGGTGTGTAAGGCGTTATTTAGCGACGATAATCATAACATCGTTCTGGGACTCTTCCGGTAAGCTAATTTTAGCACTTACCGAAGCGTATTTCTTCTCAATGTCTTCAATTAAGCCCGCCAGATACGGTTCCTTGGAAGCTTTAATTTGCACTTCGGTCCTTAAATAATTTTGGTCTTCGGCATTGCCGGTTTCTATATGGGTATAACCCAATTCTTGAAGATAGGCGACCATTTTTCCGGCTGAGCCAGCAATGCCGCTACCGTTAAGCACCTTAATCTGAAGGTCTGTTTTTCTTAAATTTGCCGAGGCGCTGGCGGCAGGCGAAGGCTGGTTTGGTGGCACCGGACTGCAAACCGGAGAGGGGCATTCACAAACCTGAAGCTCTTTTACTACCTTAAAAGCCTGCTGGGAAACATAGATACCGCCCAACACCATCACCGTTAAGAAAAAAAGCGCGGCAAAAATCGCCACCATGGTTTTATCAAAAAACGGCTGAATCTTTGCTGGTGCTGATGCCGCCATGGCTGTTTGTGTTTCCTTCTCTGGAGTTTTTGCTGACTCTTTAATTGTCATTATTAAGTTTCTTTTTCAATTTACCATAATCGCTTTCTTTTTACCATTATGTTAAAATAATCACATGGCTAAAAAGGGACCGCGAATTTTAATCAGTCTTGTTTGCAGTCGTTGTCACTCGCAGAATTATATTACCGAAAAAAATAAACTCAACAAGCCGGAAAAGTTAACCTTTAAAAAGTATTGCCGCCGCTGCCGACAGCACACCCTCCACAAGGAAAGCACGAAACTAAAGTAATTCCTAATTATTCTCATTAAAACTAAATGACTTCCCTTTTAATTAAAACTCTTTAGGTTTTGATAAATTTTGTTAAAATAAAGTTTAAGACTTGGGCTTATTTCCAAGATATTTAACGTTCTCCTTCAGTTATGGTAAACGCCGATAATCATCTGAAGGAAGCGTTTTTGATTTTCTATTCTCCTTTTTTAAAATACTCTTTGATGTTTAAAGCCTGTCGTCTGCCGTCTCTTCTGCTTCGCTATTATTGGCATCAATAACTGTAACTCGTTTAAGTAGTCGACTCAGTGGGGAGTCATTAATGGTTAAGCGGGAATTTCTGATAAAACTTAATGATATTTTTACCAAACTGTGCTTTTCCTTTCTGCCAACTTATATTTTGAATTAGCGATTGTTCTTTATTACAATTAAGAAATTAACTCAATTATTCCACTACCTCTTCCTCTTCATAGATGATGTTGCCGGCGTCCTCTCCCTCTTCTTGTGTCGCCAGCGCTTCCCGGAGTCTGGCCGAATCTTTGTTTTCACCTTCATAGGGTGTCAATTTAAAAGATTCCAAAATCAGTTCATAATTTTTCCGCCAGAAAGTCGTTTCTGTGTTGGGATTGAGTACCAGTAGATAAAAAACCCCTTCGCTGTCAAAAAAGCCGGTAAAAACTTTTTCGCCCACCGCTACCTTTTTTGCAATCAGACCGGCTACTTTGGTTTCCAGGGCACTGCCGTTTACCAGCGCAGGATCTTTTTTCAGCCAGTCTTCCAGAGTGGCATAGCGGCTGTCACTCACCAAAATCATAATCGATCCCTGACGGTCTTTTTGGAAAAGCTCAAGGTTGGCATAATTGACTTCATCTTCAGGATGATTGTTGATTTTTAAATCTTGATTGTAGGAAAAAGTAAAGCCTGCAGGATCCTGCCATTCTTGGGTGAGAATTTCTTCTTCGGGCCTAACTTCGGTAGCTTGCGGTTTGACGATTTCCGGAGACTCCTTTTTACCAATCATCGATGCCAGATCCAAATATCCTGTTTGATTCAAAAATCCTGCCGCGGCCAAAGCAAGAATAATAATAACCGCCAGCATCAAGAATATCTTTCTCTTCATTGATCCAGTATAGCATAAATCTCCCCCCTCATGAACTCCATGTAGAGTATCAGGGTTTCGTTTACCTCCCTGCTAAATTCTTTTAGTGTTTTGTGGTTAATGATCCAGTTTTCAATCTTGCTCTGTGGTGTTTGTTTATCCATCTGGTAACCAAGATGTCTTCTTCTAGTGTTATACCAGA
>CAYNMC010000025.1:0-13893 GCA_964398365.1 uncultured Pseudomonadales bacterium | reverse complement strand
TCATCAATAAAGTTAATTAGTATGCCTTTGTTTTTACCAAATGGTTCGGTGGTATCTACCTGAATTTCTTCTCCGGGATAACCTTTAGTGTATTTCCCAGGGTGAGGGTTAATTTTTTCTGCCTTTTTCTTAAACAATAATCTTCTTCTTATCAGTATTCTGTAGACTGTAGAACGGGATAATCTCACCCGGGCAAACTGGTCATGGTAGTAATCTTCAATTATCCATAAAAGAGTATCCGGACCGCCTCCATGTTTAAGGAATACTTCGGAAACTTTTTCTTCCACCCATTCCGGTTTTCTGTTGTGTACCCTGAACCAGAATTTAGGGCCTCTTTTTCTGCCGATTAGCGCTTGATAACCAAAAGTTTTAAAGTTCCTCCTTAGCTTCTCCATAATCCTTGCCTGGTTATCTGCAGCAAGTAAGAAGCGGTTTTAACTCCCAGTTTACCTGCTTCAACAGCCTGAATAATTTCCTTTTTTGTTTTTAAAAGGGCAACTTTGCTATACTTGGTCATGGTAGCCTCCTTTACTGGCACTAATTAGTGATTAACACTTACTAGTTTAGCCTTGGAGGCTATCGTTTTTCTACTACCCAAACAAAACCCTACATGTCAACTAAATTGCTGAAACTTTAACAGTATTTTGATAGACAGGGTTCATACTCCAACGGCGGCATATCGGTGTTTTGAAGGACAAGAGTATAGGTATCTCTTTTAATCTATTTTCTCTATTCCGGTTACCTCTACGCTACAGTGTTTGAAATCATCGCGAATGACTGCCGATAGGGCTTCCAATAATTCTTTCTCAGGGTCAGTTTTTATGCACTCTGGGGTAGACGGTAAGGGCTCTGCTTCTACTTCAATTTCAACAATCCCATATTCGATAGGCGACGCCTTTACATTCATAAGATACCGAAAAGCCGGTTTTCCACAATTTTTGACCTTGTATTTGGAGCCTGTCTTTGATATCATGATTTTATGATGTCAAGTCAACTAAACCCAAGTGAATATTATAGTTTGGTAAAAAACATTTATCAGTTGATACTTGATGAAATTGAGAGCGTTGAGGCGCCGGAGAAAATAAAATTTCTCCACATCGCCTATCCCAAACTTGTAATTTGTAATTATGTATGAATTTTTCCGACTGTTGCGGGGCGAAGCGTTCTTAGAAGTCAGACCCCAAACACCGGAACACCAAAGTGAATTTTACCAAATGGAAGATAACCTGCGGAAGAAAATTAAAGAACTTTCCGCAAAACTTGATCCCAAAAATCCCGCAATCAAGTTTCACTTGGATGAGGCAAAAAAGAGTTTTGATATTGCTACCTCGTGATACTGAAAGGGTTTTTCAAGAGGTGTGCTATCTAGTCACCTCTAGGATGTGTTTCTGTCGACACTTTTGGTGGCGGGATTATTTTTAATTTTGGGTTAAAATATATTAGTTATGAGTTTATCGGTTGGGATTGTAACAGTCTTCAAGGTTGATCCTTCAAGGCAGTTATCTCGATGTCGCCTTGAAGATCGGTTCTTAAAATCTCGCTCCCAAAACTTAACAGTCGATCAATCACTTCCTGTGCCGGATGCCCCCAGCGATTTTCACCCACAGAAATTACCGCCTTTTGAGGTTTAAAATAAGCCAAGAACTCCGGTGAACTTGAAGTTTTGCTGCCATGATGGGCTACCTTTAAAACGCTGATTGGCCGCTGACAGTTAACTTGCTGGCAATAAGTAAGAATTTGCCGCTCAACTTTCTGAGGAATATCAGCCGCGAGCAAGGCCGTAAAATTCTGAAATCTAAGCAAGAGGGTTACCGCTGAGTCGTTAAACTTCTCTCTCACCGTTGATTGACCCAAAACTGTGGTTTTTTGGGGTAAAGGCTGTTGCCATAAAGCAAAATCACCTTTAACCGTGTCCGGCCAAAGCACCTCAAACTCTATCTTACCTATTCTTAAACGATCACCCTGTCTTGGCGAGTAAACCTCGATCTTGTTTTTTAAAACTAAATCGTGGAATTGGGCAAATAAATCCGTATCGTTATAAAGGCTGTTGCTAATAAGCTGTCCTATTTGATAATGGGATAAAACAGTAATTAAACCGCGAAGGTGATCCGCCTCGGGATGGGTATTAACTACCATTTCCAGCCGGCGGTCCCAAAAAGGCGTATGGCGTGCCAGACAACCTAAAACTTTGTCATTTGGCCCGCCGTCAATTAAAATCTGGTTAAAACTTTGGGTGATCAAAAGCGCATCGCCTTGACCGACATCACAGGCAATGAAATGAAGACTGTCATCAGGCCAGAAGAAAATAAAGGAAAAGCAGCTAGCTAAAAATAATAAACTAAAAATCACCACTGGTTTTTTATTCATAAAAATCTTAATTTTAAATTAATCTCTCCCACCACTTTATCACTTCAATAAAGTAGGTCAACAGCGGCCAAACCAGCCAAGCCAAAGGATAAGTCAAGGGTAAACATATCAAACCAGAGATTAATATTATAAAGCCGATCATTGTTAAAATTGCCACCGTTGGTATCACCATGAGATTGGGCAAAAAAGCCAAAGGTTGAAGTTGACCAAAGGTAAAATAAAGAATCGGAAAAGTAGCCAGTTGAGCGGAAAAGGTATCCAGAAGCGTATTAAGGACAGAGGTTCGAAGAGTAAGGAGTTTATCTATAAATTTTTTTAGGCTTTCTGAAGGTAAGGGCCGCTGAATCATCAAGTTAGTGCCAAGATGTTTGCCTACGTTTGCGGTTAAAGGTAAAATTAAAGTTTTTAAAGTTAGGTGAAAGAATTTCTCTAAAGACGGCCTTAGCCAAATTATCCCCGCCATGGCACTGACTGACAACTGAAAACTCACATCAAACAACAACCATGGCTCAATCAGAAGCATAAAAGTTGCTGCCCAAAAAAGCAACCAACCTCCCTTGCTCTCCCTGCCAAAAGCCAAACCCAAAAAACCTAAAGCTGCCATTAAACCGGCACGCACCACCGAAGCCGAACCGCCAGCCAGTAAACAATATATCAAAATAAAAACTAAGGTAACAAAATAAGCTAAACGCCTCGTTAAAAAATTGATTAAAAAGTTTAAGGCGGTTTTCGTCACCAAGGTCACGTTCATACCCGAAGCTGCCACCAAGTGTAAGGTTCCAGTTTCTTTCAATCCTTGCCATAGTTGCGGCTCAAAATTGAAGCTCTCACCAAGCACCAAGCCGCTTAATAAGCTGGCTTGCGGCTCCGACAGAATTTTATGATATAACTCCAGTGCCCTATTCCGAAAAAGATCTGTAAAAATAATCAGGCGCTCAAGGTGAATGGGGAAATAAAAAACGCCATAGTTAAACTTTTTCTGTTCCCTAGCCGTTAATTGGTCGAATTTAATTATTTCTGGATTTATCAACCATATTTGCTTAAAAAAACCGTTTATCACTCTCGCCTGTGATCTGCCAACCACTTTGACTCTCTCCCCGAGGCGGTAAATCTGATTTTCCTGAGTTTTTATAAAATATTTGTCAATTTGCAGAATTAAGCCATTTTTTTGGAAATCTACCTTTTTTATTTTACCGTAAATTCTAAGATTAGAATTCGGTTTTAATTCCCTGTATATACTTAAATTTTGTTGCTCATAAAAACGCCAAGTGAGTAAAAAGAGGGCTATGATAAAAATTAAAGCCGAGCGCCATTGCATGCTTTTACCAAGCGCTAATTTGGTTTTTAAATTTTTCAAAAGTTGCCACGGAAATTCCTTGAACTTTTAACAGCTCATCAATTTCGCTAAAAGGTCCATTTTCCTGACGATAATCAAGAATCCGTTTGGCCAAAACCTGACCAATTCCCGGTAAACGTTCCAATTCCACCAAGGAAGCTGTGTTAATATTTAACTTGTCACCAAGCGTTTCTCCTTGGTTCGTGGGCGTGTTTTTGCTCTTTATATATATTTTGATACCGTCTTTCAAAGGAGATGCCAAATTAAGATTTTTAGCAACCCAATCACGATCAGCATCAGCTGCTAAACCACCGGCAAGCATTAAAGCATCATTAATCCGCGAGTTGCTTTTTAAACGATAAACACCCGGCTTTTCCACAGCGCCGGCTATATCCACTACCAGCTCTTGGAACTCTACCGCTTCAGAAGAAATAATTTCTACTTTGGCGCTTTCGTTAGAGAGTTTCAATAAAAAAACCAAACCTAAAATCAACAAACCAACACCCAAGAGTATAAAGATATTCTTATTTGCCAACACGCCATTATTATCAAAAAAAATCGCTCTCTTTGTCAAGAAAAAATTTTTATTTTCTCTCTTTTTCCACTCTTGACAAGCTGACTTCTTTTGATATTATAAGTAATAATAAAATTTATAAAATATTATTAAAGTAATATTAAGCTTGGCTTCTCCCTAAGCGACAAGGCTTTAAACTTTTTAAAATAATGATGAAACCACCGTTAAAATCATTACTTTTCTTATCTCTTTTTACCGCCCTGCTTATTTTTATTCTCATTGTCAAAGAAGTCTCGGCCAGCTGTCAGGATTCAAACTGTCCCTTGTTACCAACTTTGCCTGCCCTGCCCCCTCAACCTTCGCTTCCTCCAAAACCTTCTTTGCCAACCTTACCTTCTTTAGCCCCTTTACCCTCAGTTCCCTGTCCCTCTCCTTGTGCCTCAGCTAAACCCAGCCCTAGTTCTTTTCCTACTCCCAGCGCTTCAAGTCAACCCACCCCTCCTTCAAGTCCTAGCCAAGGTGAAAGTCAAGGCAGTCAAGGAGGGCAAGGAGGGGTTGAAACCAGCTCAGTTCAAGGAGAAACTAGCACGGCAACCAAAGAGGGAGAAATTCTGGGAGCGGCGGCAATGGCACCTACGGGGAATTTCAACCGCCGCTTCGGGTTAGGTCTCCAAATCACAGGTTTAAGCTTGATCGTCTTAGGCACCCTCACCCATGTCAAGAAAAAGAAGACCTGAAAAAAGTCTTTTAAGTCATCTTTTGCTTGGTGCCGGTATTTATCTTCTTGTTTTAGGCAGTCTCTGGCGCTATCAGGAAAAAGTTTTTGGGTTTTTCCAGCCGCCACTTTTCCAGCCGCCTGTCAATCCTCTCACTTTACCGCGTAAAATTAGCATTCCTGTTTTGGCCTTAGAAGCGGAAATCAAGTTGGGTGGGCTAAGCCATGGCCGCTGGCTAACTGACGATAAAGCAGTTCTTTATTTGCCGGAAACTGGTCGCCCAGGCGAAGGCGGCAACACCATTCTCTACGCTCACAATCAACCTCGACTCTTTGGAAATCTCAAAAAGCTTAAGACCAAAGATCAAATCGTTTTGGAAGATGAAAGCGGCCAAAAATTTACTTATGAAGTTTTTTCTCTCTTAACCGCTAAGCCCGAAGAAGTTATCAAACTTAAATCAGCAGTCACCAACACCCTCACTCTCTTTACCTGCGACGGTTGGTTCGACTCCCAACGCTTAATCGTTAAAGCTAAACTCATCTCTTCTCTTCCCTTCCTTCCAGATAAATAACAGGCTTTTAAGGATCAACCTTCAAGGATCAACCTTGAACAAAGTTAAACAGTCTGCCGGGTACAAAAATCGTCCGGCGGATTGGCCGACCAGCAAGAAATTTTTTAATCCTTTCTGAATTTTTAGCTAGCCTTTCAATCTCTTCTTTAAGAGTTGCCTTTGCTTTTGGCACTTTTAATTTCTCCCGCACCTTACCGTTAACCTGAACCACGATGATTACCTCTTCCTCCTTAATCAGGCGCGGATCATACTGAGGCCAGCTTTGCTGATGAATGGAAATAAAGTTAGCCCTGAAACCAGACAATTGTGCGTTGAGCTCCTCAGCTAAATACGGTACAAATGGTGCCAGCATCAGATTAAGGATCCGCTTCGCCTTCAACGAAATTTCTCTTTCTTTCTCTAAAAAGTTCACCAACTCCATGATGGCGGCAATGGCGGTGTTATATTTAAACTTTTGAATATCCTCCCCTACCTTCTTGAGTGTTTTGTGCACCCAATAAGCCTCCTGTGGGTTGCTAAATTCAGTTTTTAACTTCATTGTTTTTGTCGATGACTGAAACAACCGCCACACCCTTCTTAAAAATTTAAACATGCCCCCCATGCCCGTATCTCGAAAATCCCCTCCCTCACTAAAAGGTCCTAAAAACATCAGGTACATTCTTAAGGTATCGGCCCCAAACTTGGCTATATAAAAGTCCGGATTAATAACATTCCCGCGGCTTTTACTCATCTTGGCTCCTTCTTTGATAATCAAACCGTGGGCGTAAAAATGAGGAAAAGGCTCTTCAAATTCCAGATAACCCAAATCATGAAGGACCATGGTGATAAAGCGCGAATACAAAAGGTGTAAAACCGCATGCTCCGCGCCGCCGGTATACTGGTCAACCGGCAGCCATTTGCGCATCAATTCAGGATTAAAAGGACAAAGATTATTGGTTTTGGATGATCTTTTCCCCTGCCATTCGGCAGTACCGATATTGGGATAAGCCAAAAAGTACCAAGAACTATCAAGAAAGGTGTCAGAAACATCTGTTTCTCTTTCTGCCGGCCCGCCACAAGCAGGACAGCGAGTTTTAACAAACTCCGGTAAGCGGGCAAGCGGTGGTTTTCCTTCTGCTTCACCTGGCAGATAATCATCAGTATCAGGTAACAAAAGAGGCAATTCTGTCTCAGGAACAGGATACCAGCCGGCGTTTTCCACCAACAGTTTTTTAAATTTATTTTTAATTTTTGAACGGAAGGCTTCTCCTTCTTTTGAGGTATACCAGCTTCTTCCCGCTTGAGCGCAACGGCGGCAAAAAATCATGGGAATTGGCGGTCCCCAGTAGCGCTGGCGCGAAACACACCAATCGCGCAGTTTATATTGGATAGCCCTCTTGCCCATACCCTTTTTCTCCAGCCAGTCAATAACCTTAGTCAAATCCTCTGGATAACGCCAACCGTTCCACTCTTGGGAATTAATCAAAACACCCGGGCCTTCATAACACCCAGTTAATTTAATTTTTTCTTTGGGGCTAACCACCATTTTAAACTCCAGACCATATTTTTCGGCAAAGGCGAAATCTCGCGAATCGTGGGAAGGCACTCCCATAACTGCGCCTGAACCATAGGTAGTCAAAACATAATCGGCCACATAAATCGGTAGTTTTCGACCATTAACCGGATTAAGGGCATAAGCACCGGTAAAGACACCGGTTTTTTCTTTCTCTTCTGTAGTCAAGACGGATACTGAGCGGCGCCGACTTTCCTCAAGGTAGGCAGCCACCGCCTTTTGCTGGGCTGGTTGGACTATTTGAGCGAGTTGAGGATATTCGGGACTAAGACAAATAAAGGTACAGCCATGTAAAGTATCCGGCCGCGTCGTAAAAACCCGCAGAGAAAGCTGAGAATTAAAAATTAAGAATTTTATTTCTGCACCGGTTGATTTGCCCAACCAGCGGCGTTGGGCTTTCAAAACTTTCTCGGTCCAATCAAGTTTGTAGCTGTTTTGCAAGAGACGTTCGGCATATTGGGTAATTGCCAAAAACCACTGAGTCAATTCTTTTTTAATCACTGGCGTTTTGCAGCGCTCGCAAACCGTAAGCACTTCCTTTTTATCTTTTTGACTTTTTTTCTCGGTCTGTTCATCTGATAAGGTGGTTTTGCAGGCTGGACACCAAATAACGCTGGCTTTCTTTTTGTAGGCTAAGCCGGCTTTAAAAAGTTGGATAAAAAGCCACTGCGTCCAACGATAGTAGGTCGGATCCATAACGTCAACGGCATGATCCCAGTCGTAACGACAACCGATTCGTTTTAATTGCTGCCGGAAATGACGGACATTTTTGGGAATCTGAATTTTTGGATGGACACCAAGTTTAAGCGCATAATTTTCTGAATGAATACCGCCAGAATCGAATCCTATTGGTTCAAAAACCTCAAAACCTTTCATTTGTTGATAACGACCATAAATATCGGCGCCGGTAAAAGAATAAACATTGCCCACGTGCAGGCCCTCAGCTGAAGGATAGGGATACATCATTAGGTTGTAAAACGGCTTTTTCGCCCGCCAAAGGTCAATCTTGTCAATTCCCTTTTCCTGCCAAAACTTGCGCCATTTTGCTTCAATTTCTTGGGGATGATAATCTTCAACCATGGTTAAAATTATAACAATTAATTTTGTTTTTATAAAGCTTTTTCGCTTGACTTCCTTGAAGGTTGATCCTTATAATCTATAATATGCCGCCAAAACACAGTATTAAACGCTATCAAAAAGAAGGTTATTACCACCTTTTTAATCGTGGAGTTGAAAAAAGAAAAATTTTTCAGGATCAAGAGGATTACCATGTCTTTCTGGCTTACCTTAAAGCTTATCTGGAACCCAAAAATGTGGTTCAGTTGCAGCAACAGTTGGCTAATCCTGAGACTAATTGGCAAGAAAAAGGCAAAATCGTCCAAGCTTTAGGCTTAAAAAATTTCGCCGAGGAAATCCAACTCCTCGCTTACTGCTTGATGCCCAATCATTTCCATCTCCTTGTCAAACAAAAAGCAGCCAAAAGTATTGAATTCTTTATGAAGTCCTTAGCAACGCGCTATGCTCTTTATTTCAATAAAAAAAATAAGCGAGTAGGGCCTCTCTTTCAGGGAATTTATAAAGCTGTTCTGATTAATACTGACGAACAACTACTTCACCTCTCGCGTTATATCCACCTAAATCCTGCCAAACATCTCTCTTCAAGGATCAACCTTGAAGACTGTTATTCCTCTTATAAGGATTATCTAGGAAAAAGAAAAACAACGTGGGTTAAACCTCAACAAATTCTCACTTTTTTTTCAAAAACTAATCCTAAATTTTCTTATCAGACTTTCGTTGAAGCAAGTAAAACTGGAGAAAGTGAGTTTCTCAGCCGCTTGATTCTAGAATAACTCTCTTGAAGGATCAACCTTCAAGCCTGTTAAAAACCAAAATCAAGGGGGTTAACGAAAAAAGGAATTAAAAGACCGTTTTGGTCATAAAGAACGAGACTCTTTAAGTCGCGGCTTGGTAAATTCTCCACCAAAGGCATTATTGCCGTCCCCGGCTTTAAACTTGCCTGAAAAACTTGGCCGCTGCTGGTTACCGCCACTGCCCTTGCCACCGCCCAACCGTTTTCCACCATCAACCTATTCCCTTGTCCTACCCCGGCCGGTACCTGCCAAAAAACCCGCGTCTTTACCGTCTCGTCATAAACAATAAAAGGCCAGTCAGAAACACCCTCTTGATGATTGTCAACCACTTTCACCAGTCCAGAAACAGCACCTTCCGGCACCATCACCTCAATTAAATCATCATGCCACCGAAGAATGTCTTCTTCGTGAGCCTTAACGCCACCAAAGTAAATCTCGCGGCTTGGCGGATTTTGACCAAAATCGCGACCAAAGATAAAGACGACATCGTCTACTTTACCTAAAAAGGGCCTGAGGTAATCAATTTGCGGAGGTCTTTTTGACGGCTGACCAAAAGGTTCTTTGACTAACTCATAATTGGCTGGCAATTTGCTCTTGTGAGCAGAAGAATAAAGTCGGGTTTGTTGAATAATCAGGAAAACCGTCGTCGGCACGGCAAAAGTAATTGCCAAAATCAAGGCTGCGGAAAGAATCTGCCTGAAAGAAAAACGATCGATAAAAGCAAGCAAACTCATTCTCTTATCTCCACTAACTGACTTCTATGATCTACCACTAAAGTAAATTTGTCAAATAAGCCCTTGCGACCCAAAAGTGATTTACTCCCGGTAGCTTCTGTAAAAACAACCGGAAGCTTTCTGAATTTATCCCCTAAAAAGACATTCATTTCTCCCTGATAAGCAAAACTTAGGGTGTTGCCGAAGCCTTTAAAGGTTTGACGGGGTAAAAAGGCTAAGTTGTAACCTAAAATTTCGGCCATTTCCCGAGGCAAAGAAGAAACTACCGCGCCGGTATCGAGCAAAAAAGCGTGAGTGATTTTTCCCTGAGGAGTTTGAAGGATCAACTCAATCTCCGCCTCAGGCACAGAGCCAAATGTCTGCCAGACGGTATTTTTAAAAGGTGTCCGCAGTAAGACTTTCTTGGTTGCCAGATAAACCTGGTTGGTAAAAAATCTCGTCACACTCACGGTAGAAGCCACGCCAACGGAAACAAAAATGGTTAAAAAAAGTAATAATTTCAATAAAGCTCTTTTATTAATTCCCGTCTCGACGGTAACCCTGCCGTAAGGCGGGCTTAATTTGGCAAAAGAATCTGAACTCAGTGGCGACTGATTCCCTGGAAAAAATTCCCCTAAAGACCCGGTTCTGGCACCTTCATTCTCAACCATGATTTCAAGGTAACAAAAAAATCCCGCCAATGCAACTTTTAACTAAGCAAAAACTTGTCCGCTTTTCCTATAAACAAGCTGAAGACGTAGACTTTTTTAAAAATTATTTCTGTTAAAATAAAGATTAACTGATATAACCTGCCAAGAAATTTTAACCACAGAACTTCAGTCACCTCATCAAAACTCTCTCCTGAACTCTTTCTTCAACCCTGATAACTTTTCCTTTAGATTCTTAAATTCTCGTAATTTCTCTCTTAAAATCAATGCAAATGCCAATTAAATAAATCTATCAAAATATATCTTAAAATATCAATTTTTCTTTTCCCCGCAGTAATTTTAAAAGCTGACTAAAGTTTTGGGCAGCCTGCGGTAAAGGCCAATCGGCTGGCAGTAGATTTTTTGGTAGTCTTATAGTGTTTTTTATGATGATAAAAAATTTTTCTGATAAGGCAGAAATTGATTTAATTGTCTTTTTTGAAAGTCTTTTTTGAATTGCCATTTTTCTTAGCAGCTTCCGACTGGATTTGATAAATTGCTGGAGTTCCCTATATTCTTTAGCCAGCGGCCAAAGTCGACCCGCAAGCTGTTTCTCGTCTATAAATTCCAGTTTAGGGCTAAAAATTATAAAAATCTGGTTTAAAAAGCCTTCTAGCTGATGTTGAAAATCACGCTCAGCAGGTAAAAGATAAACCCCGCGATTTAATCTGGTAAAGCCTAAATTTTTTAAGTTTTCGCGAAGTTCTCTTACCTCTTTGTTTGCTTTTAATTTTTCTTTTAAAACCGCCAAAAACCAGCCATGTTTTTGCTTATTTTGATAAAAAAATCCCGGAAATAAATTTTTGATTCTTTTGAAGGCATTCAGGGTAAGGCGGAAATAGCTTTGATGATTGCGGTTGATTTTATCCAGTTCGCCTTCTTCAACCAGCGCCAAAACTGCCTTTCTTATCGAAGCCGTTTTAAATGTCGGCAAACAACAATATAAAAAATTATATGATAAATAATCTTCTTCTTTTAACGTGTTTCCCAGTCGGCCGTAACGTTGAGAAAAATATAAAAGAAAAAGAATTTTTTGTTTAAGCAAACGGATTCTCTTTGCAAACATAAACTCAGCTTTTAAATTAATGTTTCATTATTAAGTCTCTAAAGACATTAAAATGAAACAAATTAAATTTGTCAAGATTGATTTTTAATTTTTAGCCAACCGCGATTATTAACTAAAAAATTTTATTTATTTATATATTTTGTTATTATTTGATCTATTTAAATTTTTTGTGAAAATTTTAAAATTTAAGCAAAAGTGAGTTTTTTAGCCTGTTTGAGTGAGTTAATTGGTAATTTTAGCTTTTGAATTTTCCCCGCTTGACAGCCCCACGGCAATTACTTTTATAGTGGTACGAGTCAGTATAAAATCCTGTATAAATTTGTATAAATAGCCTGTTAATTAAATGCGGAAATTAAGTTTACCGCAAAAAAAATTTAAGAAAATTTAAGAAAATGAAAACGCTTAAAACTCAATTTAAAAATTATCTTCTTCAACAAAATCTCTCACCGCTTTCGATTAAAAACTATCTTGCGGATTTAAATAAATTTTTAAATTGGTTTAAAAATAATTTGAAACCCTTGAGCTTTAGCTCAACTAATTTTCAAGAATATGTCCAGTTTTTAAAGGAAAGCCAAATTTCTCCAGCGTCGTTGACCCGCTATCTTTCTTCGTTGCGACAATTTGGCCAGTTTTTAGTTTTCTCCGGAAAGACAAAGAAAAATCCCGCGGCTAATTTGTTTTTAAACTTAAGCAAAAGCGCCAGTGATAACTTTACGGAAATCGAGGAACTTTTAACTGGTTTTGCAAAGGCTCTGCAGGAAGAAAAACTCTCCCTGATTACCATTCGCAATTATCTGGTAGACGTAAGACAATTTTTAAATTGGTATATATCAAAATGAATCTTAATAAAGCAAAAGCTCTTATAGAAGACTATCAGCGGTTTTTGGCTGAAAAGGGTCTAAATAAAGCTTCCCAAGTTCGAAAAATGACCTCTTTAAATAAGTTTTTCAACTGGCTTAAAAATAAGGGTTTTTTGACTCCGGAAGCAACAAAGGTAACCCGACTACAATCTTCCCTACGCTCTTCTTTTTTTCTCCAAACCCCCTCGCTGAAGTTTATAAGTTTTATAATGCTGATCATCCTCATCATTTTGATCATAAGCCTATTAGGTCTTAAAAGAGTAAGTCTTCCCCAGCAATTTTTGGCCTTACCAGAAACTAGACAAACTGCCCAAATAAGCCAACAAAGTCTAAATCCTTGGATTGTTTTTTATAGAGGTCAAATTAAAACTGTCAACGGTAAGACGCCCTCTTCAGTGGAAGTCCTTTTTTCTCTCTATGATAAAGAAGTTGACGGCGAACCTCTCTGGACTTCAAAAAATTGGCTGCTTTCTCCTGATGACGAAGGTTTTTTCAGCGCCCCGCTGGGGGACATCAGCCGAGGCGACAAGCCTATTCCCTCCCAGCTTTTTTTCAATTATGAACGGCTTTATCTGGGCATAAAAACCCTTGAAGGGAAAGAGCTTAATCCCCGCATGCTCATCGCCACTGCCAATCTGGCCGCCAATGCCAATCTTTTGCGGGGATACGCGCCTGCAGAAAAAGCCGGACCACAAACGATTCCCGTCATCAATCAGAACGGCAGCTTGACGCTGGCTGCCGCCACTCCGAAAATCAAAGCCTTAAATGACACTTTTGCCATTGAGGGCCAAGCTCTGGTCTTGCAAACACCGTTTGGTTCTGATGGTTCCATCACCTTGGCTCCTGATGGTGCCGGAAACGTGAGGATCACAACGGCAAATCTCACCAACGATTCACTGGTAGTCAGTAATGCTAATTTAGTCGATGGCGCCTTGATCAGCGCTACTCTAGGCAACGATCTTTCCTCTGTAAACCTGCTAAGATTAGATGCAGGCAGCAGTCCCACAACCAAGTTTGCTGTTGATGCTACAGGTAATCTTGAATTTGCAGGCATTCTGCGGGCTCAAAACGAGCTGACACTCGCTGATTCCCGCACTCAGGTGAATCTCTCTGACCCTCTAAACACTTCTTTGCCGGAAGGCAGTACTTCTCTTTTGGGTGCTCTCCACAGCAGTAATTTCTGGACCGAAAGCGATAACTCTCTCCGGCCCAAAAATCAAGAGGCTGTCCGCATTACTGATAATAGTGGTTCAAAATATATCCAAATAGCTCATGATGGCACTAACGTTAACATTAATACCCAAAATACAGGCCAGGTCAATTTTGATCGTTCGCTTCATTTAGCTCAAGGCTTGGCGGTGGTCGGCGATACCGAACTGCAAGGTAATAATCTCACTTTAGGGGCCAGCAACAGCCTTATCAATGTTTTAGGACAATTTAAAAGTCATCTTTTGCCGACAACCACCAATATCTATGATCTGGGTTCAGCCAGCAAAGTCTGGGCCAATCTTTATGCCGGCACAGCCAATTTGACCAGCGCGGTTTTGAGCCAAAGCCTGACCTTAAGCCCCACTGCCCAGGCAACGATTGGCGCTTGTGATGCCAATAGTGCGGGAAAGA
>CAYNMC010000024.1:0-5926 GCA_964398365.1 uncultured Pseudomonadales bacterium | reverse complement strand
TCATCAATAAAGTTAATTAGTATGCCTTTGTTTTTACCAAATGGTTCGGTGGTATCTACCTGAATTTCTTCTCCGGGATAACCTTTAGTGTATTTCCCAGGGTGAGGGTTAATTTTTTCTGCCTTTTTCTTAAACAATAATTTTCTTCTTACCGCTCTTCTGTAGATTAAAGAACAGGATAATTCTTTAGATTGAAGAACAGAATAATTCTGTAAGATTAGAGAACAGGATAATTCAGCTAGGTAAATTGATTTATGTTAATAATAATCTTCAATTTCATCTGCCCTGAATTCATCACAAATTTTTGCGATCGCAAGATTTTGTGATGAAATAAATTGTGCTATGCTAACTCTACTAAATGGACTAACTAAGTTATAAATAACTAAACTAACACTACCTCTACCACTCTCGCTTATACTTCCGCTAAATATGGTATAGTCACCTCTGCTATCAACTAGCTACGTTCCCACTAACTATGTTACAATTGGTTTAGTGATGAAAAAGTTTAGCCTCTTTATCATTTTAATCCTTTTATTTTTTCTGGCCGACTCCCCGGTCTTGGCTGCTAAAAAAAGAGTGAGTAAAACCACAGTCAAAAGGACAACAAGCGCAGTAACCTCTAGCCAAGGCGTCAAAGCTTGGGTAAGACTGCGGGCTGACCGGCAGGCACTCCTCATCGATTTTAGTGGTTTTAACAATCTCAAATCTGGCTCTTATGAACTCACTTATACCGCCAATGGTATTCCGCAGGGCGTTAGCGGCACCGTTATTTTGGGCGACACTTCGACCAAAACTTTGCTTTTTGGTACCTGCTCTGCCGGTGTCTGCAGTTACCATCGCCACATCACCAACGCCCGCCTGAAAATTACCTCTTTTCTTAACTCCGGCCAGAAAGTCATCAAAATCTACCGCATCAAAGTTTGACGCTTACCAGGCAAACTTTAGGGTGTTATGGGATTGCAACAAGTTGACCCAAGCAAATTTCCTTAAAAAACCATAAGCAAGGAAATCTCCTGCAGCCAATAATTAAGGGTCTAGATGGCACTTTAACAATTTGCCAAAGATTTTGTTCAAGTTGTGGTGGCGTTTTCTCCAAGACCACTCGCACTCTTTAAGGTGAAAGTGGAAGTTTTTTTTAATTCCCTTGAACTTGACCCAACGGTATTTCGTAAAAGCCCAAAATGACTCAATGTCATTGATATGGATCCCATTTCTGGAAAAGATATCCTTACAGTGGTTGACCCGATAATGTTTCTCAAAATCGGTATTAACAAACCATTGTATCCTCTCCAATTGTCAGAATAAACAGTACTGCCAGGTTTAATTTTACCAGAAATGATTTTCCTCAAGGTTCTTAGACCGCAACAGGAATAATTTCTGTGTAAACTCGGCGATTTCTTTCAAAAATACCAAACACCGGTTGTTTATGGGTACTTCTGCCTTTTTTGTTTATTTTACCGGCTATCCTTCTTGGTCCAAAGTAGGATTCATCAATCTAAAGCTTGCCAATAACAGTTTCTTCTGGGATAACTGATACTGGTAAATGACTTTACGGCATATGTTAAAGTACTTATTAATTTAATCGTGTTCCTATTTAGGCCTAACAATTTACTTGTTTGGGTAGCTGTTAAGTCTAAACAGAAACAAGAAATGATTTTTCGTTTCATAATTAGTAATTGGTCTATTATGACAAGACATTTAGCTATTTTAACATGCTAAGTGCTAGTCGGGTCCTATTAAAAATTAAAATGAAACGCTTAAAACTCATCTTTTTGATTTTCCTTAACCTTCTGCTGCTGGGAAGTGGTTTTCTATATTACTACTATGCTTATGAACCATATCTACCCCGCCGCAGCGCCGTCCAAGAATCACCACCATGGCAAAAAATGAGCTGTTCGCCACCTTCACTCAAAATTGCTTTCTTAAGCGACGTCCACCACAGTTGGCAAAATCTGGAAAAAGCCGTCAACTTAATCAATCAAGACAATTTTAGTCTGGTCATTTTTCTGGGTGATCTCACCAATGTCGGAGAGCCAGAAGAACTTTTGGCAGGAAAAAAAATCCTTGATCAAATTATCGCTCCATTTTATTTTCTGCCGGGAAATCATGATGTTTGGTATAGTCGACACTTAGGTTTAGCCCCTAATAATTCTTGGCAGGAGGTTTTTAAGAAAGAGTCTTTACCAGCATGCTTGACCTTAAACAATTTTAATTTTATTTTTATCAATAATGCTGATGAAAAAGAAGGTTTAACGGCTTCGGCCTGGCAAGAAATCCTTGATTGTCTGAAAATCGAGCAGCCGGCGCTGGTTTTTAGCCATGAACCTTTGTTTCATCCGCTAAGCGAGCGGCTCATGGGTCAACACAGCCAGCGAGTTGCCCAACAAGCGACGCAATTAAGAGATTGGCTTTGTCGAAAGCGGGTTCGACTCGCCGTCGCCGGTCATCTGCACAGCTTCTCCAAATATTATTATGATTGCCCTGATGGTTATCAGGTACCAATGCTAGTCAGCGGTGCACTCGCTGCCGAACGCAACTTCCAATCGCCCCGGTTTTTGGAAGTCACCCTCTTTAAAGACGGCAGTTTTGAGGAAAAGGAAAGGCTAACCCTTTAAATTAAAGGGGTAACCCCTAGTTAGGGGTTACCCCTCAAGGAGAAGCTCACCTAAATCATATTCCTCTTTATAACCTTCTACAAAAGACTGGTAAGAAAAATAATCAAAAACTTTGCTTCTCTTCTTCTTAAAGAATGAAAGAATTTGCTCTGGATGTACCCATTCACTCTTCCTCACTCCCAAATAATCACCATAGCTGGAATAAGGATAATCTATTAATTTTCCCACTTTGTCCTGTGGGTTAAGATGAATATAACGAGAAAGGTGTAAAAGTTGCTCGTCGCTCTCCACTATGACTGCTTTATAAACACTCTGAAATAAACTGCCCACCCGCTTATAGCGTTTATTAAAATACATAGCATAATTAGTACCGAGACGATTCATAAGATTGGTAATCCCTTCTTTAACATTTTGCTTTACTAAAAGATGAAAGTGATTGGGCATAAGGCAATAACTCAAGAGCTCTATTTGGTTGATTAAATTTTTCTTTTTTTGAAAAATGACTGGTTCTTCACTGGGTGAAAGATATTTTTTCAAAAAATATAGAAAGACTTTATAGTCTTTATCATCAAGAAAAATTTCTCTTTTTTCTACCCCACGATTATAAAGATGATAATAGCCACCCTCTACATATATCTTTAAAGAGTTTTTTCTTGGCATATCTTTATACTACCCTTAGGGGTTACCCCTGTCAAGGGGTTACCCCTTCAAGTATAGTATAATAAGTTTGTGGGAGGGTTGGCCGAGTGGTTTATGGCGCAGGTCTTGAAAACCTGTGGGCGCAAGCCCTCAGAGGTTCGAATCCTCTACCCTCCGCCAGTTGGAAAATGTTGAGGCTGGCTCGCCTGAAGCTAAGGCTCGCCAGCCGATTTTAGGCGCAAAATTTAATTTTTTGTCTTTGTTTTGCGAAGCAAGACGCCAGAAGCATGTTTTCCCTTTTTTGATTAAGTTCATTTTATTTTGGTAGCATAGAAATGAAAGCAAATATCATTTTAATTTTATGCTATTAAAACTTTGAAGATGTGTTGAGTGATAAAAATATAATGGGGTATAAGATCAAAAACTACGAGCCAAGCTCAATTTAACGCAGGACGATTTAGCAAGAAAATCAGGTTTAAATACACAACGCTTTCAAAAATTGAAGCCGGTGTCGTTACCAAGCCAACTGTGCATATTATGGCAAAAATTGCTAAAGCACTGGATGTTTCAATAGAGGATTTAATAAAATAAGGTAATTAGTGCGTTTCGTAACCATATGGTATTAAAATATCCATATGGCACAAGGGCGAAATAATGTTTTCAGTTGTGCGGCCAACTTTTTGAAGGGCAGAAAGTGCGTTTTTTGCGGTTTGTTCAAGGTTTCCAGGACACGCCGCGGATATATCCAGTGCCGGAACAAACCCTGGGGAAAACAAAAATCGCTGAAAAGGATCCTTAAGGAAATTGCAATCGTGCAAGGATTCTATCAACAGCAGCCGGCATATCGTCTCTCGCACGATCTCGGACTTGATTACCAGATGATCACCCGCGTTTATCAGAAGCTCCGCGAAGCGATCTATTATGTGGCGGAATTGGAAGGCGGCAGACTGAACGATGAAGTTGAGATGGACGAAAGCTACTTTGGCAGCAGACGCAAAGGAAGACGTGGACGAGGTGCAAAGGGTAAAACATTGTTTTTGGCCTTCTGGAGCGTGATGGAAAGGTTTATACGAGAGTTGTGGAGCATGTGTCCAAAGAAGAGCTTATGGCAATTATCAGGAAGAAGACCAGAAAGGGCACGGTCTATTACACCGACACTTTCCGGAGTTACAACTCGTTGAAGCGATTAGGTAAGCACCGCAAGATTGATCATTCTAAAAACATGGTCAATACGAAAACCAGGAATTATATCAATGGCATCGAGGGGTTTTGGAGTTTTGCGAAGCATATTTTGTATAATTATCGGGGAATTTCCAAATATCATTTCCCGATGTATCTTAAAGAGGCGGAGTATCGCTTTAATCATCGGAAGGACAATTTATTCAAACTGTTTTTATCAACCTATTTTAGTTACGTTTCACACTAATTACCTAAAATAATTTTAAACAATATGGAAAATTTTGAAGGACCGCTACAATTTACCTCCCTACAAGAAACTCCAAAAGTGGAGAAACCGGAAACAGAAATCACGCCGGAACAAAAAGAAATTTTAGAATCGGCAACGAAATTTGCAGAGTACTTAACTAGTCGTTGGCCACAAGTTGATACTGGCAGAAAACCAGTTGTAGAAATTGACGACAAAGGCACAACAGTTGAATTGCCGAAACTACCTGAAAGCATAGAGACAAGAATAAATTATTATCTTTCTGGTTCTTTGGCCTCTATGCTCTTATCTCGTGCGGAAAGTTTTACTGAAATGGACGAAACCCAAATTCCAGCTTTAGCCGAAGTTCGCACTAGAGAAATACCTGAATCAGCGAGAAAAATTTTGGCTTCTTTTGCTCGCCAAATTGGTGATTTAGATTATGTCCCTACGGACCACTACAAAGCAAATCCTACAAGATTAAAAAGGGGTGGCGGCGGACCATCTTTTGACGAAGTACCTGAAGCGGGACGCAAAGTTTTGAAACGGGGCGAAAATCAAATTAAGGTAATGTGCGATCCTGTTGAAGCATACGGAGCAAGAAGAATCGCGAAAGTAAATGTAGAGGGGCAAGACTATTACGTTGCAAGACCTGATACTATTCTTGCATACAAAGTCTTGCATCTGCTTCAAAGCTATGAACAGAAGCCGGAAAAGTTTAATACTGATTTCAGGAAACTTCACGGGGCATTACGAACAATGTATAGCGAGGAAGAGTTATTACAAATCACTCAGCAAGTACTTACGGATTATGAGGACGCAATGGAAGGATTGCATATTCGTATGAACGAGGGAAAAGAAAATCCACCCGCATACGAAAGGAAAGTTCCTAAATTTATTGAAAGGGTATTGGCTAATCAGCAAGTCTCGCCAGAAATTCGAGCTACGCTCGAAAAATTAGTGGAACAAAAATAAAGAATCTGCCGCCAAGCTCGGTAGAGCCGAGCAGTCCAGCAGAGCGGGATTAGAAAAACTTGAAATCGTCCTTTCTGCTTCCGCTTTTTGGCGAGGCGGGCGGAAGGGGGGTTCGGTCTTTGCCCTTCCGCCCGCCGAGCCCGTTAATAAAATCGGTTCGGATTTTTTCAAATACACACCGCCAATCAGAAAAAGAGGTTGCTGGCGAGCCCTCGCAGAGAGCAAGCCAAACCTTTCAATTTCCAAGTGGCGGTATCTTTTGAACAAAATTCGA
>CAYNMC010000023.1:0-2603 GCA_964398365.1 uncultured Pseudomonadales bacterium | reverse complement strand
GTTTTTCGAGCATATTTTAAGGCCTCGTCAGAAATATCAGTACCGGTTACCTGGCCAAATTTTTTTAGATAAGGGAGAAACGCGCCTGGGCCACAACCAGCATCCAAGATTTTTAAATTTCTTTTTTTAGGCAGATATTTATTTAAAAAAGAATTAGTAATCTGCCCCATTCCTAAGTACCACCAATGAGTTTGTTGATTTTCAAAAATGTTTTTATATTCGTCTTTATACATGGTTTGAGCTAAAAAGAAATTTGCTGAAATTAAAAGCTGTTCGTATGAATCTAGCGGCTTCGGTAGGATTTTTAAGCATCCTTTGGCAATATCTGAGCATAATTTTTGGCCTTAAATAAAAACTCCGATAAATATCTTTTTGGGCAGCGATTAATTCTTTGGTGCTAAGACCATAAGGGATAAATTGAGGAATATCAGGATCAAAAGCGTTTAAATTTTTCCAGTCTTCGTGAAATTCACCAAATTGGTTCACTAAAGGATATGCGGGTGAGCCGGGAAAGGGTAAAAAATAGCTTAACATAATCATATCTAAATCAGAATTGAGGATAAATTTTTTCGTCATCGCTAAGGTTTTTTTTGTTTCGCCAAAGAAGCCAATAATAAAATAACCCAAAACTTCCAAACCTGCTCTTTTGGCGTCACTAATTGCTTTTTTGGCTTGGCGAAGATTAATGCGTTTGTTCATCAGTTTTAAAATCTTTGGCGAAGCGCTTTCAATGCCGAAACTGATTTTCCAGCAACCAGCGTCTTTCATCATCTTCATCGTTTTGAAGTCAACCGCATTAACTCTTGCTTGACAGCTCCAGGTAATGCCCAGCGATTGAAGTCCTTCACAAATTTGAGCCAACCTTTCTTTGAAAATCGTGAATTGATCGTCATAAAAAATAATGTCTTTAATACCGTATTTCTTTTTTAAAAAACGAATCATATCCAAAGCGTACTTGGCACTGTGGACGCGGTAACGGCAACCAAACACTCTTGTGTCGCAAAAAGCACATTGGCCCGGGCAACCGCGAGAGGTGATTATGGAGGTAGAAGGTGAGTTTTTGTAATTCATTATCGCGGGCTTATAAAACTTAGTTAGATGTGGAAGTAAATCCCAAGCTGGTGGCAATAAAGAGTCTAAGTTCTGGATAAACTCTCTGGGGACAGTGGTAATTATTTTATTACCTTCGCGATAGACAATACCTTTAACTTTTTTTAAACTTTTACCTGCTTCTAAAGTAGATACCAATTCTTTGGTTGTTTCCTCACCTTCGTTAATGACACCAATATCAAATGAAGGGAACATCTTTAGGGTTTTTTCTGGGACAGCGGAGATATGGGGTCCGCCAACAATAATTTTGGTTTTTTTTGATTTTGCTTTCACAAAATCGGCGATTTCCGAAGCCAAAAAAATCATATCTGTGGTGGCAGTGATACCGATGATATCTGCTCCCCAAAGAAGGGCTTTGGTAGCTGCTTTTTTGTTGGAGATTTTTAGAGCTTGGGCATCGATTATTTTTACCTTTGCCAGTTTTGCCTCTCTTAAAGCACTGGCGAGGTAACATAGACCAAGGGGGGGTAAAACAGGTGCTTCTTGGGAAAGCTCGCCGTAGATTTTTGTTAAATTTTGGGATGGATTAATGAGCGCTATTTTTACCATGTTGAAAAAAGTGACGGATTACGTACTGTGGGGTTTTGTTATTGGTTAAAAAAAGTTTGCCTAAATATTCACCAATTAAACCAAGCATAATCATCTGCACCCCGGCAAAAATTAAAATTGCCGCGAGGATGGTGGTGATACCAATAGGAATCTCAGGATGGATAATTTTATCAATTACAAAAAAAACAGTCAAAACTCCGCCTAAAACCGAAAAAAACAGGCCCAAAAGAGTACTGACTCGCAAAGGATAAATGGAAAAATTGACAAACATATTGATCCAAAGCCTGACTAGCTTTCTTAGAGTGTAGCCGGATTTGCCTTTAACTCGTTTCTCGTGTCTGACCAAAACTTTGCCGATATTTCTGGTACTCCGCCAGATAAGACCGTCGATGTAGGGGAATGGACCAGTGTACTTAATTACTTCATTGACGGCAAAACGGCTTAAACACTTGAAGCTTGATAAATAAAAATTTC
Organism: uncultured Pseudomonadales bacterium; assembly: GCA_964398365.1. Taxonomy (GTDB): domain Bacteria; phylum Patescibacteriota; class Microgenomatia; order UBA1400; family CAYNMC01; genus CAYNMC01. The sequence continues at coordinate 470 of CAYNMC010000023.1, read as the reverse complement.
TTGGTTTATTTAGGAGAATACTAGCCACTAGGTTATTGAAGCTACTACCCAAGTTTCTGAAAAGGGAATGTTTTTTTTCGGCGTAGTAGCTATAAACAACGTCTAAATTATCATCAATTGCTTTTTTGACGAGTTTTTCAATTTCTTCTGGGGGATTCTGAAAGTCATCATCGATAATGACAGCGTAATCGCCGGTAACGTGATTAAGACCAGCCATGTCAGCATTATGCTCGCCAAAGTTTCGCGCTAGGCAGATGTATTTGACTATCTTTTTATATTTTTTGGAAAGTCCAAGGCAAACCTGGTGGCTATTATCCGTACTGCCGTCATTGACAAGAACGATTTCCAAGGGATATTTCTTTAGTCTTAAGACTAATTCGTCAGTAAGTTTGCCAATGGTTTTTGCCCCTTGGTAAACCGGAATGACAATACTTAAAGATTTTTTTTGGGGTTTGGTCATATTTTTATAG
>CAYNMC010000022.1:0-24906 GCA_964398365.1 uncultured Pseudomonadales bacterium | reverse complement strand
AATCTAAAAAAATAACTTTATCCGCCAAAGACAGTTCCTTAACCTTTTTGAATATTTCCTCATACAACCAGCCCTTTTTTCCTGCTAAAACCAATTTTATCTCCTTTTCTTTTTTTTCTTTCTGACACCACTTAAGCACTTCAGTAAAGGCTTCAATTAAGCGAATTAAATTCTTACGAGGTTCTAAGGTACCTACATTTAAAATATAATCATTCTTTAATTTATACCTTTTTTTAAAATTTTGAATCTTAAAAGCTGTTTCTCTCTTTTGACTTTGGATTTCTTTCTTAACTCCTAGATAAATTACTCTTATTTTTTTTTCTTTAAATCCTAAAAGTTTTACCAGATCTTTTTTCGTTGCTTCCGAATCGGCAATAATCAAATTACATTCCTTTTTTACCCATTCCAGCCTCTTTTGTTGAACCTTAATAATTTTGGAAGGAAAACTTGCGGGATAGTGCAAGAAGGAAAGGTCATGAACAGTTGTTACCTTTTTTGCTTCTGCGGGTGGCTGAGTCCAATCAGAAGAGTGAAAAACGTCAACCCTACCGATAAATTTTTCTATATTTAGAAAATGCCACTTATTCCAAAGCAAATCAAGAAATGTTGGAGGAAATTTAAAAATTTTTATCTTTAAATTTTTATTAACGGTTTGATTTTCCTTAACTGAAAGATTTACAAGTGTTTGTCTTAGGGAAGAAAAAAAAAGCACATATTGATTTTCGCTATCAAGCTTCAATAAGTTCTCAATTAACTCTTGTGTGTATCTGCTTACTCCCGTACCGTAAACTACTTGACTAATATCAATCCCAATTTTCATGCTTTAATTTTAACAAAAAACAACTGACGATAATAAGGCGGGTGATCAAATAAACTAAATAACGGAATTAAAAATAAAAACAATTTTCGGTAAATAAAATTAAGCAAAATATTCTTGGTTAACCAGCCGTTCATTAAAAATTCTCTTAATTTTAAATTTTCATTGCCTTTAATTTCCCAGCTAATTTGTTGTCGATTTTTTTGCGCAGCCAACTTAAGCCCTTGAATTATCTCTGCTTTTGTTGGCAAACCAAATTTTAAATGATCATCAAAAAAGGGAAATGGCTTACCAAAAATTTTTCGGTAGTTTAAAGCCAGCTTCTTGTCTTGCTGATAACTCTTAGAACCGCAAGGCACCCCTAAAAAGACTTTGTCTTTAGTTACCCTTAAAATTTCTCTTAAGGCTTGCTGTCGCTGGTCTTTGGCAAGATGCTCCAAAACATCTATACAAATCACAAAAGCAAAACTTCTACTTTTAAATGGTATGTTTAAAACACTGCCTTTAATTTGTCTTAGTAGATAAAAATTCTTACCTTCAAAATCTCTATCTAACCCTATGATTTCTTCACCTAAATAAGGACTAATCCCTAACCAACCAGAACCAATTTCTAAAATCCTATTTTTGGTTTTTGATTTTTCTTTTTTAATGCTTGCTACAACTGGCAAATACCTTATTGCCACTTCGGGGTGCCATCGCCAAAAATTAAAAATTTTATTGAATATATTCATAAATTAAACCCACGCCAGGAAAATCTACTGTCTGTTTCAGTAAATAATTGTTTCTTATCAACCAGTTAGCTACCTTTCTTTCCGGATCACTCATTTCAACTAAGTATTGAAAAAGAAAAATTTGTTTCTTGTCCTTCGTTACCTGACTTATTTTTAACTCAAAGTTATCATCTTCATCTAAAATTCCTACAGCTTCAAGCTTTCCTGTCTGATAAATCATCCAGGGACCAAAAGGCTGACTAAACTCGAAAAGAACTACTGAATCACTAAGACTGTTATTTTCTACCCAATTAATGGCCTGACGCCATTGCTCCCTTTGAAAGCGTGGATTAAAGTAATAAACGTTCAAGCTTAAAACATTGATAAAAAGGATAAAAAAAACCAAAACCCATTGCCAATTTTTATTTAAAGATCGGACGCTAAGCGCCAGTAAAAAGAAAAATTGAGGTAAAATCAAAAGCAATCTCTTGGGAGCAATTGTCGGAATAAAAATTGAAGTAAAAAAGGCTAAAAAAACAGGTACCAATAAAAATATTAAAACCATTTGGGTAATTTTTTTTTCTTTAAACCATGCCCTAGAGACCAGAAAAATAAAAATGGCTAACAAACCCAAAATTAACAAAGCATAAATAAGTTTATTAGTCAAACTTATATTTCCCAACCAAAACTTAGCAAAAGTTAAGGGTAAAACTTTTACTAAAGGCACCGAAACACTCTCTCGCCAAACCATAAATCGATTAGCCCAATGCCAGCCAAGATTAAGTTGTTTGAAAAACATCGGCAACCAAAGCATAAAAAACAAACCACTTATCGCTAAGCTTTTAAGCCAAGTGAATACTTTGGGGCGATAAAATAGACTTAAAACTAGCAATTGAGAAACTAAAACAAAGGGAAAATAATAAAGACTATATAGTCCTAATAAATTAATCCCGCTCCCTAACCACTTATCAATCTTATAAATCTTATCAGCTTTTACAAATCTTATAAAAAAATAATAAGAAGCTGTCGCCAGCAAACAGGAAAGCATATAGGGACGGAATTCTTGGGAATAATAAATATGAAAACTTGAAGTTGCCAAAAATAAGCTGCCTAAAATTGCTGTTTTTAGCCGAGCGACTTCTTTAATTTCTTGATATAAAAAATAGATAGTAAATAATCCCAAAGAAAGAGGCAAAAGTCTTGCCCACCACTCAATGACAGAAACTTTCAACCAAAAATAAGCTAAATAATGAAACAAAGGGGGATGAAAATCAGCGGTAATCTGCCATAACTGATCAAATGATCTTCTAGATTCTAAAACCTGAATTGCCTCATCCAACCAATAAGATTGATTAATCACAATCAAACGTAAAAATAAAGCCAAGCATAAAACTAAAAAAATTAATAAATTTGATTTCAAGTATTCTCCAGCAAAAATTTTGGGAGTGCCAAAATTTTTGAATCAATAATTAATTATTAATTAATAATATCTTTTAAACAAAATTTTTTCTATTAAACCTAAAAAGGCTCCTGTGTCAAAAACTATTTTAAAAAATAAAAAATTAAATTCTTGAAAATAAATAGCTTTAAACAAACCAAAAAGTAAAGAAAATGGTAAAGTAAAAAGCAACAAATTTGCCACTTCCCCCAATAAACCTAATTTATAGCTTCTTTTTGACCACCATCTTGCCTGTTCAAAAATTTCTCTTAAATTTTCTGGATTATAATGATAATAAATGGCTCCGCTCACAGCTTTGGCCCGGTAACCCAATTTCTCTGAGAGAGTCCAATCATCATCATAACCTCTTGGGATAAAACCACCAGCTTTTTGAAATTCTGACTTAAGAATGGCTCGAAAAACTGGGGCTTCATTAGGATAATCATCTGGCAATCTTCTCTTTAGGGGTAAATTTAAATTATAATTCCAGCAACGAGCCCAGCGGTTTTCCCAATTAGCCACCCACTCATTTTTAGAAAAAGTTCCCTTTGCTTGTTTCAACTCAATTGGTCTAATCAAGTCTTGAAGAAAATCCTTTGCAAATACCATATCCGCATCAATGAAAATCAAAATTTTTCCTTGAGCGTATTTGACACCCGTATTTCTGGCTATTGCTGCGCCCTGATGATTTTGTTTAATTACTTTGAGCTTTCTAATTTTGAGGGAAAAGCGCAAGATTTGCTTTTTTAGTTTTGAATTTTTATCATCTTTATCAATCACCACAATCACCTCAAAATCTTTAAACGTTTGTTTTGCTAAACTCTCCAAACATCTCTTAAGATATTTTTCTTGCCGGTAAACAGGAATAATTACAGAAACCTTCATGATTTTAGTTTTCTTAATAATCTTTCATAATCGGCAGCAATTTTATCCCATGAAAATTTTTCTGCTTGTTTTCGAGGAAGATTTTTAAAATCGGTCTTTAAAGCCAGGGCTAAACCATGAGCATAGCGTTGAATATCTTCTGGATTTTTAACTAGAATACCGGCCGGGCCAATAATTTCGCGACGTAAATCGTCATCTGGTGCGACTACCGGTAAGTTGCAAGCCATGGCTTCAAGATAAACAGTGCCAAAAGCTTCACAATTTTCGGAAACCATGGTAAACAAATCAGCAGCAACATAATAAGATGGTATTTCCTCGTGTCTCACCGTCAAACGACAATAACGTCGAACGCCTAAAAGCTGCTTTCCTAAATTATCAAAGTAGTCTAACTGATTTTGTTGACCGCTGCCAATCAAAAGCAAACTTCCCTTTTTAAGCCTAGCTATCGCTCTCAAACTTAACTCAACTCTTTTATATTTTTCTAAGGCCGCAACGCATAAAATTATCGGTTTGGCTAAATCTAAAGTTGCTTTTTTAATTTGAGGACTAAATTTTTCAAGATCAACACCATTGGGAATCTTGACAATTTTAATTATCGGATTAATTTCCTTTGCCCAGCGGTAACCTGCTTCTGATAGAGCCACAAAGGCATCTGGACAACACCAAAGATTAAACTTATCATCTCTGCCTCTACCCGCTTGACCACTAATAATTAGTTTTGTACCAAAAAAAAGAGAGTAAAGCTTACAAAAAAGGGTCTGCCAACCGCCATTAACGGCAATTATAAAATCAAAATTTTTAGTAGCGATTTTAAATAATCTCTTTAACGTAAACCAAGCAATTTTTAAAGATTGTTTATCAAGGTAAAAATAACTAAAAAAATTTTGTCTTGACCAACTTGTTGGGACAGAATCACTATGAAAAATAACTACCTGATGATTTTTTCTTAATCTTTTCGCCAGCTCGCTTACAAAAACTTCTGCTCCTCTTTCTACAAACCCTGAATAAAAAGATAAAAAGGCAATTTTCATTTTTTAATCACCCAAAAAACAGACGCAAGATTAGCTATCACTAAACTTACAGTCAGTGCTAAGGCTGCACCAATCACACCTAAACTGGGAATTAATAATAAATCTAAACCAATAATTAAAAATAATTGCCAAAAATTAAGCAAGGCAAAAAATTTAGTAGCTTCTTTGCGGTAAATAATACAGGAATTAAAGGGCACCGCAAAAATAAAAAAAGCAAAACCAACCACTAAGATTTGGGTTGGTATCACCGCCGGAAGATAATCATCTCCGTAAAAAAATCTTATAAAAAACGGCAATAATAAAATAAGATTCAGGATTAAAAAGCCAAAAAAACCTGTTAAGCAGGCAGTTTTTCTCAGATAGTTCTTTACTTCTTGTTCATTAGTAAAAGAAGCAAAGCGGGGAGCAAAAACTGCAGAAAGAACCGAAGCAAATTGAATAATAGGCATGAAAAAGCGATAACCTGCTTGATAAAAACCTAACTTTTCAGGTCCAGCAAAACGCATGAGTAAAAAATTATCAATCCGGCTGTGAATTGAGGCTAAAATAAAAGCAAGTGTCAACCAACTTTGAAAAGAAAAAAATTTATTTTGAAGATTAGCTTTAATCTTTTCTCCAATAAAACTTAAACCTACCTGTTTAAAGCCCAAAATCATCATTATAAAAGTAACAATTATTTGAATATAAAGGGCTTTATTAACCGTCAATTGGTAAAAGTAAATTACTAAGATGCTAAAAATGAGTCTTAATAAACTCAAACCGCCATCTAAAAGAGCATCGGTTTTAAAATTTTTCTGGGCTTGTAAAATAGCTTTAGGAAAACGATATAAAAAAATTACAAGGATTAAGAAAGCTGCCACCTTGAGCGAAGAATTTAAATCCCGTTGCAGAAGAAAAGAAATTGGTTTACTGGCAAGAAAAATAAAAATTGAAAATAAACTCCCTAAAATTAATTTGAGAAAAAAGGCAAATTTATTAAATTGTTCCTTTTCTGGCAACTGATTAAATCTAATAATACTGCTGTTAATCGCCAAATCAACGGTATCGGTAATGATTAAAATCAAAGCGGTAACCGCTGAATAAACTCCCAACTGGGCTGGTCCTAAAACACGCGCTAGCAAAATAAAAAACAAGGCAGAAACGGTGGTGTTAAAAAACTGGCCGATAAAAACCACTACCGTATCTTGTGCTGTTTGGGTCTTCAAGGATTGACTAAAGAAATCACGGATCGGTCTCATGATTAGCTTCTAGCCACGCACGCGATGCCTAAAATAATCAAAACCAAACCAAGCCAGCGAAGCATCGGTACTTCCTCATGAAGCAGGAGTCTCGCCAAAACTGTTGTCAAAACATAGGAAAAGGCTACCATTGGATAAACAAAGCTTAAATTTTCTCTTGAAAGTACCACTAACCAAATAATTAAACTTAACCCATAACAAAGTAAGCCTACTAAGATATAAAATTCTAAAAATGCGGTCAACAAAGACAAAAAATTAAAAGTTAATTCACCATGCCGATTCATGCCGATTTTAAGTAATAGCTGGCCTAAAGCGGCTAAACCAATTGAAGAAAAAATTATTAAATAACGCCAGATTTGCATAGTTTTTCCTTCCTAGATATGTTATTATCATAACATTATGAAGTCTCAAAAAGCAAAAACTTACCTCATAGCTGGTGGTGCTGGTTTTATCGGTTCTTTTCTTTGTGAACGCTTAGTCAAAGAAAAGCAACGGGTTTTTTGTCTTGATAATTTCTTAACAGGAAGTAAAAAAAATATTCACCATCTATTTCAAGAAAAATCTTTTACTTTTCTTAAATTAGATATCACCCGAGAAAAAGATCTAAAAAAACTTAATTCTCTTAAACTTGATTATATTCTTCATTTGGCTAGTCCGGCTGGCCCCAATCCCTTAAGTCCTAAAAGCTACCATCAATTATGGCAAGAAACATATCTTGCTAATTCTTTGGGCACCCATAATTTATGTAATTTGGCCAGCAAAACTAAAGCTGTTTTCTTATTTGCCTCCTCATCAGAAGTATATGGTAATCCGGAAATGGAAGTTCAAAAAGAAAATTATTTAGGTCATGTCAATCCTATCGGACCAAGAGCAATTTATGATGAAGCCAAACGCCTAGGTGAGGCTATTACCGCCAATTTTAGCAGACATCTTCATTTACAAACAAGAATTGCGCGAATTTTTAATACTTATGGTCCGAGGATGAATATTGAAGACGGCCGAGCTTTACCTCTTTTTATTTATCAAATTTTACAAAAAAAGCCGATTTTTATTTATGGCAATGGCAAACAAACACGAAGTTTTTGTTATATTGATGATCAAGTGGAGGCTCTCTTAAAATTATTAAGGTGTGACCAGGCAAATGCTCTTCCTGTAAATCTTGGCAATCCTCAAGAAATTACAATTCTGCAATTGGTAGAAAAAATAAAGGCAATTACCGGTTACTTTCCTAAAATTAATTACCTTCCTTTACCAGAAGACGATCCAGAAAAACGCAAGCCTGACATTGAACTCGCAAAAAAATTACTTAAATGGCAACCCAAAATATCCCTTGAAGAAGGCCTAAATAAAACTATTAATTACTTTAAAAAATCAATAAGTAGAAGTAAAACCAGACCATGAAAATCTTAGTCACCGGTTGTGCAGGCTTCATCGGTGCCCATTTAACTAAAAAACTCCTCGAGCAAAATAATTATGTCACTGGCATTGATAATCTCAATAATTATTATCATCCCTCTTTAAAAAAACTTCGTTTAAATAAATTAATCGGCCAAAGAAAAAACTTTGTCTTTTTTAAAGAGGATATCAATAAGCAAAAATTGCTCAAAAACCTTTTTGAAAGAAATCATTTTGAGGCAGTAGTTCATCTTGCTGCGCAAGCGGGCGTGCGCTATTCCCTCGTCAACCCTTTTTGTTATGAAAAAAGCAATCTTCGTGGTTTATTAAATATTTTAGAATCAATTAAAAACCACTCTCCAAAAACAAAATTAATTTTTGCTTCTTCGAGCAGTGTTTATGGCAACAGCAAAAATGTTCCCTTTTTGGAAAACGATCCCTGTGATCAACCACTTTCGCTTTATGGAGTCACTAAACGTGCCGGGGAGTTGATGATTAAAACTTACCACCACCTCTTTGGAATTAAAGCTTGTTGTTTAAGGTTTTTTACTGTTTATGGCCCTTGGGGACGACCCGATATGGCTTATTATGATTTTACGAAACGCTTATTTAACCAAGAAACTATCGTTCTTTATGAAAAAGACACAAAACGTGATTTTACCTACATTGATGATATTACTGAAGCTCTCCTAAAAGTAATTAATAAATCATTTAGTTTTGAAATTATTAATTTGGGTAGTTCAAAACCAACCTCCTTAAAAAATTTTCTAGAAATTTTAGTTAAAGAAACCAAAAAGAAACCATTAATTAAATTTACAAAACTGCCGAAAACAGACCTAAAAATCACTTATGCTAATATTAGCAAGGCCAAACGATTTTTAAAGTGGCAACCCCGAACTTCTCTTGAAAAAGGTCTTAAAGAATTTGTCAACTGGTATAAAAAAGAGAAAAATTAAGTTAACCTAATAAGCCCTGATTCCAAATTAAAGAGATAGATTTAAAACGCTAGGCAGTTCTTCTTTCTTCATTTTAAGAACCTTTTTTCTCCATATAAATTTATATTTTTTAATTCTATCAATCACTCCAACTTGATGCTGCCAACGACTTCTTTGCAAGTGTGTCGTGTGTAAATACCAAGTTTCAACAAACTCTAAACGCGAGGTTAAATTTTGAATGGGGATACCTCGGTACAAATAGGTCTCGAGAGGATAACTACCCGCCACCCTTAAACCCTCTAAATTTCTAATTGCTCTAATATTAAGATGGCCCTGCCATGGACCAATTTTATATTTCCCTTCTTCATCTGGTAAATAATGATAAAGGTCGCCTAAACAATTTCTAGTTTTATTCACTAAAGCAATTGTCTGTTTTTTTGCTTTTTTCATCGCTTCAATGAGTTTAACTAAGTTTTCTTGAGGCCAAATTTCATCACCATCTAAAATCAAAAACCAAGAAGTTTTAGTAAGTTTTAACTGTTCATTACGCAATAAAACTAATTTCTTTCTGTCAACCTTACCGCATTCTCTAAACTCAATTTTTTTATTCTTAAGTGACTTAATAAGGTTTACCGTTTGGTCTGTCGAGCCAGTATCCCAAACCAACATCTTGTCCATTTTGGCAATGACCGACAAAAGAGCAAATTTAATAAATTTTTCCTCATTCTTAACAATAGTATGAGAAGTAATCCCAAATTTCATCTTAACCCTTCAATTTGATACTTTAAATTCTTGTTATCTAAGAGATAAACGTGCCAAGCACCAAAAAAATTTTTTTTAATTACTGGCAGGTCAGGTGTTACTTCCTTATCGCTAAAAATCACTACCAACTCAGGGAAAAAATTAGCGGGGGGCCGACGATAGAGCCAAAAAAAATCAGGATCAAGGTGGCTTATTAGCGGGGCTCTATTCTTAATCTCGTATAAATAACGCAAACCATTAAATCTAAAACATTTACTAAGAGTATCTAGGGCAAATTCTTTATTATCAATTTCCTGAATAGTCCAATTGATGGCTTTTTTCGTTTCGGCTAAACCATAAGGGTTAGTGCTTTTTAAAAATTGACGGAAGTTAACGAAAAAAAAGAAAGCTAAAATTAAAAGAGTTGCCGGCCAAAATTTAGTTAAAGCCCGGGCTGTAAAAAGTGCAAAAATAGGTAAAAGACCAGCTAAATAATGATCAAAAAGCGGCCTACCCAGTACTCCTCCATAAATTAATAAACCTATTGCATAAATTAGCAATAAATTAATAAAAAACCTTTCTTTCTTTCTCCATTGGAAAGAAAAAATTAGCAGAAAAATTAAAGAAATTATTTGAAGAAAAAAAGGTTGATCAAATTGTCTTGCTAGTGCATATTTTAAACAATAAGTATGAAAATAACTAATATTGGTCTCTCCTGTATACCAAAATTGACCCAAGGCCTTGGGTATCAATAAAAGAGCATTAAGAATCCCTTGCCAAGTTAACCTTAATTCTTGACTGCGCCTTAAAAATAAATTCAAGCCTTGAAAATTACTACCAGCATGTCTTAAATCAAAAATAATTAATGGCAAAAAGAATAAGATAAGAAAAGTAAGACTAAATCCCAATTTATTCTTCTTGCTTACCTTCTTTTTAAAAAGCTCATAAATTCCTAAAATTAACAAAGGCAGATTCGAAGGATCAGCGCTTATGGCAAAAACCAAAATCAAAGCCAAAATAAACCAACGATAGTAAAATTTACTTGCTAATAAAGCAAGAGTTAAAATGGTTAACAGAGGATTAAAAACTAAAGGCCAATAATGTCGATCATAAAAAATAGCATTAAAGGAAGTAGTGTATAAAAAGGCGGCCACTAAAGCAGTTTTTTCGTCAACAATTTTTCTGACTAAAAAAAATAATGCCAAAATAGTTAAAAGAGCCAAAAAACTAGCAAGATAACCCCAAATAAGAGGACTAAAATCTAAAATCGGTAAAAAGAGGGCAGAAAACCAATAAAAATATGGAGGTAGATGGAACCCTAAAGGACTAATCCCACCGATAATAAAAAATCTTTTCAGCGTCCACAAACCCCATCCCCGAAAGGCTAACAAGGCTTCATCCATATTAAAATAAAAAAGTTCTGATAAACGATGAATTCTTAACCAAAAACCAAAAATTAAAATCAAAAAAAGAAGTTTTGAAAATTTCTTCATTTATTTTTAATTTTTGCCGGCACACCTGCAACTAGACTTTTACTGGGAATACTTTTGGTTACTACAGCTCCAGCGGCTACCAAACTTTCTTCTCCCAACTTAACTCCCGGCAAAATAATACTCCCGGCACCAATAAAACAGGCCTTTTTTAAAATTACTTTTTTCACAAATTTCTTATATCTTGTAAGAAGAGGATGATCAGAAAAACCCGCAGAAAAATGAGTAAGAATAATGGTTCTTAGCGCAATAACTACTTGTTTTTCAATCAGGATTTCACCGGCTAAATCCAAGACGACTCCTCTTCCCAAAAAGCATTCATCGCCAATTTTTAAACCGCTTAAACCTGTACGCCCTAAATTAATAAAATCAATCTTGTCAATAAAGCAATTTTTGCCAATAGTGGCCCCCCCAAATCTCAACCACCAAATTCTTAATGGCGAAAAAAGTAAAAGGTCAAAAATTAACTGCCAAAGAGAAAAAATGAAATATTTAAAAATTCTTCTTAAACCTACTTCTTTGATAATTTTTAACATTTATTTTTAAATTTAAAACTTAATAAATCTTTAAAATAAGCTATTGTATCTGGCAAAAAATTCACGGTGGAAGTTTTATCAAAACGACGCTTAAAGGCTACCGGTATCTGAACTACTTTAAGTTTATGTCGATGGCTTAACGACATTATCTCTGTATCCCAAAACCAACCCTTAAACTGACATTTTTCTAAAAGTGGCCGGATTTTCTCTCGCTTAAAAAATTTATAGCCCGCTTCGGTATCCTCGTAAGGTAAATCCAAAATTAACTTTCTTAACCACATATAACCCTTGCTGGCAAACCAACGATGAAGGGCTTTTAAGTTAAAATCATAGATCCTTAAAGCAATAGCCGCATCGGCTCCCCTCTCAACCTCTCCAATAAACTTTGGGAGATACCACTCACCAATTTCTAAGTCAATATCTATAAAACCCACGATTTTTCCTTCTGCTTTTAAAAAACCATCTTTTACAGTTTGTCCTCTTCCTTGATTTACTTGATGAAAATAAGCCTTGAAGTGATTTCGCGGATTTTTCTTTAAAAACCTTTTTATAAGCTGAGGAGTTTTATCTTTTGATTTATCATCAACAAAAATAATCTCCCAGGTATAGTGAGTTTCGTCCAAAACCCTGATAATTCGGTTAATTGAATCAATAAAAATTTCTGCCTCATTGAAACATGGTAAAATCAGCGATAAATCATACTTATCCATAAACTTTCCTCGCTTATTATATAATATAACAAATGCCTCACTTTTCTAATTTGCCGGCAATTGAAGGAGGCAAACCAGTTCGAAAAAAGTTTTTAATTTTTGGTCAACCACGTTTTTTTAAAGAAGAAATCAGGGAAATTTCAGAAACTCTCCGTTCTGGCTGGTGGGGTACCGGACCAAAAACGGAAACTTTTCAAAAATCTTTTGCCAAATTTCTAGGGGTGCGTTATGCTCTTGGACTTAGTTCCTGCACCGCGGCTCTGGAACTTGCTCTTGACGTTTTAGGGATTAAAGCTAACGATGAGGTAATTACTACGCCATTAACCTTTGTAGCTACCGCAAACGTTATTATTCACCGCGGTGCTAAACCTGTATTTGCTGATATTAATATCAATGATTGGAACATTGATCCTTCGGAAATTAAAAAAAAAGTAACCAAAAAAACTAAGGCCTTGATTGTTGTCCATCTTCACGGCCGACCCTGCCAGATGGATAAAATCATGGCTATCGCCAAAAAAAACAATCTTTTTGTGATTGAAGATGCTGCCCACGCTCTGGAAGCTTGGTATCATGGCAAAAAAATTGGCACTTTTGGCGATTTTTCTGCCTTTTCTTTTTATGTTACCAAAAATTTAACCACGGCTGAAGGTGGTATGCTCGTAACTCAAAGGAAAAAGTGGTTCCAAGAAGCCAAAATTAAAAGCCTTCACGGAATCTCAGCTGACGCTTGGAAACGTTATTCTGTCGCTGGTTTCAAACCTTATGAAGCTCTCTACGCTGGTTATAAGTACAATATGACTGATCTTCAGGCCTCCCTTGGTCTGCCTCAATTAAAACGTCTAAAAAACAACTTAAAGATTCGGAAAAAATATTGGCAAATCTATCTAAAAGCTTTTAAAGATTTACCAGAAATTAGCTTACCTGCGCCTATCGAAGAGAATACCACTCACGCGATGCACATTTTTGCTATCTTATTAAATATTCAAAAATTAAAAATTAATCGTAATCAATTTATTGAAGCTTTGCAAAAAGAAAATATTGGTGTTGGTATCCATTTCACTGCTCTTCACCTTCATCAGTTCTATCGAAAAACTTTTGGTTTTAAAAGAGCAATGTTTCCCAAAGCTGAATTTGTAGCTGATCGGCTTGTTTCTTTACCATTTTATCCTCATATGACACCTCAAGATCTTAACGATGTCATTAAAGCAGTTTATAAAATTATTTCCTTTTATAGAAAATAATTTCTTCTGGACGCACCAAGGTTGGCTTTATAACTATCAACCTGTCTTTTTAAAAAAAGAAATATTAAAACCAAGAGGCTGAAAAGAGAGATGCCATCGGCAGTTAATCTTAAGAGAGTCTCCCCAAATTTTAATTTAATTTGATGATTTCCCTTCTGGACTTTAAACAAAATCAAGCCCGAAGACTCTTCTAAATTGGCAATCATTTGTGAAGTAAATTCCTTTTCACCTACCCATAATCGCCAACCAGGATAATAAGCCCCATTAACCAAAACTTCTGCTGGCCCTTCGCAAAAAAGATTGAAAGCAATAAAGTTACTTTTTTTTGTTTCTTGGCTAACCTTACAGCTACCATTAATAATTTCCACTAACTTTTTTGGAGGCTTATGATAAGTATCTTTAAGCCACTTTGGTCGGTATTCATCCCAACCGCTTCCTACCCAATAATAGTGAGCAAAATATTTCTCGTCATAGTTTATTGGTGCATTGATTCGTAAATGATGACGATTACCATAAAAGGCTAAAAATAACAAAAATAGGAACATAAAAATCATTAAAGTTTTAGACTTTAATTCACGAATAAACCACCCTCCTAGAAAGGCACTCGTAAACACCAAAACCCCTAAAAAGCGCCATGGCGTATCAACGGTCTGTAAAGGTGGTAATAAATCCCAAAGTGGCTTGGAGATTGCCAACATAAGAAAAACCGAGAGCCAAAAATTGAAAAGCACCAACAAGCTTAAATAAAAAAACTTTTTTTGTTTTTTTAATTTTTTAAAAGTCAAAAAAACTAAAGTTAAGGTACTTAAAATTACTAACCATTGAGCTGCTCCAAGCTGTAAAGAAAGACCATCAGGCGTAATTTTAGGTACACCATAACCCCATTTAGAATATAAAAGTTTTAACGGCTCAACAAATTGTTGAAAATAATTTTGAGCTAAAACTTCAGCATAGCGCGTATATCTTTTTTCCCAAACTGCTGGTAGTAGGTAAAAAGCAGACAAACCTAAGCCAAGTAAAATCCCCAACCATAATCTTTTTGCCATCCTTATCTTCTTATCTCTCTTAAGTACTCTCAAAATCCAAAAAATAAAACTTCCCATCAGCGGCAAAAACATAATTAAACTAATGAGGTGCGTTAAAATTAAAGCAGTTAAAGAAAGAGCAAAACCAAGTAAAGAAAATTTATAAATGGCTAAAAGAATTAATGGTATAAAGGTAAAAGCCATCGACTCGCCCAATGAAGCGGTTACAAAAATCTTCACAAAACGGTAAGGCGCCCAAGTATACAAAACTGCTGCCAAAAAACCTGCCCATTGATTTTTAAAAAGCTCCTTAACCAACCAATACATTGCCAATCCGGAAAGAATATAAAAAAGAGCAAAAACTAATTTTATTGATTCAGCCAAATTAAAACCCGAAAGGTAAAAAACTTCAGCCAACCAGTAGGGTAAGGGATAGGCAAAAATAAAAACAGGGTATCCTCGCTCTCCTGCAAATTGACCCGCCCAACGCGGCGGCAACTGTCCATCTCTAATAACTTTATCCAGCTGATAAAGTCTAGCTAAATGTGATTGACCATCATGGGAGGTGTAAAATTGCGGTCCCAAGAGAGCTTTTAGAGGTATAACTAATATAAAAATTATAAAAATGATTAAAAAGTATTTTTTAAAACTAACCATAAAAATAACGATACATCGTCAAAAAACCCATGAGGTTTAAACCAAAACTGCCCCCAACCAGAAAAATTGACAATAAATTATGAAATTTTTTAGGCACCAGTGTTTTTAAACCTAAAATTAAAAGGATCATTTGGGCTGAAATTGTGGGTAAAAAATAGCGTCCTTGAATGCCAAACGCTTCTCCCTCCTCAACATAAGTTTTAAAATCATTAAAAATGATGGCTAAAAGGTAAAACAAAACTGTCATTAATAAGAAAAATACCAGGCGGAATTTTTGCTTCTCCTGCCAGAACCATTTGATTATTCCCAAAAAGGAAAAGCCACAAATCACTTTTAAAATTCTATAAACAGTAATGGGCATGGCTGCCTCTAGCCAGCCAAAAACTCCCCAATATCCCGGAAAAATATTCGTTAAGTAAGTTTCTTTATTATTTATAAAGTAATTAATTAGTTTAGAAATTATTTCTTTATTTAAAACCTTAATTAAAAAAACCAAAGAAGCTTGATAATCAGCAAAGGCAATTTGATAGCGCCATAAATCAAAAGTTTTATCCTTAACGCTCAGGTTGATTAAAAAAGAACCGGCTAGAAAAATCGTCAGGATCACAATTAAAGAAAAGAGAAAACCTTTAGTTAGTCGCTTTTTTAAAATTAAGGGAAAAACTAAAAATAAAATCACGATGATGGGTTTAACCAAAATACCAATAAAAACTGTTAAAAGAGCTAAAACTATATTATTTTTTTTCCCTTCCTTAAGAGCTTTCAAGCCAAAAAAAATAAACAAGGTTACCAATAAAATTGCCAAAACTTCACTATTAACACTTACCCCTAAATAACTAAACATTGGTTGATAAGCTACCAAAATAATTAAAGTAATTACTTCAAGTCTCTTCTGAAAAATTAAAACTCCTATCTGATAAATTAAAAAAAGAGTAATTAAGGAAATAATTAAGGAAAAAAAGCGGACGCTAAAAAAGCGGTATAAAAAATTAGATGAGTAAAAAAGATAATAAAAAAGTGTTGCCAGATAATAATAAAGCGGCGGATTTTTTTTAGCTCGTTGGCCAACCGGTTGAAGATATTTTTGATCAAAGTCTTTTTTGGCCTCTGGTTCAATTTTTTGAATTTTTTCTTGCCAAAAGGGCTGGTAACCCAACCAGTAAGGATGATTTCTTGCCCAATTAAAACCAACAATTTCTGCCACTTGGATAATTTCTTTTGAGGTAATATTCGTTCGCCGTGGATTAAACTTCCCTCCTTCTGCCAGTCTTTGAACATAAGCAAAATGGCTAGCCTCATCAGGAGATTGAAAAATTGGAACCATAAATAACCACAACAAACTTTTGCCTAAGATAAAAAAAAACAAAAAACCTAAAATTATTTTGCTACTCATTTTCTTTCTTAATCAGGAAATTAAAAAGATTAAAAATTAAAAAAGAAAGGCTTAAAACATAGCCAACCAATAATGCCACAAGCCAGTAGCCCTTAGCAAACCAAGGTTTATACTGACTGGCTTGAAGGATGAACTTCTGAAAACTATGACTATCATAATAAGAAGTAACTAAAAGAAAGAAAACAAAACAGTTAACCCCTATGAACCAAAAGGCTAAAAAAATTAAAAAGCTTTTCTGCCATTTTTCCGTTTTTATCCTCTTCAAGCCTAATTTTTTTACCATTCTCGCCACTAGTTGTATAAAGCTTTCAAAACCTACCGCCAACAGAAGCATATGGCTGACAATTACCGGAAAATAATACCTTCCCTGAATCCCAAAAGAATAATTATTTTGTCGATAAAAAAACCAATCCCAAAGGCAAAGAATTAAAAAATAGAAAACGTTAATATAAATCATAAAGAAAAATAACCAATCATTTTTAGTTAGTTTTCTTTTTAGTAACAAGATGATTTTAAAAATCAAACCTAAAGCAGAGATAAGAAGCAATCTGTTAAATATCCTAATAAGCCAAATTGGCAAGCTTAAAGAAAGCCATCTAAAAACTCCCCAATACCACGGAATAACCTCATAAATGGTATGTTTCAATGTCCAAAGGAAATGTTGTCCCAACGAATAATTTTTTGAATTTTCCGAAAAACCAAAATCAAAGAAGGGAACAGTCTGTGAAGTTAAAAAAATATTAATCAAATTTCTAAAATGGGGAATTAAAAAATAACTAAGCAAACTAACCGCCAATAAAGTCGCAAGATTTATAAAAAGCAGCTTTCTTTTTTTAAACAAAAAATAAATAATTGATGGCAAAACGATAATTAAAAGAATAAAAGAATTATTTTTGGTAAGTAAGGCAGAATAACTAAAAATAAGCAAGATTATTAAATTAAATAAATTTGGCTTCAGCAATAAAACAACAGCATTATATATACCTAAAGTGAATAAAAGATTTAAAAGATTGTCAATGGTGACACCTGAGGAAACGAAAGTAAACATCGGTTGGAAGCTGACTAAAATCGGAATGCTTACTTGCAAACCAAAATTTCCCGGAAAAAGTTGTTTGCTAATTAAAAAAGCTAAACTCACAATACCCATCATGCAAATCAGCCAAAAAACTCTTAAAACAAAAACTCTTACGAATAAATTTTTTTCATAAAAAACTTTATAAACTAAAGCAGAAATTTGATAAAAAAAATCATTATAGGTAGCAGCCTCGGTTTTTACAAAATTCTTTCGCGTCTCTTTAGGAAGATTATTAATCTCGTCTTCTCTTAAACCTTTAAGATTGTCTGAATAATCAATATTAAATTTTGGATTATAAGTAAATTTGTTATTACCCCAACCATCCCGTTTGGTACCAAGAATCTTCTCAGAAATTAAAATCTCTTCTGATAAATCAAAGCCTCGGCCAATAGGTGGTTTTCCTCCTTCAGCTAAATAAGCAACATGAGCAAAATGAGCCTGTTCGTCTGGAAAATGCCAGAGGGGAATAAAAAATGACCAAAGCAAACCCTTTAAAAAAGTCACCCAAAGAAGCAAAATAATGAAATCATTTTTTTTGAGCATAAAAAATAATTAGTAAACTGATCCTGTTGAAAAAAAGATACTTAACGATAAACTCATCTACTTTTATTAAGAAACCAACTAGATATTTTAAGGCCGGAAAAAAATTAAACAAAGGAAAAATATCTGGTCGGGCACACAAAGGATAAGCCAAAAAAGCCAAACGTTGACAAGTTTTTATTTTAAAATTGGCACAAAGAAGCAAATTTTCTATTTCTTTTTTCGTAAAAGAATAATGATGCTTTAAAAATTTTTTTGCTTTGAATTTTAAAATAAAAAAATCACTGCAGGGTTCTAAAAAAATAAGTTGACCTTTATCGGTTAAGACTCTTTGAATTTCTTTTAAACTTTTTTTTGGATCTTGAAAGTGATGCAAAGCAACTCTTATAAAAACGACATCAAAAGAATTTTCAGGAAAAGGTAAATTTTCTGCTGTTCCCCTAATTAAATTGTCGGCAAGCTTTGGGTATTTTTTTTTGGCAATCGCTAACATTACCGAAGAAATATCCAAACCCACTGCTTTTTTATATTTTTTTTTAAGTTTATTTAAAAAACCGCCCGTGCCACAACCTAAATCTAAAATCCTTAAGGAAGAATTTTTAGGCAGTTTAGCAAGTAATAATTTATCCCAATATTCATAATATAATTTTGCGGCCGCTGAAGTTTCACACTCATCATATCTTTTAGCAAATTGTCGATAAAATTTAATTTCTTCTTGATGAGTTCCCATTTCTTTAACTCTTCAGTCTCGTAATTTGATTTTTCTCTTCTTCCACTTTATTACCGGTAATAAATGAAAATAATAAATTAATTATTACCTTCAAACCCTGCCAATATTTTTTGATATCAGACCACGAGTCGATACTCCTCAGTAATAACCAAATCCTTTTGGGATGTAAATAAAATTCAAGATAAGCTCGTCTTTGCGCCTCAAGGATTTGCTTTTTGGTTAAACCGTGAGGCACAAAAACCGGATTTTTAGGATGTCCGGAAAAAGATTCAAAATAACGGCTTTTATCGAAATCACCATATTGAGGAGCAATTTCATAAAGTTTAGTATTCACAATCGGATGGGTAATGCTAAAGTTTACAGAATAAAAAGGTAAACTCTTGGCTAAATTAATGGTATCTTCCATTGTTTTAAGAGTTTCTGTTGGATGAGCAAGCATAAATAAACCTCGCACTTGAATACCCGCCTTGGTTGCCAAAACCACTGCCTTTTTTACTTTTTTAAGATCTATTCCCTTGTTGATAAATTTCATTACCCTAGGATTACCAGTCTCAATCCCAAAACCAATATTCCAGCAGCCGGCTTGGGCCATGGCTTCAAGCATTTCTTTATCAACTGTATCCACCCTGGCGCCAATACTCCATATCAGTTTTAATTTTCTTTTTAAAATTTCTTGGCAAATTGCCAAAACTCTTTTTTTATCAACGGTAAAAATATCATCATAAAACATAATTTCTTTTACCCCATATTGATTTTGCAGTAATTCCATTTCATCAACCACATACTTTGGTGAATGAGCCCGGTAAGTTCGACCAAACACTGGTTTGCCACAAAAAATACAACCATAAGGACAACCTCTAGAAGTCATTTGGGTAGTCATCGGTAATCGTTTATAATAAAAAATTGAGGGCTTATAAGAAGAAAGTGGTGGAAAAAGATGTCTGGCAGGAAAAGGTATTTCGTCTAAATTTTCAATCAATTCCCTGGGTGGATTTTGTTTAATCATTCCTGAATCAGTTAAATAAAAAATCCCTTTTACTCCAGCTAATGATTTCCCCTTTTGTAAACAACGCGCAACTTCAGCAATAGTCCTTTCGCCTTCCCCAATCACTCCAATATCAAAAACCTTACTCTTCATTGTTGGCAACGGCATTGAAGAAACATGAGGACCACCAATGATGATTTTTATTTTAGGGAATCTTTTTTTTACTTCTCTAGCTAAATCTTCAATAAATAAATAAGTTAACGAGGTGGTACTGATACCAAAAACCGCTGGATGAAATTTTTTAATTCTTGTCATTAACTCTCTTAAGGTAAAAGATTCTACTAAACCATCAATAATTTGCACTTCATAACCTTCTCTTTCTAAAACAGCGGCAATATATCCCAAACCTAAAATCGGCGTACTGCCGGTCGCTGGCGCAAAGCGACCGTAACGCTTAGTCATATTTACTGCCGGCACCATCAATAAAATTTTCATACCCTTTAGTTTATATCACAGCTTTCCTTATTTTGAAAGCCAACTTATCTACCAATAAAAACTTAAAGAAAGCCAAACCTAAAGGAATTGTCAAAACCAGAGTGATAATCACTGCGGCAAACAACCAAAGTACACCTTTTTCTCTAAAAACAAAAAGGTAAAAACGCCAGTAAAATCCTAAAAAAATCATAAAGGAAAAGGAAAAAGGAATAAGTAAAAAGATTGAGAATTTATAAAAAATGGTTAAAGGTAAAAAAATTAAAGTTAAAAACCCAAAAACGCTAGCCAAACCTGTTGAAAAAGTGGTGGTAATATTATCAAATTTCTTTCTTTGACCAAATAATTTCAACCATAAATAAGCTCGTTTATAATAATTACAAAAACATTGACTAAAATTAGGATGAAAGTGTTTCCCTTTTACTTTGGGATCAACAATAACTTTATAATTTTTTCCCAAACGATGACCAAAGTCATAATCTTCCACCAAAGCATCTCGGTAAACTTTGTTAAAGCCGCCAACCTTTAAGAAAACATTTTTTTTAATGGCAGCCAATCTTGTTGAGAAGCCCGTATAGGCTTTAGTTTTCCGACAGACCCACTGATAATATTTAAAAAGCGAGAAATACCAACTAAAAAATGAAGGAATTGCTGGTTCTAAAGAATAAACGCCATTTAAGGCTACTAAATTTTTCTTTGTCCTAAAATCATAAACAATCTGTTTTAAAGCTGAATCTTCCAAAATAACATCAGCATCCAAAAAAACAATAATATCTCCTTTAGCCTTATTTACGCCAAAATTTCTAGCGGCTGCCGGACCCTGATGTTTTTGACTAAACAATTTTAAATTTTTAATTTTTAATTTTAATCTTAAGTTTTCAACTTTTTCTTTTGAACTATCCTTTGAGCCATCGTCTACAATGATTATTTCAAAAGCTTCCTTGATTTTTTGAGAAACTAAGGCCTTTAAAACCAAACCAATAGTCTTTTGGGCATTAAATAGAGGAATAACCACCGAAAGCATTTTAAATGATCTTCTCTATACAAAAAGTGTTTTTATTTTTATAGTAAATCCTTACCATAATATCTGCGAGAATTCCCAAGGCAATAAATTGGACTCCTAGAATCATTAAAAAAACGGCTAAAAGCGGTAAAGTACGATTATAAATAGATAAACCAAAAACAAGTTTTCTTGCTGATTCTTCTAGACCGATAATTAAACCCATCAAAGAAAAAATTAAACCCAAGGTCCCAAAAATATGGATTGGCCTTGAAGAGTAGCTCTGCCAAAATCTGACTAAGAGAAGATCTAAAAAACCTCTTAGAGATTTAAAAAGATTATATTTTGAGTAACCATATTGCCGGGGCCGGTGATTAACCTTTATTTCAGTAATTCTCCATCCCTGCCAAGCCAAAATTGGTACCAAAAAGCGGTGCATTTCTCCATAAAGCTCTAATTCTTGCAAGGTTTCTCGCCTATAGGCATTAGGTGTCGAGGCGGCATCATGAAACTGAAAACCAATCAACCACTTCCTTAAAAACCCACCAATTTTCAAAATCAAAAAATAGGGAAAAGATACTTGACGTTGATAACGCCAGCCGCTAACGACATCGTAACCCTCCTTTATTTTTTTTATTAAACGGGGTATATCGACCGGATCATTTTGAAGATCACCATCCAAAGCGACAATTATTTTCCCCTTCGCTTCTTTAAAACCGGCAAGAGTTGCTGCCGATTGCCCAAAATTACGTCGAAGCTTAATTACTTTTAATAAAGAAAGACTTTTTTTTATTTTTAAAAGGGTGACAAAACTGTTATCACAAGATCCGTCATCAATCACGATAATTTCATAGGCACTTTTTAAAGTTTTCATCACTTTTCTAATTTCTTCAACCAAAATTGGCAGATTCTTTTCCTCGTTAAAGCAGGTCACAACAATGGAAATTTCCGGTTTCATCAAAACAAAGTTATCATAAAATAAGCCTGTTAGCAATGAGCTTTTGGAAGATTTTAAAAAAATTTTCAATTAATTTTTATTCTCACCCTCTTCTTATTAACTTAAATAATATGCCAGTGCTCACTTTTTAAGAACCAATCTGGGACTTCATTCCAAAATCGCCTCTTTTTATATAGTTTTCAAAGTAACTCATGAGTCGTGCTTAGCCAACAAGACAGAAATCCTTTTATTCCCATCTTAAGGTTGTCTTGGATAATCTAAGCTAGCTTGAAGTTTGAGAAAAATTATTAAAAATAATTCACTAAATCCTAATCTACTATCATAAAAAATCAATTCAGAGTGAAGTAAGAATATTACAACATCAACTCAAGCACAAATTTAAAAACCAAAATTTAAACAGAGTTTCCTATTACATAATTATTAATACAACTCTGTCCTTCTTACCTAATAAAAATACTTGCAAAGTCTATAATATCTTATTACAATTGCCTCACCGATAAAACAAGTTATAAAATTAGTGAAAATTGCTTTCTATATACCATCTCCCTCCTTTTCTGATAGAAACACTACTCCTTGTTTGGGGCCTTTATATTTAGCAGCAGTTTTAGAGCAACATGGCTTTAAAGTAAAAGTTTTTGATAACAGAATTGATAAATATGCTTTGGACAAACTTTTAACTTTTACACCAGATATTGTGGGTATAAGTACGGTTACCTTTAGTTATTTGACTGGATTAAAGGCGGCAAAAAAAATCAAAAAAATATTCCCAAACGTTCTTATTGTTTTTGGCGGTGCTCACGCCTCAATTCTCCCCAAAGAAGTCATTAGTAAAAAGTGGGTAGATTATGTTTTTATTGGAGAAAGTGAAAAAACCTTTTTACAATTTTGCGAATTGGTAAAGAATAAAGAAGATTCAGTAAAAATGTTAAAAAAAATTAAAGGCTTAGCTTTTAAAATCGATAACTCAATTATGATTAACAAAAGAGGTCCCTATCTTTCTTCAAAAGATTTAGAAAACCTACCATGGCCAGCATTTCATTTAATGAATCTTGACGCCTATTTTCATAGTACCCAAACTCACGGTTTGTTTAAAAGAGGAAAAAGAATTTTGCCCATAATGTCCACGCGAGGCTGTCCCTTTAGTTGTACTTTTTGTTGTCGAACAATGGGAAATCAAATTCGTAGTCGCAGTATCGAGTCGGTAATATCTGAAATAAAATTTTTAGTTAAAAGGTATGGAGTTGATGAAATCTATTTTGAGGATGATAACTTCACTGTTCAAAGAGAGAGAGCTCTGGAATTGCTGGCAAGAATTGCCGCTCTCAAGCCTTCTATTTATTTAAAGTTTGCTAACGGAGTTCGTGCCGATTTAGTTGATAAAGAAATCTTAAAAGCCATGAAACAAGCAGGAGTTTATTCAATATCTTTTGGGATAGAATCTGGTTCTCCTAAAACCCTCCAAAAAATGAAAAAAAATTTAGACCTCGATAAAGCTAGAAAAAATATCTTCCTGGCAAAATCTATGGGTTTTCTTGTTGGCTCAAATTGTATTATTGGTTATCCCAACGAAACAGTTAAAGACATAGAAAAATCGTTAAATTTCTTTTTTAGTCTTCCCTTAGATAGTATGGCTATCGTTAATCTTGTCCCTTTCCCAGGAACTGCCGTAAGAAAATTATGTGAAAAATATGGTTACTTAACCAAGGAAGCAAAAAATTGGGATAACTATTTTTTTTCTCTTAATAATCCCATTCCTTTGGTTGAAACACGAGCTTTACCCAAAAAAGAACTCATTAGACTAATTCATAAAGCTTATCGAAGAATGTATTTACGTCCCCGCTGGCTTCTTACTAATTTCAGAAATCTTTCCTTTCGGGAAATAATTACGGGAATCAATATACTTTTTAAATTTGATAAATTCAAAAGGATGCTAAAATGAAAATTTTATTAGTTAATCCACCTTTTTCCCTATCAGAAGATAGTCCCTACAGTAAAACAGGTGCGGTTTTACCTCCCTTGGGATTACTTTATCTTGCTTCTTTTCTAAAAAATTAACTCCCTGATATAAAAGTTAAAATTTTTGATGCTCCACCTTATAAAATGAATTTTAAAAATTTTGAAAGAAAAATCAGTAAGTTAAAACCGGATATTCTTGGTCTTACTATTTATACCACAACTTTTTCATCTGTTTTAGAAACTGTGAAAAGAATAAGAAATAGCTTGCCCAAAACTCTTATTATTGGGGGCGGTCCTCATGCTTCAATTTCCCCTAAAGAATGTTCAGAAATTTTAAATATTGACATTGTTGTTATTGGGGAAGGTGAAATTACTTTTACTGATTTGATTAAGTCTTTAAAAAATGGGCAAAATTTAGCTAAAGTAAATAATATCGCTTTTAAAAAATGGTAAATTTATACAAACTCCTTTTAAGTTAAAAAATGTTGACTTAGACCAGATCCCTTTTCCAGCAAGAGATTTAGTGGACATGAAACTTTATCGACCTGCTCATCGCATTTTCACCCGCCTTCCAACTACTAATATGATCACCTCCAGAGGTTGTCCTTTTAACTGTATCTTCTGTTCACAGAATATTTTTGGTCGACAATATAGGTCATAGTCTGCTGAAAAAACTGTTAAAGAAATGGAATTTTGAATAAAAAATATGGGATTAAAGAAATTATATTTATGATGATGTCTTTACTATGAATCGAGTAAATACGGAAAAATTATGCGACTTATTAATTCAGAAAAAATTGACTTAACCTGGCCTTGTAGCGCAAGAGTGAATTTAGTAGATCGGAATTTGCTTCAAAAAATGAAAATGGCTGGTTGCTCTTCAATTGGTCATGGTGTTGAGATTGGTGATAATAAATTTTTAAAAAAA